>NYYM01000037.1 GCA_002685815.1 Dehalococcoidales bacterium | reverse complement strand
AGAGGCCCAGAGATACTCAATTTTCCCTTCGGACAAGCCCAGGGCAGTGAAAAGGTCCTTAAAGAATCCTGCGGCGGTGGAAAGATTCTCTAGGACGCCTCCCATCTTATTGTTAATCCAGCCGTGCCACTCAGCGAGGTAGATGATAAAGTGGAAACCGGCGTCTGCATAGTCGCGCATCTTTTGGCCTACGATAAGGCCGGTGCCAGCATGCATAAGGCCACTGGGCTCGAAGCCCACGTATCCCCGGGGGTGCTGGTTAGTCTCGAGAAGATTTCTGAGCTCGTTCTTGGTTATGATCTCCTGGAGGTTGCGGGTGACTAGCTGGAGTCGAGTCTCAGTATCCATTGATTTAACCTCGGAATTGGTATCTGTTGATGTCGGCGTTGATTTAAGGGTTGAGGGCAGGCGCCCCTGTCCCTCCTAGCAAACTCACGACGTCACGGTCGGGGCTGCGCCCCACTCGGCCGAGCTCTCTCATCTATGAGGTTTCCGGCGCCCGCCCTGCCCCCCTGTACCATAGCTGGTGGACCCCGGTTCACTGGGTCTTCCCTCAACGGGGTTTGTCTGTATGGTGCGTCGTTAGGAAGGCGTGTAATTGTTTGGGTGTAGGTGTTTTAATGTTTCCAATCTGTGGCTGGGGGTAGTGTTTGATTGGTCCCCCCCCATTCAAGATGACGATTATTTAGAGTAGTTTCGTTGTTTGGTTGGTTATTATTGATTTTCTGATGTCATGTTTGGTATTGAATGGCTACTGCGTTCGCGATGCAAAACCGGACGAGATCAGAGAGATGAGCTGAAGGATTGGCCACCTATAGGGGCTCTTCGGCCAAAATAATTAAGTCGATTAAAACCTTTGAAACTGAGAAGACATTTTTCTTGAATATACACATAAGTGATAACATAGTAAAAGAGGGTTAACTAATCAAACCTGTTAACTTGGAAAAATGATCAAGCTTATAACCATTTTCATACCTTCCATAAATCTCAAGGTATGTCATTAAAGGTTCCTTAATCGTCATTACGGCCTAACAATTCTTTGAGATCGGAAAGCTCAGGTTGCATAATCTGTCTAAAGTACGTTACATATTTATTCCAGCGAAGAATTATCAAGAAAATTAAACAGATAACTATTGAGATAATGGTTGGTTCAATCCAAGTTCATTTATATTCATATCGTATCAGTCCAAAAATCACTTGATCTAGTTTTACAATAATTTTTTAAAACTCAAAGCCTAAACCCAATCGCTCCCACCTATATAACCTCCCAAAAATCCCACCAAACACCACAGCAACACCACCTCACTTGTAGAATCCTGTGGCTAAAATAATTCAAGGACTTGGATTTGAATTCCATAATACAAATGTATAATCGAGTTCATATGAAGGAAAAGACCGCTGTCCCCATAATCATGAGCGCCCAAGCCTTGGAAAGGGGGGACACACAAATGGCCTTGGAGCTCTTCTATTAGGTAATAGTCCTCCACGCGCGCAGCTAGCTCAAGGGAAGAAAAATATGAATAGGAAGACTGGCACTCACGAGCGCAAAAAGAGGGTAGGATGGTCCTCTAAGTCAAGCATTCAGTTCGAGCCCAAAGCGATGGCACGATCAAGCTGATCTTTAGAGACCTCCCCCTTCGCGCCCCCTTTTCCCATCTTTTTGTGGAGTTTCACCAGTTTCTGGGAAAAGGTTCCGAACCGCTTTTATAGTGAATTCAATTAGCTAAGACGATATATGACTAAGTTGGACGTCAAGAGATTCGCTAAAAAGGAGATCTCTGCTATGCAACAAGGTATCACAACCAGGATTAGGGTACCCAGTGAACCTGGTCTGATCAATCTGGGGGCAGGAGACCCGGACTTCAACCAACCAGAGTTCATCAACAAAGCGGTCTATGACGCCATGAAGGAGGGTCACACCCATTACGTTTTTGGGGGAGATCCTGAGTTTAAGACCGCCATCGCTGAGTATTATCAGAAATATGGAGTCACCGTAGACCCAAAAACCCAGATCCTTGTTGAGTCCGGGGGAAGCCAAGCCATCTTTAGGGCCTTTGGCGCGATCCTAAATCCGGGAGATGAGGTCGTCATCCAGGACCCTGCTTATCAGGGGTACAATCTACCTGCGGCTTATTTTGGTGCCTCAATGAAAAAGGCGGATATGATCAAGGACGAAAATGGGAACTTTAGGCCCGACATGGACAATATCAGGGCTGCTATCACAGGTAAGACGAAGGCTCTAATCATCTGCAATCCCGATANCCCGTGCGGAACGGTTTATACTCAGGAGGAGCTGGAGGAGATTGCCGGGATCGCTGTAGAGAAAGATATCATAGTCATCGCGGACGAGATTTACACAGAGTACGTATGGGGAGGCCGAAAGCATCGTCCTATCATTAATCTCCCAGAGATGGTGGAGAGGACTATGGTGCTCATGAGCTTCTCCAAGACCTTCGCATGGACAGGGTGTAGGGCGGGATACATCATAGCAGGTCCTGAGCTGATGAAGGTCGTAAAGGGGGTCCCTATAGGGATCACTAGCATACCGGTCCCCTTCCAAAAGGCAGGGACTCTAGCCCTGAAGGAGGGGTGGGATTTCGTGGAGGAGATGAAGTCGGAGTTCAAGAAGCGGATCGACTACTTTGTCCCCCGGCTCAACGAGATCGATGGGATCAGTTGTCCAAAGCCTGAAGGCGCCTTTTACGTCTTCGCCGATATCTCCGAATTGAACTGCACGTCCAAGGACTTTGTTCAAAAGTTCTATTATCACGAAAAGGTTAGGTGCGCCCCGGGAATACAATACGGCACCAACAGCGAGGGGCACATCAGATTTGCCCTGGTGAAACCCGTGGAGAAGCTGGAGGAGGTCTCAATTAGACTGGAGAGGTTCCTAAAAGACCTCTCCCATAAAGTCCCCATCTCTTCCCTCTAAACCCATTTTTCTAAAAATCCTCATATCGACTCTGCAAAGGCTTCAGGAATACCTTCTCAGCTTGAGCGAGGCCCAAGAAAAGAGCGGCTTTTTCTATTTCGTCTTAATTCACGCGTACGCGGAGGGATGAGGTTAGCGGTTAAGTACAGTCTCTTCTAGCTTCATCCTTTGGGATTTAATGGGTGATTCATCAGGCCAGCCCACGACAATATGATTTCTGCTAACTATCTCCTTATGGAGGCCAAAATAATCCCTTAGACGTTTTTGGGTATCCTCCCCGTGGGTAAGCCAGCATCCCCCGAGCCCAAGGGCGTGTGCCATGAGACAGATGTGGTCGGCTGTCGCAGCGGCATCATAGTAGAGGTTCTGGGGAACCAGTTCGTCGAAGTTAAGCGCCTTATACATGCGTAGATCCTGGAGGACCACGATCATCACGCAGTTCTCGATGGGAATATCGCTCCGCACCAACTTCCACTCCTCGGGTTCCCTGAGGACAAGGTAACGGGTAGAGCCCATGTTGCAGCTGTGGGGGGCATAAAGCCCTGCGTGGAGGATTCTGTCGATCATCTCGTCAGTGACGGGTTGGTCCCTGAACTGGCGAATGCTCTTCCTCCCGTAAATGAGCTTCTCAACGGTCTCCATCTCGCCCTTGGTGAATGGCTTAGCGAGCTCCAGGCCCAGGTCCAATTCTCCTCCCGTTCTCAGCATCCGTGCGAAGCCGACATAGTTTAAGCACCACTGGATATCGGGGGTGTCAGTTGGAAGCCCCCTAGCTTTCCAGATGTCTATTAGACGCCCCACGGTCTCCCCAAAGCTCTTGGATATCCCTTTTTTCCCTGCCATAATCCGATAAATATTCACCTCTATGGTGTGATGCGTCCTCTCATGAAGAATCGCCCTCAGGACAACGGGGTCTAAATCCATGAGCTTCTCCTCGGTTAATTCATGTATCTTTGCAGGTTTACTCAAGGTTATTACCGCTACTGGAACGACGAGCAGTCCTAATAAAACAAGGGCTGAAAAAACAGGGAAAAATGCCGGAAACTAAGAGAAGAGCTTGGTGAATCTGTCTACGAGGATCTTTTCTTGCCCGGGCAGCAGTGTAAGGCAGTTGATGACAAAGGAGGTTCCTGTTCCCCTCGACCTTAGCCAGATCTCTGGATCATCCTCACGGAGACTCAGGACCATCTCTCTAACCTCATCCTCAGTCTTTTCTTTAAAATTCAGGGCGATCCCTATAGTATGGTAGCCTATTCCCTCTCCCTCCTCCGGGGTGAAGTTTATCTCGGCGCCCTTGAGACCTGGGAGCTTCCTGATCTGATTATTAATGTATCGGGCCCTCTTCCAGGCAGGCTCTATACGCTCCTTCTTGTGATCCATTTTCAGCCACCTCTTGAAGGATACCAACAGTGCGACAATCTCCTGTCTATCCAGCTTATAGCCCCTCCCTATGCCCCTGTAATAGCCTCCCTGCTCGTTGGGCCCGGCCTCGTGCCCAATGAAGCTGTGGATTGCCACTGTATCAATGAGGGCCTTCTTTCCCACGATGAACCCTGTGGAGTTAGGTCCTCCCACATACTTTCCCCCATAACATGCTAGGTCCACCCCCATCTCTACAAACTTAGTGAGACCTTCTAGGGGATAGGTCATCCCTGAACAGTCCAGGATGACTGGGACATCGTGCTTGTGAGCTACTTTCACAGTCTCCTCGATGGAAACGATCCGGGGCTTGTCATTTTCGATGATAACGTGGTTGATGGCAGCAGTGTTTTCGTTAATAGCGGCCTCCATGAGCTTCGGGGTGCACCCCCAACGCTCGTCACCGACGAAAACGAATTTGCCTCCGGGAACCTGCATTGCCCTATCGTAGATGAGGATCCTGTTTGCTCTCTGAATGATGATCTCATTCTTCATCCCCGTTGTGTCAGGGAGACGCCTGATCTTTTCGGGGTCTTTCCCTGCAATACATGCGGCCGCGCTGAGGACAAGCCCGTTAAACGCACCGCTGGTTATCCATCCCGCCTCAGCCCCGCAGCCATCGGCCAATAACTGCCCGCCCCTCTTCATCAGATCCCATAGGTAGACGTATGTCTTGTTCGCCTCCTCCATCGCCTGCTGGACTTCCTTGGTCAAGGTTGATCCCCCCAACCGAGTAAGAGCAAAGGAAGCGTTTATGACTCTCTTAACTCCAAGCTCCTCGTAAATGTTCATGGATCCACTACATGAGAAGTGGATAAAACCTTTTTTAGGCCCAACCCTTTTCCCGTCGAGAAGCTTTCTTTGAACGAGGGTTATGGGCGACAGGCCGAGGACTAGAGAGTTTGGGATACATCTAGGTTTAATGGAAAGAGGAAAAATGAACGCCATCACAGACGTACGCGGGGTCGGCGTGGGTCATTCGACCCTGATCTGCGGGGAGAACGTGAGGACTGGTGTGACGGCCATAGTTCCACATCAAGGGGACATCCATGGCGAGAAGGTGGCAGCTGGAGTCGACCTCTTCAACGCCTTTGGGAAGGTAACGGGGCTCCCTCAGGTCATGCTCGAGGGGGTCATTGAAGTCCCTATCCTCCTCACCGAGACCATGAACACTTGGAGGGTAGCTGACGCGATGCTAGATTATCAGAAGGAAAGATACGGGAATGCCCCCCGGACGCTGAACGTAGTGGTGGGGGAGACCAACGGGGGCTATCTCACAGACAACCACGGAAGACAGATTGGCAGGAAACAGGTTTTTGAAGCCATCGATACTGCCCGGAGTGGAGTGGGTACGGGTCCCGTCCCAGAAGGAAACGTTGGAGGGGGCACCCCAATGACCGGATACGGTTTTAAAGGAGGCATCGGCACAGCATCCAGAATATACCATAACTTCACCGTAGGGGTCCTCGTCCAGCTCAACTGCGGCAGGAAAGAGGACCTTATGATAGACGGCGTCCCTGTGGGTAGGGAGGTGGAGCTACCAGAGCCCCCCAACGCCTCCACAGGGAACTCAATTATGATGGTGGTTGCTACTGACCTCGCCCTTGACTCCCGCCAGCTCCAGAATGCCGCTAAGAGGGCTATGTTAGGACTATCCAAAACAGGTACCTTTGGAGCCAACACAAGCGGTGACTTCACAATCGCCTTTAGCACCGGAATAAAGCCCATAGCTGAACTAATTAAGTTGGATCCCGAG
>NYYM01000036.1 GCA_002685815.1 Dehalococcoidales bacterium | reverse complement strand
CCCCAACCAGGGATGCCATCATCACCAGTGCAGAGAAGAGCAAAACCAAACCTTTCCATCGGAATTTGAATTTACCCAAGATTAAGTTACCTCCTATAGTCTCAGACTTGTATTATCTTCTCGGTCNGCAGTTTTACCGCCGGCAAATATTGTTCAGGGTTATTTAGTTATAGCTTTCCTTCGTACCTCCTTTTATCTCGTTCTGTTATGCAGCCAGCTGGGTCTCCGGTCTCTTGGCCAGNNTCTGGCTGATACGGTCAAGGATGATAGCCGTAAAAACGATGCTGATGCCGGCTATGAACCCTCTGCCCGGTTCCAGCCGGGCGATACCGGTAAGGACTTCTGCTCCCAATCCCTTGGCCCCGATCATGGAGGCTATGATCACCATGGCCAGAGCCATCATCACCGTCTGGTTCAGCCCGGCCAGGATGGTCGGTAAAGCCAGAGGCACCTGGACCTTGCGCAGTAATTGCCAAGGCGTTGCTCCAAAGGCGCGACCGGCCTCCACTACCGAAGAATCCACTTGCCGTATCCCAAGATTAGTGAGTCGGATGATAGGCGAAATGGCATAAATAGAGGTAGCCATTACCGCCGGAGTCATTCCCAGCCCGAAGAGCATCAGGGCCGGAATGAGATAGACGAAACTNGGCATGGTCTGCATGCCATCCAGAATCGGCCGCAGCATGGCGTCAAACCGGTTGCTCCGGGCAGCAACGGTCCCCAAGGGTATTCCCACAACCACGCAGAGCAGGGTGGCCGTGAGGGTGATAGCCAGAGTCAACATGAGCAGGTCAATCAGTCCCATAAAGCTCATGAAGACGAGGAACCCCACGGCAGTTATGCCAAACTTGGTACTAACCATTCGCCAGGAAATGAGCCCGGTACCGGNAATGACCAGCCACCAGGGAAGCCATTGCAGGAAATCTCTGAAGGGTATCAAGATACCCAGTACTANCGTCCTGATAACGATGAAGAAGGGTTCCCAGTTAACCACCACCCAGTCCACCAGGCTGTCTATCCACTTGATTGCCTCCCAACCAAAAACCCATTCCTCGGGGAAGTTAATGGCTATCCCCGGATCTCCCTCGGCCGGAACACTATTGTAAAGGGCGGTAACAATACCGATCAGGATAGCCAGTCCCACAATGCCAACGGCGCTCTTCGCTATCGGCGATAANTCGGCAAAAACCNCGCTGCCTAACGCCCGCCAAATTGTTCGGCGTCTAGCAGAGGCGGCCCCGAAACCCTCTTTGGTGTNATCTTTTTGCGCCGTTGCACTCATGTTTCGCGATACACTCGTATAATAACTTCTCCCTCCGGCATTCCGGACGTAGCCTCGCNCTTCAGGCTACTTTTGGTTACCATTGCCATTACCGTCACCCAATTGTAGCGCCTCGATTAGTGCCGGCCGGCTGACTACCCCCAACAAGACCTGCTGTCCGTCCACTACAGCCACCGGCACATTCCCCTCGGCAACCAGGGGCAAAACCTGGTCCAACGGAGTATCCGGGGAAGTAGAGGGGAATTCATGGTGCACTACATCTTCGGCTTGGGTCACTCCTTCTCGTACCGCGGCTATGGCTTTCTCCATAGTCGTAATCCCCTTCAGTCCACCGCCATTATCAATAACGAAGGCTACCGTAACCCGTTTTGCTTTCATTTCTTCAATGGCGTCCTCAAGGCTTTGCTCACAGCGAACCATCACCGGGGCCGGCTCCATTACGCTCTTGACCGGGATGACCTGCCCGCGAGGTACATCCTTAATGAATTCGCTCACATATTCATCCTCGGGGTTGGTTAGTATCTCCTGTGGTGTGCCGACCTGAATGATCTCCCCGTCTTTCATAATAGCAACGCGGTCACCCAGCCTCAGCGCTTCCAGAAGGTCATGGGTAATAAAGATTACCGTCTGCTTGACGGTATCCCGCAGTTTGATAAACTCGTCCTGCATCTGGCGGCGAATAAGGGGGTCCAGGGCGCTGAACGGCTCATCCATAAGGAGAGTCTCAGCGCCTCCGGCCAGGGCCCGGGCCAGCCCGACCCGCTGCTGCATGCCTCCACTGAGTTCGTNAATGCGATTCTTTTCCCAACCTTTCAGTCCTACCTGCTCCAGGGCCTGAGCAACCTTCTCTTCCTTTTCGGTGCCTTTTTCCCCCCGAACCTCCAGGCCGAAGGCAACATTGTCCATCACCGAACGGTGAGGAAGCAATCCAAAGTGTTGNAAAACCATGCTCAGTTTGTGGCGGCGAAGCTCTCTGAGTTCCTCCTGGTCCATTTGGGCCAGGTTCGCGCCCTCAATCTGCATGGTCCCTTTGGTGGGTTCGACGAGNCGGTTAATGCAGCGAATGAGTGTCGACTTGCCACTTCCAGACAGCCCCATGACAACGAACATCTCGTTTTCCCGCACTTCAAATGAGACGTCCTTTACCGCTACGACGTGCCCGGTCTGCTCCAGAACTTCTTGTTTAGACGCTCCACTGTCCACCAGATCAAACACACTTGCAGGGTCAGNCCCAAAGACNTTCCACAGATTTTGACAACAGATCTTCTCGGCGACTTCAGACATAATAATCTCCCTNAAACTTATCGTTGGAAACAAACCCACGAATGGAAAAAGCGGAGAATTGATGGTGACTCTTGAACGCGATCAGGGNTAAAAGCAGAAATGTGCTAAGCANCGGCAGATAGCAGAATATTTGGTTCGGTCTCTCCTATCGAGTAAAATCTTGTATACTTTATCAAGACTAAAATGGTATGTCAAGCCGCCAAAGGCCGAATTTTCATAGATGGGAAANCCACTTAGAGCCGTTTTCACGGACTTATGATGGCAATCCTTAGATATGGTCTATCATTCATTTCCGAGGGGTCTCGNTAACTCGATATATCTATGTTTTTAGCTTCGAAGTTGCAAATTTTAAAAAATNGGGGTACAATATTCTCGGGTTTAGGATAGGTTGTCAAATACTCAGTTCATTTCTCTAGCTTTGCTCAGGTATTGGATGGCCCGGACTCTACCAAATATGAAAGAGAGGAGGTCATNCAATGAGTTTTGAGGACAAAGCTCTCCAATGTGCTGACTGTGGACAGGAGTTCACGTTTACGGCTGGAGAGCAAGAATTCTACGCATCCCGCGGTTTCCAGAACGAGCCAAGGCGCTGTCCCGATTGTCGCCGGTCAAGGAAAAACCAGCGTTATGGTGATGGTGGTGGCGGTGGATACGGCTCCAGAGCACCACGCCAGATGTTTTCCGTAGTATGCGCTCAGTGCGGCACCGACACGGAAGTGCCGTTCGAACCTCGTGAAGACAGGCCGGTCTATTGTAGCGATTGCTATAACAAGATCAAACTTAACAGATAGCTTTACTTTACGATTAGTTATAAGGTAGGCCGGGTNNACCCGGCCTACCTTTGTTTTCCAGAGTGAATTCCGGCTTCGCTGAAGGTCACCCACCTTGCCGGAGACTTCTGAATACCATGACACCCCANCCCCAACGAGCGGTCAATCTTCCACCAGTTTTTGCCCGGCCAGGAAAGCTTGTTCCAGGGCTTCCGGATGTTTGGTGATAGCCCCTTTTTCATCAACGCCGGAAAACAGTAGGTCANCAGCGTAGCTGATATCCAGAATTTTGAAGAAAGTCTTTATCATTATCAGGGCCGGCTCAAACAGGTTTTTTACTCTTCTGCCGGCGGCGGAGATAAATAGTCCCTTCCTTTCCCGGTTGTCGCCTAAAGGCGGCATCTTAAGAACGTATTTCCTTACCCACCGTGACTGAAAACGGTCGATCATCGCTTTCATCTCTGCGGTTACTCCGGTAAACTGGATGGGAGAAGCCAACACTATCACGTCTGCCTGATCGAACTCCAGGTAGATATCCTGGAAATCATCTTTTACGGCGCACTCGCCCTTCTTCAGACAGGCATCGCAGTGGGTACATGAAGAATAGGTAAGGNTTTTGAGGACAATAGTCTTAACCTCGGCACCCTTGCTGGCAGCGCCTTTCATTAGTTCAGCCAGCAGGATATCGGTATTACCTCCCCGCCGGGGACTGCCTGCAATACCAAGAACCTTCACTTTAAGTTCCTTTCAGGACGAGCCGCGCTTCTCCGTCCAAGTGCGCCCAGCAACCAGACTGTATAACTCATCATAGCATGGCCTGAGAAAAGCTCTCAAACGGAATTATGGATNTGTTCACCTACCTCGTCGCTATTAAGATAAACCCGATCCCATACCCCCTGACAAAGGGAAATGTTTTCCAAGAGGGGGCGGCCCCCTCCAGCCTGGTGGCAAACCTTTCCGNGCCGGGAGGGGCGGTAGAAGGGAAAGGAGTCCTCAAACAGCTGTGAGATATATTGGACATAAATTTTACACTGTTTAGTTTCTTGCGCTATACTGTATCTATGTTTGGACGAAGGCAAAGTAATGACTGATTTCAGTCAACTGGCAGGGAAGNCTGAGAAGTACCTCTCAAGCGAGAAGGTGGCCGTAGTTAAAGCCGCCTTTGAATACGCCATGAAGGCACATGANGGTCAGTTGCGCCGGTCAGGTGGGCCCTATCTGGAACACCCCTTGCAGGTGGCTTTGACCATGGCCGACCTTCAACTCGATACCAGTACTCTGGCTGCTGCTTTACTGCATGACGTCGTCGAGAATTGCGACATTCCTATCTCCGGGATTGAGGCCAATTTTGGCCTGGAGATAGCCAAGCTAGTAGATGGCGTCACCAAGCTGGGCAAGCTCTCTTTGCAGACGCCNAAAGAGGTAGCCAATCGTGCAGGCAGTACCGACAGAGAGCAACAGGCGGAGAACCTCAGAAAAATGCTGGTTTCAATGGCTGAAGACCTTCGGGTAGTGTTCATCAAGCTGGCCGACAGATTGCACAACATGCAGACTCTGGATGCCCTTGCCCCGGACAAGCAGCTCAGTATAGCCCAGGAAACAGCCGAGGTGTACGCGCCCTTGGCTCATCGCCTGGGAATATGGGAGCTTAAATGGCAACTGGAGGACCTTTCTTACCGCTATCTGGATCCGAAGGAGTATCAAGAGATAGCTAAATTGGTAGCCGCCAAACGAACTCAACGGGAAAACTTGATCGACGAGATGATTCAGATAGTAAGCCGGGAATTTAAGGGAGCGGGCCTGAGCGCCGAGATCTCGGGCAGGCCCAAACATATCTTCAGTATACACCAGAAGATGGAGAGATATGCGGCCATCGGTAAAGACTTCGACGACATATTTGACCTTCTGGCACTTCGGGTGATGGTCGGCAATATCCCTGATTGTTACGCCACTTTAGGCATCATCCATAATCTGTGGCGTCCTTTTCCAGACCAGTTTGACGACTTCATTGCCAATCCCAAGCCAAACGGATATCAGTCCCTGCACACGGCGGTAATGTATCAGAGCACAATCCCCNTGGAGATACAGATTCGAACCCATGAAATGCACCGGATAGCCGAATACGGGNTAGCCTCTCACTGGCGTTACAAAGAAGGTGAAAACAAGGATATGCGCTTTGAGGAAGGGGTGGGCTGGTTACGCCAACTGGTGGATCGGCACCGTGAACTGAGCGGGGCCGAAGAGTTCCTGGAATCAGTGAAGACAGATATTTTTAAGGACCAGGTCTTTGTCTATACACCCAAGGGGGAAATAAAAGATCTACCCAGCGGTTCTACCCCTCTTGATTTTGCCTACCGCGTTCATACTGACCTGGGGCATCGCTGTACAGGTGGAAAAGTGAATGGCAGGCTGGTGCCGCTTAATTACCAGCTTCAGAACGGCGATGTTGTCGAGATTATGTCTACCAAAGGGGAGAGAGGGCCGAGCCGCGACTGGCTGAACCCCGTCCTGGGCTATATAAAAACATCTCACGCCAGAGAGAAGATCCGGCAATGGTTCAAGAAACAGGAACGGACAGAAAACATTGATCGTGGTCGAGAGCTCCTAGAGAAGATGATGAGGCAGTTGAACATTAAGTTCATGGAGAGGGAAAGGCTGTCCAAGCTGTTCAAGAATGAAAATCTGGATGACTTCTATGTGGCGATTGGCTCCGGTGATGTTACTATCCACCAGATTNCCGTGAAACTGGCTGCCCAGCAGCAACAGCCCAAAGTAGCTGAATTTACCGCCCCTAAACAACCGGCGTCCGAGGTCAAGGTGCGGGGGGTGGACAATTTACTCACCCAGCCAGCCAGATGTTGTCATCCGGTGCCCGGAGACAAAATTATCGGCTATGTTACCCGCAGTCGAGGGATAAGCGTTCACCGTCAGGACTGCCACAACGTGGTGAATGAGGACGAGAGGGACAGGCTGGTCCCGGTGGAATGGGGAGAAACGGATTCACAATATCCGGTCCAAATTCACGTCCAGGCCGAGGATAGAGTGGGACTGATGCGTGATATTACCACTTTGGTAGCCGAGGAAAAAATCAATATCGTTGGCGTCAACCTGACCAACAATGATGACGGGAGTATCTCCGTATTCATTTCTCTGGAGGCATCGAACCTGGCCCAGCTAAACCGGGTCCTGGTGAAAATCGAGGGCATAAGAGGGGTGGCCAGTGCAACTCGGATCGGAGGGGGAGTGCCCCTGAAACCTGCCTCCCAACCCAATGCAGCCAAAACCCATTAGATGTCTCCAGGCCATCAGCCAATGAATAGATGGCGAATCACCACATAGAAAACGAAGGAGGTAAATATTGCCAGTTACCAAATCAGCCAAGAAACAGGTGCGCTCAACTGAAAAGAGACGGCTAATCAACAAGAGTTATCGCAGTCGGTGCAAGACCACCATAACCAAGGCGGAAAAGCTTATCTTTTCAGGTGAACTTGAGGACGCCAACAAAGCGGTAGTGGCCGCCATCAGCGCTCTGGATACGGCCTCTGAAAAGGGGATTATCCACGCTAATAACGCCGCTCGACGCAAGTCCCGCTTGATGAAAAAGCTGAACGCAGCTCAACCCTCTCCTTCCGCTTAAGATTAGACTCCGGCCAAGCCGGGACGTCTGATCCGACAATGTCGTCGGCGAGATGTCAGGTTAACCTAGCCATCATCTTCAGCATCAGGCGCAAGCTGACCTATGCCATCCTGCTCTGCTCCGGCTTTTTACTTACCCGGCACCGAATTATCTAAATGTGCCAGTTAATGGAGGCATCCCTGGCGAGTTGAACGAAGGCGGCCAGGCCCATTACCTCATCTACCTCGTCCACCAATTCCTGGCGGGCGATGCCCATGTTGCCCATAGCGTTGGCGCAGGCGTACAATCGCAGTCCCAACTGCCGGGCATCAGCCAGGGTTGCCCCGATCGGACGGATTCCTCCTGAGGCTATGCCTCGCTGGAACATGTCCCGGAACTCATAATCAGTCGCCCCCATGTCTTCCAGGTGACCTTTGACGAACCTCTTTAGTCCCCCATAGGTAAGCAAAATGTGAGCCCCCATCCCCATCGCCAGACAGATGTTGGCGAGGGACAGGGCGTAACTCACTCTATCGTAAGAACCACTCTGGAGGATTATAGTGATCTGTTCTTCATCCGGTTCGCTGCTGCCAGCGCTCACTAGGCTACTTTACGCGCCCGAACGCTTTCGGCCCAGTTCAACAAGGCAACATTCTGGTCACGGGCTTTCTGGAAGTCGTCAGCCAGCCCGTCCAGCTTCTCCTGAGAGAACTTTTCTGCCAGGATGTTGAGGCCGTCGCAGTTACTGACGTGAATCAGCAGAGCTCTGGCCGCCCCCGCCGCCATCTTGCCTTCCTCCGGAGTGACGGAAGACTGGGACAGAATCTTGGCGGCTACCCGGGCCGTCTTTATGGCACCGTCATGCTCTTCGATAAGGCTGTCCACGTACTCACCAAGGAACTCTTTCATCGAAGGGTAGAGAGATTCCTCTTCGTAGCGGAAATGAGGGCCGGCCAGGGCATCTATCGCCCCCAGAGCGGTCCGGGCCGCTTCCAGATCGCCACCCTCAGCGGCGCCAGCCAGTTCCATCAGGTGGTCTCGTACCTTCCGATGGTCCTCTCTGAACTCAACAATTGGGTCTAACCTAGCCATTTCTTACCTCCTTTAGTTTCAACCGGTAATATTAGTAGCTGTTATTGTAATCCCGCTTTCCCCGGCTGTCAAATTTGTCAGAGTCTTTCATGGGACCGCCAAATTACCGGCCTAGCCCGGACCGGAGTGGTTTACTGCTTGATAGGGATTCCGGCCAGCCCAAACTCTTTGTTTGAGTGAAAAGCATCATCGCCGTTCTGGCCTGGCTTGGGGCGTGATAGATTCGATAAATCAAATAGACAGAGAAGTGAAACATGAAAAGGGTTCTTGTCAGTTACAAAGTGAAATCCGGTCGAGCCGAGGAGAATGAAGGTTACATCCGCAAGGTTTGTGAAGAGTTGCGCCAGACTTCTCCCGAAGGGATCAGGTACGCCTTATTCAAGTTGGATGACGGACTGAGTTTCGTCCATATCGCGTCTATTGAAACGAGTGACGAGGCCAATCCGCTGGGCCAGTCAGAAGCATTTAAGAAGTTCCAGGAAGGTATCCAGGAGCGTTGTTAGGAGCCGCCTGTGGCCGTCGACCTGAACGACATCGGTAATTATAGGTTATTCGGGGATTAGGGCAGAGAGTCGCGGCTCAGGTGATCCACCGGGGGACTAGCAAAGTGGTAGCTGGTGCGTATTTGCCACTTTCAGAAGCATCTTTCTGGCCGACTTTTCGAAGTAGAGGTCAACGCCCGCGATCTTGCCGTTGTGGCCGTCATAATATGGCACCGCGTATATGCAGGATTTTAGCCGTTTGAGTTGACGCTCAACTTCGGTGATATCGGTGTGAAACGCCAGTTTTTCATCCATATCCCGGAACTCAGCAATCACCGGCCGCTCCTCTCAGGTGAGCCTATCGGACTGTCTGAAACAGGTCACCAATAGTTTACTGTTTCAGGGTATTTTATCATATTACGGATGGTCCGGGTAGTTCAAACTTAACGCCAGTTGTCCTTCGACGAGTCCCGTTGCCAATTGGCGAGCTTTCCGTCTTTGGCCCTGGCTTACCTCGCAACGAAGGGAAGATGAAAATCTTCGTGGGACATACGCCGGGGCAGTCTCTTGTAGCCAAAGATGACGAGCAAATCGTGGGTGGTATGAAAATGATGGGCTCATAATCATAGACAAATAAGAGAACCTCTCATCGTCTGGAATAGAATGAACGGTTCTCCGTTTGCTCGGCGACAGTGTCGGGTACGCTGATTCGGATTTGCCTCGATAGCTTACCCAATGAAGCGTTTCTTAGCTTTAGGAAGGGATAGCGCCAATCTGCTGCATCAGGGCCATCATGTCAACGACAGTCTCCGCATCCACAATCTTACCCCCGGCGATGCGATACATATTCATGCCACGGACCTCCACTTTCTTGCCGCTGGGAGGGATGCCCATTAACTCCCCGTTGTGAGTGCCGGCGAACGTAAGCGAGGTAGCTACCACGTCTCCCTCTGCCACCACCAAATCAATGGTATGGCACATGTCAGGGAAGGCACCCCCGAATCCCTGAATGAGCCCCTCCAGACCTTTTTTATCGAGTTCCCCCATCCCGGTGAAACGCCAGGCAATGGTATCCGAGAAGAGCCCCATCATGCCTTCCATATCTCCCTTATCCAGCAACTCGTAATACTTCCTGACGACAGCCTTGTTTTCTTCTGACATCGTTTCCTCCATTCCTATTTTACATTGAACGATACTGAATTCCAGGGCTTTGTCAATACCCAAAGCGGGTCTGTACGGCCGATGAGAAGCCATCGCCTCTATCACATCGGCGACGGTGATGATCCTGGCCGATAACAGGATGTCCTTGCAGGCCAATCCTCGGGGATATCCGGAACCGTCCAGTCTCTCATGATGCTGAAGTATAATGTCGGCAATCGGCCAGGGAAGCTCTACGTTTTGAAATATGTCATGCCCTGCCTGCGAGTGCATTTTGATCATACTGAATTCTACAATCATTTTTCGATCTTATCTTCCTTTCTTGTTGCCAACTGCTGTACCTGCTGCTTGATTAGATAGTATAGGTTCCAGCCACCGGGATGAAAGTACCAAACTACTAAGTATTACGACCAAAAGGGCTCATGTGTTACAAACACTCTCTCCGAGGCAAGAACCGGATTGACATAGCAGGAAGCAAACGACCTATAAAGCCGCTTTGACTCTTGACAAATTGCCGAATTAGTAATATAGTTCTATAGAACAGATGTTCGGTACAAATATGAGTACTTTACGAGGACAAAGGTGAAAACGCTCTCATCCAGGCAGCGGCATATTATTGATTTTGTCAACCGGTTCTGGCTGGACAGGAGCTACCCCCCCACCGTCAGGGACATAGTAAGCGGTTGCGGGATTAGCTCGACTTCGGTGGTTGACTATAACCTGGCCATACTTGAACGGGAGGGCTATATTCGCCGTCATCCGGGGATTTCCCGCGGTATCGAGTTGGTCGATCAATTTCCTGCCAGGGGACGCACCGTGAAGGTGTCCGTTATTGGTCAGATAGCTGCCGGTGAACCCATACCGGTGCCTACTCCCGACACCTGGGACGTAACTGATTCCTCAGAGATACTGGAGGTAACCGAAGAACTGACCCGGGGCAGGGAAGGGGTTTTCGCCCTCAGAGTGAAGGGTCTGTCAATGGTAGATTCCTTGATTAATGATGGTGATATCGTCCTGATGCAGTCTGTGAACGTGGTGGAGAATGGGGAGATGGCGGCCGTATGGCTCAAAGCCGAAAAAGAGGTCACCTTGAAAAAGGTCTATCGTGAACCAAAGCGCATCCGGCTTCAGCCGTCCAATAGCCAGATGAAACCGATATTTGTTGAGCCGGACAATGTCGAGATCCAGGGCAAGGTCATCGGTGTCATCAGGCAGGTAGCCTAGCTAACCCGTCTGTCTATTTCTTGACTTTGTCCCGGTGCAAGAGTTCGGTCAAGAGGTTATTTCCACTTCCGGCCGCAGCCAGGGCGGCTCTGGCAGTGGGTAGGAAGTTAAACACCAGTATTAGTCCCAGGATAACGAAGAAGACACCGAAAAGCCACGATTCTTCCAGAAATCAGGCCGTTACCGCCACTGAATTTCAGGTAGAGATACCAGATATGCCCGGTCACGGCTGCCAACACAAAGAGTTGGGGGACACCTATCGCGTGCATCGGAGGAAAGTTAAACAGCCAGCTAGTTATGAAAACAGCGGCGGCCCCTTTACCGATATCAACAACAGCAGTAAGAATAGCCGCCTCGGAACCGACCTCCCGAAAGACATTGAAGGTGCCTACATTACCCCCACCCAACTGACGGATGTCTTTGCCCGTTCTTAGCCGAGTAATGATGTATGCAGCGGGAATGGAGCCAAGCAGCTAAGCGACAATTACGGCGATAAGTCCGTTCACAACCCCCGTCACCAACGCTTCCGCTAACGGCCCTTTCGTTTAGCTGGCGTGCACCAGTTCAGATACTTCGGGTTGTTGCCCCGAATTACGTCGGAATAAATATTCTGCAGTTTCTCGGTTATCTGGCCGATTTCACCGTCACCTATCCTGCGATTGTCAATCTCGGATACCGGGGTTATGTTGGCCGCAGTTCCGGTGAGGAAGCACTCGCTAACGTTATAAAGCTCGACGCGGTCAACATGCCTCTCCACGGTCTTAATACCCAGTTCGGCTTCGGCCAATTCCATCACCTTATTACGGGTAATTCCCATCAAGATCCCGTCATAGCTGGCCGGAGTTACCAGTTCACCATTAATCACCAGAAAGATATTTTCTCCGCTGCCTTCGGCGACATAGCCGTCCGAAGTAAGCATAATCGCTTCATCGAAGCCGGTCTCGATTGCGTCCGTCTTGGCCAGGGCGTTGGTGACGTAGAGCCCGGTGAGCTTGGCCCGGGGTATTCCATTCGGGAAGCGCCAGGATGAAACACAGCACCTTACTTTATCCGGCAGGTAGGGCCCCCAGGGAAAGGCAAAGACCGTGAAATCACACTCCAGGTCATGGAGCCGGACACCCAGGGCCTCGGCACTTTTGTAAGCCAGGGGGCGGATATAGACATTTTCCTCAAAGCCGCACTTTTCAACCAGTTCGACGGTTATGCGGCACATTTCGTCGACACTGTAAGGAAGCTCCATCTTGAGTACCTGGCATCCCTGATGCAACCGCTCATAGTGTTCTTTTAGACAGAACAGGTAGCTCCTCTTGTTTTCGGCATTCCAATTACCCCTGATGCCCTCAAATACGCCTGTACCGTAGTGAATGAAATTAGTCATCACCGACATGTTGGCTTCAGACAAGGGAACAAACTCGTTTTTGTAAAAGGCAAACGATGGCATCTTTTGCTGTCTCCTCTCTCGGTTAGTGCTCATTATACATAATTATCCGGGCAGAAAACAAATGGTTTAAGGCAGGAAGTTTGACAAAACTAGTCAGACTGCTTAGATTATTGATTACGGGGGTAGATAATAATGCGGCCAGAATTCGTTACCGGTTCTCTTTTGCTTGAGGTGGCCTGGGCGGCCGGAATACTGGTAAGTTCGGTCCTGGTTGCATGGCTTGTCCTGCTTGTGTCACGGCTGGTCCGGCGGAAGGTAGCGGGGAATAAGAGAACGGCTTTGCTACCCCAGTTGCTGCAGAGTTTGTCCAGACCCCTTTTCCTTCTGGTGGTATTCGAGGGGCTTCTGCTGGCCCTGAGCTCTCTTTCCTACCTGGAACTCTGGATGGGAGTTCTGGGGAAGGCGGCCATTGCCGGAATAATTGCCCTGGTCACATACGCTATCGCTCGCATCGGACAGGTGCTACTGTCCTGGTACCTGCAACGGGTAAGGGTTCGCCGGAGCCTTAACCGTCTTGCCCAAAGATTTGTTGTAATTCTGGCCTACATTGTCGGCCTGCTGGTGCTGCTGGACTACCTGGGAATATCTGTCAGCCCTCTGATAGCTGGCCTGGGAATTGGCGGTCTGGCGATCGCCCTGGCCCTGCAACCGACTTTGAGCAACTTTTTTGCCGGTACCCAAATTGTGGTCGACCACGTGGTGAGGGAGGGGGATTACATCGAACTGGACGATGGCGCCGTGAGAGGCTATGTCACCAACATAGGCTGGCGCAGCACCCGGATTCGTACCTCTTTCAACAATATGGTTATCGTGCCCAACTCCCGCCTGGCTGACAGTGTCATTACCAACTACTATGGTCCGTCAATGGATATGGGAGTAATTGTCAGCGGGGGCGTCAGCTACAGCAGCGACCTGGCCCAGGTCGAGAGAATAGCCATAGAAGTGGCTCAAGAGGTGATTGACGATCTTGACGAAGCAATAAAGACTTTCGAGCCCTGGTTTGGTTTTGACGAATTCGCCGATTCCAACATTAACTTCTGGGTCTGGCTGCAGGCGAAGGACAGAATCGCTTCTTTCCGGGTGAAGAGTGAGCTGATCAAGCGTCTCAAAGCCCGCTTCGACCAGGAGGGGATAACCATAAACTACCCCGTGCGGCACCTCACTTTTGACCGCCCCGATGACGCACCTCCCCCCTTTCTTTCCGATAGACCAGATTCTGAAGGAAAGCGGTAAGTCCCTACCTCGACAGACTGGGCGTGTGGAGATTATAGTCCTTGTTCTTTTCGGAATACAGGTCCTTGAGAAGTAGGGTCTGGCCGGTCTGGATGGAGGTGAAGCCGTATTTCTGGCGGATGCGATCAATGGTCTTATTTAGTTGTACCTGTCTCTGGGCCGATGAGTCCAGCATGGCCAGTTGCCCCCCTGCCTCGACCAGATTTGATACCCCGATACCGATGAGGCGTACCGGCTGCTTTTCCGCAGCCAGCGCTTTGTCCAGTAATTTTAGTCCGGTCTGGAAAATCATCAGGTCGCCGTCGGTGGCCTGGGGCGGGGTATGGCTGCGAGTGAGGGTGGTAAAATCGGCATATCTCAGCTTCAGGTTGATGCTCTTTGCCTGCTTGCCCTGGCGGCGGAGGTCAGCCCCCACCCTCTCACCAAGATAACGCAGCGTTGCCTTCAAGTAAACGCGGTTTCTGGTGTCTTTGCCAAAAGTAGTTTCCCGGCTGATGGACTTGGCAGCACCGGACGTCTCCACTTTTCTATCATCAATGCCATTGGCCGAGCGATGCAGACCCTCACCAGAGACACCCAGATGCCTTTTAAGGACGGCAACCGGAGTGACAGAGAGTTTGCCTATTGTATCTATGCCCAACAGTTCCAGTGTCCGTTCAGCCTTTTTGCCGACCCCGGGAAGTTTGCCCACCCCGAGCGGGGCCAGAAATGCCTGCTCCTCTCCTCTGGCTACTTCGATCAAGCCGTCCGGCTTGGAGAGCTCAGAAGCAACTTTAGCTATTATTTTACCGCTGGCAATACCCACAGAGGCGCAAAGGCCCAATTCGTCCTGTATCCGTTGCCTGATACTTACCGCCATCCGGTGAATAGAATCGTGGAGAGACTCAAAACCGGTTACATCCAGATAAGCTTCATCAAGACCGCCCGGCTCAAGAAAAGGGGTAAAATCAGCCAGGATAGCCATAAACTTTTTTGAGGCCTCACGGTATCGGGGAAAGCTGCCCTCGATGAAGATAGCATGGGGACAGAGACGGCTGGCTGTTTTCAGGGGCATGGCCGAGTGGAGACCAAATGCCCTGGCCTCATAGGAAGCGGCGGCAACTACTCCCCGCCCCCCCGGCTTACCGCCGACTACCACCGGCTTACCTTTGAGTTCGGGGTTGAACACCTGCTCCACCGAGACGAAGAAAGCGTCAAGGTCGATATGTATTATGCTTGTATCTGCCATACTCTTACCCTGAGCCTGCCTAGGGTACCACTATTCCGGGAATTGATAATCTCATGCGGTAGATGCCGGTGCGGGCGGTAAAATAGAGCGTTTGACGGTCCGGATCACCCCAGGCGAGATTGGCCGGAAGCTCCTGCATCATTACCCGGCCCAGGCTTTTACCATCCGGCTGGGTAATCCAGAATCCGCCGGGGCCAGTGCAGTAGACGTTGCCTTCCACGTCAACTTTCATGCCGTCCGGTCTGCCCCCTTCTGCCCCTTTCAACTCAACGAGCACCCGACCGTTGCTGATACTGCCGTCCTCGCTAACATCAAAGGCACGGATGTGGCCCTTGGCGGTATCATTGATATAGAGCACGGTCTCGTCCGGAGAGAAAGCCAGCCCGTTAGGCAGGTCAAAATCGTCCACCAGCAGCACCAACTCGCCATCAGGAGCGACACGAAACACGCCGTTGAAGGGCAGTTCTTTCCATTTTGGGGGAGTCCCTAGTCCAAAAGACGGGTCGGTGAAGTAGACGCTGCCGTCAGACCTGACCACTACATCATTGGGGCTGTTGAGCCGGTGTCCCTGATATCGTTCGGCCAGGGCCGCGACAGAGCCATCCACCTCGGTGCGAGTTACCCGCCGCGTACCGTGCTCGCAAGCGATTAGGCGTCCGCTCATGTCCAGTGTCAGACCGTTTGAGTTCCCGCTGGGGCTGCGAAAGGTGGTGACCTCCGGTCCCTCACCGAGCGTACGCAGCTTAACGATACGGCTGCGGGGTATATCACTGAAAAGGAGATGACCTCCGCGCCAGAGAGGACCTTCGGTAAAGCCGAAACCAGCGCCAATCTGCTCCAGCGTTGCTTTCTCAGGCACAATCTGCCTTATTGCGCTGTCAAACTCTTCAACCTGCACGTCCAAGACGGATACCTCCCTTTTGCCCTGTTATTTTCTCCATTTTAACATATTGCTATGTCTCATCTCATGATCGGAGTTCACTCCAGCGGTGGGTGAAAGTCCATTCTATTGCGGAGTGGTTATTCCCTAGAAGTATCCTCCTCCAATTCTCCATGAAACAAGAAAAAGAATCCCTGAAGCCAAGAGGGGCAAGCAAAACTGGAGAGGTACGTAAAAGAATGCCCAAGCAACTAATAACCAGACGAGGCTATCCAAAACAAGCAGACTCCCGCCAACAAGCTCCCACTTCCAGGCGATGGCCAGACTAACAGCAATAGTTAGTCCCGGAACCACAACTGCCATCCCGAAACTCAGAGATGGTTCCTCAGAAACCGAACCCGAATAAGTGCCCACCAGGAATGGCATGGCAGCCAGTGACGAGAGTAAACCTACCGACAAAGAACCTGTAACTAATCCAGTTCTGCGCAACCACTTCCGCATTTCTTCACTCTACTATTAATTTCACCGTTAATCAGCAAAAAAGGGCACCAGTTACCGCCCTTTCAATCAGCGCTCCCAGTGCCTTTTGTTCAATCTTTCTCTCTCCACTATGAATGAGGAGGTGGTCAGGTATATTCAGGTCTGAGTCTAGCCCTCGGGTCGGGATTTGTCAATTGCCGACAAGCTAAGCAACTAGAGGTATTTACCGTCCATTACTTTGCAACCTGGTTCTGCTAACCAGTCCAATTGTCAGATATATCAGGCTCAGGATAAGAATAAGGATACCTATGACGAATATTATCTGTAATAGCAGGCTAATAATCATCAAAACAAGACTGGCCACGATAACGGCGATTCCCAATCTAATAAAGGGGCGGTAATCATTCTTCCCCCGTCGCGCTCTGAGTGCCATTATTATTCCCACTGCTATTACTACAGCTAGTATTATCCCATAGTATTATCCCAAATATCTGAATAACCATACGCTCGTCCTATTTCCTCTCTGACAATAGCCTATCCTTCAATATCTTCAGGTTTACGACGTCCTCTTTATTGTATTCAAGCAATGTTGCCAAAGCATCTTCGGCATAATCATTGATATATCTCCACCACAGCCGGACAGCTTCATAGCCGTTCACTTCGGTCAGTTTCCGTTCTACCCCCAGTTGTCTTTCAACAGCTTTCAATCCACCATACAGGTTTCTTTTCCAGCAATCGTACATTAGGTCATGGTGTCCGAAAATCTCGGCAAGATTAACACCAAGTTTGAAATGGATAAAGGGCAGGTCAAATCTGCTTCCGTTGTAGGTATAAATGACTTCAACATCAGCTAGAGCTTCAAGAATGGCCTCAGAAGAGATGTTATCACCCACGACATGAATGAAGTCAGTATTATCACCGTTACACAGGTGAATACCGACGACAGTTATTTCACAAACGTTTGGTGACAATCCGGTAGTTTCTATGTCCAGGTAGGCTTCAATGCGATCTTTCAATTGATTCTCTCGATGACGGCTTCTTGTCCGTTTGTATTATTCAATGCCGGGAGGTACACGGGGTGCAAATCCCGAAAATCCCCAGCAACCTGAGACCTCATCCTGTTCGGATTAGTTTCCATCCCTGACCCATAGCCTTTCACCATCGGTTATGAACTCTATCGTTCCCTGCTCATCGGTGCGGTAGATATTCTCCCGGCCCAGTCTCTCTTCAAGCCTGGTCATCACCTCAATATCAGGATGGCCGAAGGAATTATCCTCGCCCACCGAGATAACAGCCAGCCGGGGGTTGACCACGGCCAGGAAATCAGCGGTGGTGGAGGTGGCCGAGCCGTGATGGGCTACCTTGAGCAGTTCATTGGTGTTGCGGAAGAGACCGTTCTGGCGGCGATAGTCGACAATGCGTTGGGCCAGAGTTTCGCCAACACCGGGCAAAGCCTCAAGTAACCAAACCTCGGCCCGATTGAGATCAATCCTTTGTGCTGGCTGGTCCCGGCCTGTTCCGGAAATATGAAGTTCAAGTCCACTTAGGTTGGCACCGGCGACGGTGCCGCCGGCAGTCTGAATGAGGGCGTCAATGGTATCGCCGCCAACTACTGGATAGAAACCGGGGTTGTTGATATCACCGCTGATGTGAACCATGCTTTGCCATTTCTGAATTCGGGGGAGGGAGATTTCTAGGGGTTGGTCGGGGCTGTATCTGAACCAGATGACGGCACCACCACTGAATATCATGGCTGCCAGGAAGATTGCAACCAGTGTCCAGAACCTGTTGGGTTTGTCCGTTACCATAGAAAACTCCCCGGTGCCGGCTACTTAGTGTGGCGGTGCGACACTCAATCCGGGCCTGACTTTTGATGGCTGCTCATTTACGTAATTGCGCAGTAAGCCTCTGGAAGAGTTCTTCACTGGTATTGACCCCCCGGACGTCCAGTTCCGTGGTGCTGAAAGCCCGGACCATGGTTTCAATGAGCCTGGTCTTGCTGAGTTTCTTACCGCCACTAAACTTGGCCATTGAACCCAGGGTTTCCAGATAGGCGTCTTCCTGACGGTTCAAGAACACGGATAGCTTTTTCACAGAAGTCGGAGGTTGCTCCCTCATCGGATTTTCAAGGCCTGTCCGGGCCGTATTATCGCTGCCGGTGAGGCGATCCAGGGCTGTCCCATAAGCATTTTCCTCGGTAACGCTAACTCTTTTCATTCATCACCTCTTTCGTAAGTAATCGGTAGGCACCGGCCCCGTTGGAGCGGGAAGCGTAAGTCAGGATTGACTGTCCGGCCGCCGGAGCTTCTTTAAAACGAACCGTGACCGGAATACGCGCCTCGAAGACTCTTATCTTGTCACCAAAGGCCCTCTTGGTGACGTCTATGACCTCTTTACAATGCAGGGTGCGGGGGTCGGTCATGGTAAACAGTATGCCGGAAATCTTCAGATCCGGGTTGATCTTATCTTTCACCCGAATAACGGTATCCAAAAGAAGAGCCAGGCCTTTCATAGCCAGGAAGTCAGCCTGCAAAGGTACCAGTACGCTATCCGATGCTGACAGAGCATTGATAGTGAGGAGACCGAGGCTGGGTAGACAATCCACCAGGATAAAGTCGTAGGAGGCACGAACCGGCTCAATCATTGCTCGCAGCACCAGCTCCCTGGTAGACGCCTCCACCAGGTCAAGCTGGGCTTGGGACAATTCAATACTAGCCGGTACAAGATCAATGTTCGGGTTTTTCGTCCGGACGATCACGTCACCGATGGCGGGGGTTGTTTCATTCCTGATCTTGCCGGCCAGAACATCGTAACCGGTGCCCTTCAAGGTGTCGGGGTTAAAGCCCATACTGATAGTAAGGCTGGCTTGCGGGTCCCAATCAAGGAGCAGAACTCGTTTTCCGTGCTCACTCAGACCTTCCGCGAGGGCGACCGTCGTAGTTGTCTTTCCGACTCCACCTTTCTGATTGGCAATACAGATAACAGACATGAACCAGCCCTTTCACTGACCATGATAGCGTAATTACGCAATTGCGTCAACACGTAAGAGAGGGCTGTCGAAGTTCAACCGATTGAATAATTGCCCGAGAACGGAGTTGTCCTATACGCCCCTGAGGGTAGACCGCAACTCTTCTTCCGAATCATGGGTGGTAACGGCTATTATCCGGTCCCCTGCCCGGAGGGTGGTGTTGAGGGTGGGGACACTGTTCTTGCCACCTTCTCGAATAACCAGGGCTAATTTACTGCCCCGTGGGAGGGAGAGTTCTCTTTGTGACTTGCCTATGGTCGTCGCTTCGGGGGGGATTTTTATCTCAACGATTTCCTGTCCACCCTCCTCGATGGCCAGCAAGTGGGTCAGGGGGTGAGTCGGCAGTTCTGTTTCTATGTGTTCAAGGATAACGTTGGTGCTGCTTATGGTAACGTCAATGCCGAGTTTCTTGAAGAGAGTTTCGTTCTGAGGATTCCTGATACGGGCAATGGTGCGGGGCACATTAAACTTATGCTTGCCTACCTGGCAGGCGACCAGATTATCTTCATCGTGTCCGGTTACAGCAATCAGCATATCGGCGCGCTCGGTGCCTATTTCAGCCAAAGTAGCCGCCTCACAGCCGTCACCACGGAAACAGATGCTACCCAGTTCTTCGTTAATGCCTTCGCAGGTAGATTCTTCCTTTTCCACTACGAGTACTTCGTGGCCCTCGTCCAGCAGGGCCCGGGTCAAATAGTAACCCACCCTGCCACCTCCAACAACTATGATATACATTTTTCCACCTTAGCTCTCCAGTTTTTTCTTCAGCATTTGAGCAAACACTGCAGTCGGGCTGATAGCCTCCACCCCCAGAGTGCAGTATAGCTCCTGGCGCAGGGGGTCATAGATACGACAGATTACTCTTGGCACATTAAAAATGTGCTTGGCGATCTGAGTTGCCATGACATTACGATTGTCTCCCTGAGTGAGAGCGAAGAAGACGTCGGCCTTCTCTATTCCCGCTCTTTTCAGGGCTTCCTGGTCAGTGCCATTACCTACCAGTGCGGTGCCCTGGAAATCGGCTAGGAGTCCCGGAAAACTAAGCCTCCGAAAACTCCACGAGTCATTGTCAAGGACGGTAACCTGATGCCCTTCAGCATCAAGCAGTCTGGCCAACCAGGCACCTACTCGCGAACATCCCATAATAACTACTTTCATTGAACAACCTCATTTAGCCAGCGTATTGAGAGTAAAGTATCACGCGACAAGGGGCGTTCTTCAGCACATAAGGCACGACACTGCCCAGACTAAACTGGCCGAAGCGCTTCTTGTACTCAATTCCCATCAGAATAAGGTCAACCTCATGTTCCACAGCTTCATCAACGATACTCGGTCCGGCCTCTCTTGCTTGAAGGAGTTCAGTCTCCAGTTCGTGGTCCAACTCCTCGGCGACAATCTCGGCCCGGTCCAGTATGTCTTCAGCCTTCTTGATTTCAGGCTCTACTTCTGCATCCAAGGGCAGGCTGCGCTTGAGGGTGACCACATAGACAGCCCAAATCTTGCCCTTAGCCTTCTTGGTCAACTGGCAGGCCAGCCTTATCGCTTCGTCGTCGGCTTCGGTGCCGACGACCGGTACCAGAATCTTGCTGAAATCCATAGTTTCCTGTCTCAATTCTTGATAAACAAAAGGTATTATAGTCCTCTTGTGATAAATCCACAATACCTTTGGCGAGAAAACTTTGACAGCCACCAAACAAGGGAGTAAAATCCCCTGATGGTAAGAGATGCAGAATAGTTGGCAACCCAAACCGGGTGACAGAATTTTCCGGCCACGTCGGATCAGGCGATTCCGCTTGAGACGTGTCTTGGGAGTCCCGGCTTTATTCAGCGCCGGGTACGGGAATGTCGGCTCCTCTATTTATTACGCCCTGGGCATCGTCGCTCTGGTGGCTATGGGGGCCACTCCGATAGCGCTGGGAGTGGCCGGTATTCTCTTTATCTTTACCGCCCTGACCTACGCCGAGGGTACTGCCATGCTGCCGGAAGCGGGGGGTTCGGCCAGTTTTGCCAGATACGGTTTCAACAATGCTATGGGCTTCACGGCTGGCTGGGCACTGATGCTCAGCTATATAGTTACTATCTCAATCTCTGCCTACACAATTCCTCCTTACCTGGGTTTCTTCTGGGAACCGTTTAAGGCTTCTCCGGCCGCCGGCACGGTAACCTCCATGGCCATTGTCCTGCTGCTGATGGTGGTCAACGTAGTCGGCGTTAAAGAAACCTCAATAATAAATATCGGGGCTGCCATACTGGATATCGTCACTCAGGTTTCCCTGGTGGTCATCGGCTTCATCCTCATCTTTAGCCCTGCGTTGGTCTGGAATAGAATCACTGATAACTGGCCAACCGCCGAGAACCTCATTCTGGGCATTGCTCTGGCTACCATTGCTTACACCGGTATAGAGACGATGTCTCAGATGGCTGAAGAGACCAAGCAACCGGAAAAAAGAGTACCCCAGGCGTTAATCCTGATGATCATCACTGTGCTGGTGCTATTCGCCGGCATTTCACTGGTATCCCTATCGGCGATGACCCCCCAGCAACTTGCTTCTGAATGGTCCCGGGACCCGGTGGCCGGTATTGCCGCCAACCTGCCCCTGGCCATATTGCGAGACGTCCTCAAGCCTCTGATCGCCATATTGGCCGGTACGATCCTGCTGATAGCCACCAACTCCGGAATCATGGGCATTTCGCGGTTGGCCTTCTCAATGGGAAGTAACCGGCTGCAACCGGCTATTCTCGGTCGGGTGCACCACCGCTTTAAGACTCCCTATGTTTCAATAATACTCTTCAGCGTAATAGCCATAGTTCTCTTGCTACCCGGCTTCTTCACCACCGATGTTTTTGAGAGTATGGGGGCGCTGTACGCTTTCGGAGCGCTGCTCGCCTTCATGTTTGCCCATGCCTCCATCCTCAGTCTGAGAATCAGACAGCCGGATATGCACCGGCCTTTCAAGCTGCGCTGGAATCTGAAGACCAGGGGATACGAGTTGCCAATAAGCTCTATCATCGGTTTGGTCTCCACCGCTGTTATTTGGGTCATAATCCTGATGACCCAACCTTACAGCCGCTGGGTGGGAATTGTGTGGATGGCGGTGGGTTTGATTATTTACTATTTCTTCCGTCGGAAGCTGCAAGCTTCGTCAACACCACCTGGCGAGGCGACACCGTCGGCTGAAGTGTCGCAATAGGCCAGCGAAGCGACTACTGATTTTGTGGGCGCAGCCTGATTTTAGTTCCAGATGGTGGTGCTAACCAAACCAGTAATTCCCGGCAGAACGGGGGTGAAAATAGTCTTGACAAAAAGCCAAAACATATGCTATAGTTCCTCTCGGAACAGGAGTTATTGTTTATGCTCAAGGTTGATACATAGAGAAAGATCTCGGTAGTTAATGGCCAGGCAGACGGCTTGGTGAGTTATCGCCAAGCCGCTTTCTTTTGTGTCAAGCACCTTAACAATTGAATACGAGTAACCGCATCGAAAATCTAGTATGTATCTATCTAATATCAAATCTGAAGCAGGTCAAGCGGGTGAAGGCATACGGTGGATGCCTTGGCATCAAGGGCCGAAGAAGGGCGTAGTGCGGCTACGATAAGCCTCGGTGAGCTGCCAAGCAAGCCTAACCGAGGATTCCCGAATGGGGCAACCCGCTCAGGTAAAACCTGG
>NYYM01000035.1 GCA_002685815.1 Dehalococcoidales bacterium | reverse complement strand
CTGATGTCACCCTATGTATATGAACCCGCTTGCAGCCCTCACCTGGCCGGCAGATTGGCAGGGTCATACCCTGAAATCCTGAAAATAACCGGCAGCATAGAAGAACTGCTGGAGCGTCACACGGCCGTGGTTGTGGAGGGTGCCGGAGGGATTCTGGTGCCCCTCAATGAGACTGAGACGATGCTTGATTTAATGAAGGCTCTTGGATTTCCAGTGGTACTGGTTTCGCGGCCTAGCCTGGGCACCATAAACCACACCCTTCTTTCAATTGAAGTCTTGCGGTCGGCTGGGCTCAGCCTGATTGGTATCGTTTTTAACCATCTTGAAGACTCGGTGCCGGGGAACGAGGACATCGAGAATGACAACCCTGGGATAATCGCCCGGTTTGGCGATGTTCAGGTGCTCGGCAATATACCCTATTTCACCGCCCGGGATGTTAAAAACGGCATCTGGGAGGATTTTGACCGGAACATGCCTGGACTCGATAGTATATCTGAGGCGGTAACCGATTGAAGGATAACGAGCTTCGCAAGCTGGATATCAAATATCTGTGGCATCCCTGCACGGACATAAACAGCTTCGGAAAGATGGAGTTTCCCCTGATTGACCGGGCCAGCGGGGTTTACCTCTACGAAGTCGGCGGACGCCCCCTGCTGGACGGAATTGCCTCATGGTGGTGCGTAAACCTGGGTCACGGGCATCCCAAACTTATTAAGACTATCCAGGACCAGGCGGCCGAACTGCAGCACGTCATTCTGGGGGGAATGTCCCATCCGAATGCCATTGCCCTGGCGGAACAGTTAGCCCGGATAACCCCCGGCGAGTTGAGCCATTCATTCTTCTGCGGTGACGGTGCTTCGGCTGTGGAGTCGGCCTTGAAGATTTCCGTTCAATATTGGGCTAACATTGGACAGGAAAACCGGAGTTGCTTTGTTGGGTTGGAGGATGGCTACCACGGGGATACCTTTGGAGCAATGGGGGTTGGCTATATTGATGCCTTTCACCGTGATTACAAGGAGGTTGTCCGCCCTGCTTACAGGGCTTTGTGTCCTCATTGTGCTCAATGCCCCTTTGGTAAAGAGCCTGAGAGTTGTGACATAGAGTGTTTTGATTCTATGAAAGAGATAATAGAGCAGCACCACAAAGAGATCGCCGCCGTGATCGTTGAACCTTTGTGCCAGGGAGCCGCCGGGGCCCATATTTACCCCGAAGAATATCTGAGGCGTTTGCGCACCCTGTGTGACGACTATGACCAGATTCTCATCGCCGATGAAATAGCCGTTGGTTTCGGGCGCACCGGCAGTATGTTCGCCTGTGAGCGGGCCGGGATAACTCCTGATATCATGACTGTCGGTAAAGGACTCACCGGTGGGTATATGCCCCTTAGTGCCGTAATTACCACCAGCCGGATATACGATTCCTTCCGCAATAATGATGATAATTGCCGGGATAATACCTTCAATCACAGCCATACTTTTGGGGGTAACCCCATTATCACTGCTCTGGCTCTGGCAGCCATAAAGGTTTATGAAGAAGAGCATATCATGGAAGAATGCCGGCCCCGCATTCGCCAGCTTGAAGAAGGCATGCGGCAATTGGGAGAGATCCTTAGTGGCTCCGGGGTCCGGGCCATGGGAATGGTCGGCGTTGTTGAGGTGAATGATGCCAGTGGGGGAGCCGCGAGAGCCGCAGAAATCGGCAAGAAAGCCTATGAGCTAGGACTGTTCATTCGTCCCAGGGGAAGAGCCGTTTACCTCTGGCCTCCCTTGACGATCACCGGGCCGGAGCTGGGTCAAATGCTCTCGATTATTGAAATGTCCATAAAGCAAACGGCCTGATCCGGCCCAATCCGCCCCGCCTTTCCTGGATCGGATTATTTACGCTTATCCGATTCTCTTGTGTTTTTTGGTCATGTAGTCCATCAGCAGGTATTCGCCGAGGCTGTCGGGGTCGCTGAAGAATACTCGTCCCTTGTTGAGCCGGGTCATCTGGGTCACAAAACTGGTGAAAAACGGGGAGTCGTCAAACATGAAGGTNTTTATTATTATGCCCTGGGAAGTACAGGCTCTTACCTCTCGCATTGTCATTTGGAGGGTCCGCAGGCTTGAAGGGTACTGGAAATAGACGCCTTGACCCTCACAGTGAGCCGTCGGCTCGCCGTCGGATACCAGTATTATTTCCTTGTTATTGCAGTTCTGATTTGCCAGTAGCTTTCTGGCCATCCGCAAGGCATCCTGATAATTGGTGCCCTGTTCCCTCTGGGAAGAAGACATGTAGATTAGGTCTTTCCCCTTTATCTCACGAGCCCTCCGTGAGAAGACCACGACGTGCAGGATGTCCTTGGGGTAACGGGTCTTGATCAGGCTGTCCATAGCCATCGCCACCTGTTTGGCTGCTTGAAAGTAACCCCCCATGAACATTGACAGACTCTGGTCCAGCATAAGCACCGTGGCCGTGCGCGTCGACTCCTCGGTCTTTATCACCTCGAAATCCTGGGTACTCAGCCTGACCGGGGGCNTCGTGTGGTCCCGAAGTATGGAGTTCATGATTGTCTTCTGGATGTGGATGTGAAAATCATCGCCGAACTCGTATTTCTTGGTTTCTTCTATCCGTTCGCTGCCCATGCCGGTGCGGTAGATCTTGTGCCCGCCGGGGCGATCTTTCTTCAATTGTGAAAAGATGCTGTCCAGGGCTTCCTGCCCGATCTTTCGTATCCCCCTGGGAGTCAACTCGTACTTGTCGCCTTTGAGGTTGATGTAGCCGGCCTCCTCTAGCAGGCGGGCCATTTCTCGTATCGCCTCCAGTTCCTTCTCTGCCTCTTCTCCCATAAGTTCCTTAAGTAGTTCTTCGTCAATGCCATCCAGCGAAGGGTCATGCTGGGCATCTTTCAGTTGGTCTTCCAGCCGGTCCATCTTCTGAAGTTCCTCCATCAGCTTCATCGCTTCCTGGTAGGAGATGGACTCTTCCCCGGAGAAAGGATATCGCCTCGTCAGCCTGTCACTGGGATGAAGCCTCTCCATATAGGCCGCCATCTTGGCCATTTCATACTGTGTGGCGTCGTCGAGCATTGAATCCAGCAGGTCCTGCAATTCCCGCCTGGANTCGGGNGATAAGCTCTCCATCAGGGATTGCGCCTGGGCCATCTNGTTTTGCATGTTTTCGACCAGTTCGTCGAGGTTCTGGGGTGGGTTATCACCGAAGAAGTCACCGAATTGCTCCATGAAACCATCAAAATCAGGCTGCTCGCCCTTCATCTTCTGTTCCATCAGTTGATTAAGAGATTCGATCATGTTCCTCATATTAGCCATGGCCGCCGGATCCATACTCTTTAACTGTTCCATCATGTCTTTTCCGTATCGCTCCATGGCCTGCTTTTTNAGCATATCCATCAGTTCCTTGAACTGGTTTCTGGCATCCTCATCCATAAAATCATAGTCGTTCAATTCCCTGATCTGGCCGCCGGTATCCGGGGGCATTCCATCAAGCTTCTCCCGGTTCTGGGCTGCCCTGTTCNCGAGGTTTTTCAGCAGACGCTCCTGCACCTCTGGGATGAGTTCGCCTTCACCGGCTTCGGCCTTCTCCTTGGCCTCATCCAGCTTCTTCTCTATCCCCTCCCGCTCCGTCTCCAGTATCTTGTCCAGCCTCTCACGTATCTCGTTCATGATCGAGTCAAGGTTGTGTTTTTCCAGTTGTTCGCGTTTCATATTGCGCAGTTCCTGNCGCAATATGTCCAGGCTTGGTAGCTGCTTCCCCTGCTCGTCCCTCATTCCGTTTTGTTGAAGAGCCCGCAATGCTTGAGACAGGTCTCCGTACCTCGAAACNAGGCGGCCAAGCTCGTTCATAATCTGGTCTGTGTCCAGATCAAATAGTTCCTGGCTTCCNTCCCATTCTGAATAGAGAAAGCTTTTCATTCTTAANCTCTACGACCGGATTCTGCTTCCGAATATGTTCTTATTTTAACACAACTGCAAATCAGGTGATAACAACAGCCAGGTCTGATTTCAGGATTTTGCTTCGGCATCTATCAGATGTTGATCACGCCAAAAAGTCCGTTACATCCAGTCCCAGGGTACGCTGCGACGTGATTGAGGATAGGGGAATACCGGGTTATTGACGATGTTCTTAAGACGCAGCCTCAGAGCATCCATCTCAGAGACCGCCAGCAGTCGCGAGAGGGCTTCATTGAACGGTTTTTTCCGGTTAAGCTCCTGTTGCAGTACCCTCATCTCGGACACCAGTTTCTTCGGCATTGGCTNGCCGGAAAAATCCCAGAATACGGTGCGCAGTTTTGGCACGCTATTNAACGTAAGACCGTGGTCTACCAGCCAGAACCGGCCATCTGCTCCCTCCAGGTAGTGCCCCGCTTTACGGTCGGCATTATTCACCAGGCAATCAAAGAGGGCCACCTGTTCCAGAGTGGATGATTTTACCCTTGGCATATCATAACTGACTNTCTTCTTTGCCTCGACAAACCATTGAACGGAACCTATCCCGTAAGGCCCTTCGCGGACAACAGTGGGGGGAATGAGAAACCATTCCAGCGCCTGGCTTGTCAGGAAGGCGGCCCGTTCTCTTCGGTAAAGAGTGCCGTCAGGGAAATCATATAACGGAGTTTCACCCCGCCGAGGTTTGTAAATGGCTCTGGCCACCTTGCCTTCGTTCCTGAGTTCAACCAGGAACACATGGTTGGAGGCATTATATACCGGCTGGTAGGACGTGATTTCTCCCTGCTCCAGAAAAGAGCAAGCCTCAATCATTATCTGAGCCTCGTTGCAGGACTCAAGGGAATCCGGATGACNAAAATTAAAGCTCGTGTCGAAAGGCTCTCTTTTCATAACCCCACCCACACCCAAAACTAAGTCTCTCGCAGAAATCGGTGCCGCTTCTGCTTGCCGGTATGGAGACTATTTTAGAGTANGATTATAGACTAATTTACTCCTCATTTCAAGTATTTTGGCCCGGCTCCTGGCGCGGAGAGTTGCTTCAAGTAAAAAGAAAAGCACCGTCTTTTGGCAGTGCCATTTGGATTATCGCTAGCCGCTACCCAGAGGATAAGTGATCCCTAATTGGGCCGATTGTGGTTGAGCCATGAAGCTGGCCCGTTTCCTGATCCGTTTCTGTGGTCCAGGTGATACCTGTCGTCATAGTAAGCGTGTACCTGTAGTACCTGGTAATTGTGACTCGCATAGTAGTTGAAGGAGGTGCCCCGTCTGGAAACGATTTTGCCGGTTTCATCGTCCCAATAAGGTCCGGAATTTGGCTCCAAAACTAGCCAATCTCCATCANCTAGTAGTTCAACCCAGGCATGTCCTGTTACCACTCCGTCAAACATCGCGATGAAATCGCCCTGGAAACGCANCTCAAAATAGTCGGCAAGAAGCAAAAAGAACAAAACCTTCCTGCTTCTTACTGGTCTCAGTGTATTACTGGAACAGGAAANAGGGCATAAAAATTCAGAACAAATTCATAAATATTTGCTAAACGTTTTCCGGCCAATCGCAGAGATCCCCTAGCGGATGACCGGAAGCCAGAGGAGCCCGTTTCAGGGAACGAAAACCTGAGGAGAAANCCATGGCTTGACAGTTAACGAAAATTTCGTTAATATACTTACCATGAATAATGAGAAGAATATTGCAGAGGAAGTCATACAGCGTTTTGGAGGCCAGTCGTCACTGGCCGGCGTTCTAGNCAGACGCCAGAGCACGGTGCAGCACTGGGCAAAGATTGGACGAATCCCGTCACAATGGCACAGAACATTGCTGGACCTCGCCCGCGAAAAGGGAATTGCCCTTGAGCCCAAAGACTTTATCACGACGGAAATGCCGTCAATCGAACCGGCCGACGGAAGGCTCGGCATTATGTTGGTAGGATTGGGAGCGGTTGCCTCCACCTTTATCGCCGGTGTCGAGCACGTTCGATGTGGTATGGGCAAGCCTTTTGGGTCAGTTACTCAGATGTCCACAATCAGGCTGGGCAAACGATCGGAGAAACACGTCCCTCTGATTAAGGATTTTGTTCCTTTGGCGGGGCTTGACCAGCTTGTCTTTGGAGCTTGGGACCCGATTCCGGACAACGCCTATGAAGCTGCCCTGAAATGTGGAGTACTGAACCGGAATGACGACATCGAGCCCATTGCCGACTTTCTGAAAAGTATCGAGCCCATGCCGGCCGTTTTTGATAAAGAATACGTTAAGCGGATAGAGGGCACTAATACAAAAAAGNCCGCTACCAAGCTGGAGCTTGTCGATGCCGTCCGTGACGATATGCGCAACTTCAAAGCTAATAACAACTGCGACCGACTGGTAGTGGTTTGGTGTGCGTCCACTGAAAAATTCATCACCGATTCGGATATTCATCAGAACCTTGATAGTTTTATNAGGGCCCTCGAAGGGAACGATGAGAGAATCGCGCCCTCGATGATTTATGCTTACGCGTCCCTGATGGAAGGAATTCCATTCGCCAACGGAGCCCCCAATCTGACGGTGGATACCCCGGTTCTGGCCAGGCTGGCCGACGATGAAGGCATCCCCATATGCGGGAAAGACTTTAAGACCGGCCAGACGCTCGTTAAGACGGTCATCGCTCCCATGCTGAAAGCTAGGATGCTTGGTGTGAATGGTTGGTTTTCAACTAACATACTCGGCAACCGTGATGGCGAGGTTCTTGATGAACCTGAGAACTTTAAGACCAAAGAAGAGTCAAAACTTGGCGCTCTGGAGTACATCTTTCAGCCGGAACTCTACCCTGATCTCTATGCCGATACCTACCACAAGGTTCGCATTAACTACTATCCTCCCCGGGGAGATGCCAAAGAAGGTTGGGACAACATAGATATCTTTGGCTGGCTTGGTCACCGTATGCAAATTAAGATTGACTTCCTATGCTCGGACTCCATTCTGGCAGCCCCGTTGGTGCTCGATCTGGCCCTGTTTATGGACCTTGCCAAACGAGCAGGGTTTAGTGGAATCCAGGAGTGGCTCTCTTTCTATTTCAAGAGTCCTCAGCACGCCTCCTCGGTGTATCCGGAGCATGATCTCTTCATCCAGCAGACAAAGCTCAAGAACACCCTCAGATGGTTGATGGGCGCTGAACAGATTACCCACCTCGGCATGGAATACTACCGGGAGGACTAACCTCTGGAACCGGCGTCGCTGGGGGTCCCATTCTTACCTGTTCTTGGCAAGATAACTTAACACAACCTGATAATGCAGATATGCTGATTAGCAGATATTATTTACAGATCAGGAGTTCGTCGAATGACATTCGGCCAGGCTGTTTCGGAAGCCCGCAAATCGAAAGAGTTAAGTCAAAAACAACTTGCCTCATCGATATTAAAAGATGACGGCAGTCCTATCTCCCCCCAGTACCTGAATGACATTGAACGAGACCGCCGTAACCCCCCGGGGAGTTTTTGATAACTCAGTTCGCCAGAATATTGGAGGTCCCTGAAGAGTACTTTTACTTCTTGGCCCATGAGATTCCCCCGAAATACCGCCAGTTTTCTCCGGATAGTCCTTTTCAAATACAGGAGGCCTTCGAGGCATTTGCTCGGAGTTATCGCAGTGAAGAAGGCGGTAAAGAAAGTGAAGTGGGTAATTGATTCTACCAGTCATTTTGGACCGCGGCCCCATTATGATCAGGACGAACTGGATAATGAATGCGAGTGGACGGTTTCCGGTTTTCTTAAACGGAGACACGGAGAAGTTCTTTTCCCCATCTCCACAAATAACCTGTCCGTCATGATTGAGCAAGACACTTCGGGCCTAGATTTGTATGCTGACCTTTCTGGCGCCGGGATAGACGTGGACGGGCTGACTGATTTCTTCCTGGACAAAAAACCGGTGGTGAAAATTGCCCGGGATTTGTCTCTTGAAAGTCGGAGGCGTAACCGCTTACGCACCACATTGGCTCACGAGTACGGGCATGTTAAATTCCACTCTTTCCTGTGGAATTTCGGCTTTGACAAGAATCCTGCGGTGAACATGGGAAGACAATTGTCTCTTCACCGCCGTAAATATGCTCGTTTTCGTGCAAAACTCACTCCAAATACGACAACTATCTGCCTGCAGCGCCATGTCACCGGCAAATCCCAAAGCGTCATACCATCAGTGGTCTCGTCTTTCGCTAAGCACGTGTAGTCCTTCTGTTTTGGTCTTGTCAATGCTGGCGCGGCAGCGGGATGGCAAAAAAAGTTCATTCGATATGGCGGAGGTGCTATAATACAATCAGTACCCCAATGGAGGTGACGATTTGGATGAAAGAGACAATCTGATATTCGACTCAAGGCCATCCCTGCGAAATCCCCACTTCGTGTGTGGCTTAAGCGGCTGGCTTAATGGTGGTGATGTCGGAGTGGGTGGCATCGAGTATCTTATCAAACAGTTCAAAGCGGAGAAGTTTGCTGAGATTCCAACACCACGTTATCATCTCTATCAGGCAGCCGGTGCTCAAAATTTGCGCCCCGTGTTCAAAATGCGGGATGGGGTTATCACGGAAACCCGCTTCCCTAAGAACCAGTTCTATTACGCGGTGAATCCTGCTGCTGAACGCGACATTATTCTTTTCCTCGGAACGGAGCCAAGCCTCAATTGGGAGGAATACGCGGATGCTGTGGTCTCTCTGGCTAGTGATTTCGGGGCTGACCGTTTGTGCACCTTTGGTGCTATTCTGGACAGGTCTCCCTATACCCGCGAGCCCAAGACCTCCTGCACCTGTANCAGTCTCAAAGTCAAGACNGAGATGGAAAAGTACAACCTCACTTTTTCCAGCCGGGAAGGTCCGGCNAGCTTCAATCTTATGCTCTTGCACGCCTGCAAAAAGAAAGGCATGGACGGTGTTAATCTGACAGTCAGGGCCCCATACTACCCGGAATTCAACATTTCGCTCGAGTACAGCCCGAAATCGGTGAAGGCTGTACTCACCAGACTCAGTCATTTCTTGAGTTTGGAGACGAACTTTGATGAACTTGACAAGACAATCAAGGAAGTGGANGGCAAACTTGATTTCGTCCGGCAACAGAACCCCCAGTTCAACACATACATGGAAGAACTGGAGAAAAACTACGACGAGATGCCCTATCAGCAACCTTTCGACATTTCACCCCATGAGGCGATAAGATTTGCCGAGGAATTCCTGCGTGAGAANAATGACCGCCGACAGGATNAATAAGGCGATAAGCGTCGGGCTTTTTTCGAGAATCACCTTTGGATCAGGCTAACTTGTTGTTCGNCAATCGTGAACCTTGATATATACCCTTGATACAAACCGGGACGGCCCCGGCTATCGTTTAGAGCAACATTTTTCAACTCAGACTCTATCGCCGGCACTTGGCCCGTCAGCAAACGCTATCTTTTGTGGGAGCCGCTAACTGGTATATGATGAGAGAACACTATTGAAGGCGCAACTGATTATTACCCATCCTAGTGGAGCACATTTTGATGAGGTGACAGCTATTAGCCTTATTCTGGCGGAGAATCCCGATACGACATTCGGGATAGAACGNCGTGAGCCTCTGCCGGAGGAGTTGGAAGATCCGGACGTCTGGGTGCTGGACGTCGGTGGTCGGCATGACCCTGAGAAGCATAATTTTGATCATCATCAGGACCTGGATTGCCCGGCCACCTTTGTCCTTGTGGCTGAATATCTGGGGCTTTTGGAAACTATGTCCGTCATGCCCTGGTGGGATTTCAAGGATAGTGTAGACCGTTTCGGGCCGCGCCGTAGTTCCCTGAAATATCACGCTGGGGATGACCTGGTAAACCGGAATGAGGTGGAAACTTGGCTGACGGTTAACTTCGCCTATGAACCGGAAGCAACCCTCCCTCTGCTTAAATCCTTTGGCCTNCATCTGGTTGAGGGTGCCAGGATGCTTAAGAGCCAGATTGATTACTGGAGAACCTGCTCTAGGTTGGTAATTGGGGGCGTTACCGCCATGATCGGGGAGACCACAGAATCGGTCGGACTTGATGAATTTCGCCGTTTGGATGAGAATCCCCCGGATATCGTCATTTCCCTGGACAGCCGGGATAACGGCTGGCGTCTTTTCCGCTTTGACGGGACTCCGGTTGATTTTACCCTGATCGCGGACCTCCCAGAGATTGCCTTTGCCCACAAAAGTGGCTTCATGGCCAAAACCAAAGAGCGATTGTCCCTGGATGAAGTGATCGCTCTGGTGGCCAGGTGCATCATCCTNCCTCAATGAATCGTATCGGTNTTTAAGTAGAAATGGAACAACAAGAGGACATCCCTCCNATGGACCGTCAAGTGTTGCTTGAACTCGCCCGTGTGAGGATGCCTTTCGGGAAATATAAAGACCGCGTCCTCTGCGACCTGCCTGAACATTATCTGGTCTGGTTTCACCGCAAGGGTTTTCCTCCGGGTAGAATCGGACTGTTGTTGTCNGCTCTCTATGAAATCAAACTCAACGGACTGGAATATCTGCTGAAGCCGGTCAGGAATAGGCAGTTGTGAACCGGACCGGGGAATTGGAAGGAGGTTTACGGGCCGACTTCTTGGATTATCCTNTCAATATGCCTTCGACTGCCTATTAGTTCTTCTTTCCTTGCTTTAGACAGTCTTTTGACCTTACTTTCCACCCCCAGTGCCAGGCTTCTGTCCCCTAATCTCTTTTGGAAAACAAGTACCAGCGGNCCTCGGCCCCGAAGGTACTTTGCCCCGGCGCCGCCCCCTGTCACGTGCTCCGCAAACCGGCGGGCAACGTCAGTCGTAATCCCGGTATACAGACTTCCATCGCCGCATCTGACTAAGTACAAGTACCAGTCCGGCATAATCTTTGTCACTGAGCATCCGGCTCTGGTTGTCCNGGTGGTGCCGCGTNCCGCTTCATTGACAGAGAAATACGGTTGCGTATTGCATCTACGGTGAGTACCGTGACTGAANCCTTTTGATTCAGCCTGACTATGTCGGCCGGTTTCTTTACGAATTTATCGGACAGTTCGCTGATGTGGACCAGTCCGTCCTGGTGCACGCCGATGTCGACAAAAGCTCCGAAATTGGTTACGTTTGTTACGAGGCCGGTTAGTTGCATTCCCGGAGTGAGTCGGTCAATTGTCCTGACGTCGGCGTCGAAATCGACTGCCTCAAAATGTTGACGGGGNTCACGCCCCGGTTTGGCCAACTCCGCCATGATGTCCTCCAGTGTCGGCAGTCCANACTCTTTTCCTGNGTAATTCTCGAGGCTAATCCGGTGGCGCACCTCTTCACTGCCCATCAGGTTCGGTATGCTGCAGCCCATATCTCTGGCCATGCGGGCAACGATGTGATAGCTTTCCGGATGCACTGCGCTGACATCAAGCGGATTCTCGGCATTGTCGATGCGGAGGAACCCGGCAGCCAGCTTAAAAGCCTTTTCTCCCNGGCGTGGCACCTTCTTGAGGTCCCCCCGGTTGCGAAAGGGGCCGTGCTCATTCCTGTAGGTGATGAGGTTTTTGGCCAGGGTGTGGCCAAGGCCGGAAACGTATGTCAGAAGCTGTTGGCTGGCCGTATTTACCTGAACCCCAACCTCGTTTACGCAGCTCATGACCGTTTCATCCAGATTATTTTTCAACCTGCCCTGGTCGGTATCGTGCTGGTATTGCCCCACCCCGATGGACTTGGGGTCAATCTTCACCAGCTCCGCCAGAGGGTCTATTAGCCGCCGCCCGATGGATACGGCCCCCCGTACCGTGATGTCCTGGTCCGGGAACTCCTCNCGGGCCAAAGCCGAGGCGGAATAGATCGATGCCCCGCTTTCATTGACCATGATGACCGGTATTTCGTCCGGTATGTCTAGCCCCCGGATAAATTCTTCGGTTTCTCGGCTGGCCGTGCCATTGCCGATGGCGATAGCTTCAGTATGGAATCTTTGGATCAGACCGGATATGGTCTGGCCGGCTTCCCGGCTTCGTGCTGCAGATTGGTTCAGGTAAATAACGGTATTGGCTAGCAGTTTGCCCTGAGGATCCAGACAGACCACCTTGCATCCGGTCCGGTATCCGGGGTCGATGGCCAGTACCGCCTGCGNCCCCATCGGCGGAGCCATTAATGTTTCACGCAGATTGCGCCCAAATACACGTAAGGCCTCGTCATCGGCCCGTTCTTTGGCCTGCTGACGGACGTCGGTTTCGATAGATGGTGCCAGCAACCTGGAGTAGCTGTCTTCCACAGCCAGGGCCACCTCGGCCGAGGCGGCCTCTCTGCCTTTGACGAATCGCCTGTGCAGTAATGACACCCCCTTTTCTTGGGGAGGTCTTATTTTGATTTTCAGGAAGCCCTCGTTCTCACCTCGTAACATCGCCANCATCCGGTGACTCGGTACCCGGTTTACCGGCTCCTGCCATTCGAAATAATTGCTGAACTTGATACCCTCGCCTTCTTTATCCTTGACCAGATTCGAATCAATTACGCCTTCTCGGTAAAAGAGGCTGCGTATGGACCGTCTTGCCTGGGCGTCTTCACTGACCCATTCGGCAATGATGTCTCGGGCTCCGGCCAGGGCATCCTCGATCGAATCGACCCCCTTTTCCATATCTACAAACCCCTCAGCCTCGTGAGAGAGANCGGTGATCTCCTCCGCTAGTATCAACTTGGCCAGAGGTTCAANCCCTTTTCCCTTTGCCATGGTGGCCCGGGTTCNCCGCTTGGGGCGATAAGGAAGGTAAATATCCTCCAGGTCAGTTNGGGTTGCCGCCGATTCGACGGAAGAACGCAATTCGACCGTCAGGACGTCCTGTTCTTCAAGGGATTNCAGAACAGCTTGACGCCGGCTTTCGAGGGTCGCCAGCCGGGCCAGGCCGTCCCGTATTTCACCCAGCACTACTTCGTCCAGTGACCCGGTTTTCTCCTTGCGATAGCGTGCAATGAACGGTATAGTCGCTCCGTNAGCAAGCATAGACCTGACGNCCTCCACTTGCTGGGGTGTGACTCCTGTCTGTTTGGCAATNGTCGTGCTGTGAGTTTCAATCATCAGGAAACATTTCCGGGCGGGGATATTNATAATTGTACTACATTGTTCGCCCGCTCTCAAAGCACCTGTTGNCTGAGAACACAACGATATNTGCCCACGCTCGGTCCATAGTCATGGCGTTTAGCCGGCCCTTTTATCATTGTTCGACAGGAAACGTTTACGAGTTCTTGATGAAATTGCCCATTTTTTACATCTTGTTTATCCTGCTGCTGGTAAAGTGAAGAAGGTACGTTGTTCCTCCTTGTCGCAGAGTGCTGTGGTTCAAAGGTTGCTCTGGGCCTTAGCTTCACAGCTTTCTTTGCTATTTGAGCTTTAATAGAGGGGGATTGTCAGACTCTCCAAANAAGTCTGGATTCAAACCCGACCAAGATGCACCTGGTGACACGCTCTGGAGTTTCTATAATATCTCCTTCACCATTCGGTCAACATACTTGGCCAGGGCTAACGATGACGTTAAGCCGGGGGTCTCTATGCCAACCAGGTTGACGAGACCGGGCAGCCCTCGGTCGTGCTCATGCCTAACCACAAAATCCCTGAAACTTTCTCCTTCTCCCTGAATCATGGCCATTATGCCTGACGATTCCGGTTCCAGGTCAGTGGGTTCAATGCAGGGTAACGCTTTCATGATGCTTGACTCCAAGACATCACGACGTCTCGATTCGTCAACGCTGTAGTNTATTTGGTCGACATAATATAGCAAAGGTCCCAAGCGCAGTCTCCAATTTACATCAAGGCACACATGAGTGCCAATACTTATTGCCAGTGGTACCGGGTATATTAGTCTGTTGATAAGTTTGTTTTTTCCTCCGCTCACGCTGTAGAATTCTCCCTTGCACCAATTCAATTTGTAGTCCGCCTCATCGGNCTGGATACCTGCCATTTCCGCCACCTTATCACTATGAAGGCCGGCACAGTTTACTACGACCCTGCTCTTGAATGAAGATTCCCCGGACGGTTGCTGTACCCTGATATTGTAGCCATCGGATGCTCTCTCCAACCCGGTAACCTCTGTTTTAAAGGCCATTTGCACACCATTCGTCCTGGCNAGTCCGTATAAGTAACTTACCAATCCGTGCGAGTCTACAATACCGGTAGTCGGTGCGAAAAAAGCGCTGGTGCCTTTCAGATTTGGTTCCAGATCGGCCTTTTCCCGGTCCGAAATCATTCTTACCTCGGCGCCGTTTCCCCGGGCTCTGTCAAATAGTTTCCCCAGTTCTTCATCTTCCACCTCGTCGGTGGCTACAATTATCTTGCCGCACTTGTGGTAGGATATTCCGGTGCGCTCACAAAGTTCATAAAGCAGGCGGTTACCCTCCAGGCACATTCTTGTTTTCAACGAATCTTTTTCGTAATAAATGCCCGCGTGAATAACCTCACTATTGCGAGAGCTCTGTTCCAGCCCTTGCTNTTCATTCTTTTCCACCAAGAGAATATCATAGTCTCTGCCCGATAGCTCGGCAGCTATCGCCAGTCCGACTACCCCCGCCCCTATGATAGTTATATCAGTTATTTGAGACATGGNATAGTCCCTCCTTTACCGAAATCTCGCGCCCGGTCTTCCCCAGCTGCCACCTGTTCTGCGTTGTCAGAGTCCATGAGTTATTTCTGCTATAATATACCACCTCGGAAGGACGGTCACCAATCTGATCGGCTGTTCCTGAAGTTCCTTGAATACCTGAACCATCTCTGATACATTGATTTCGACTTTGATGGGCGCTTCTCCTTTTTTTGGTTTTGTTTGTTATTAAACCTTGGAGGAAAGTGCCCTCTTTTTTATTTCACACAATAAATGTTACACTACCTCTACAGGAGCGCTGTGTGACAACTCANTTAAGTCGACAGCCTACGCTACGCCTTAGTTCAAGCGTTATGCTTCAGGATAATATGAAGACTGGATACCACAAAAAGATTGATAGATCCCTTTTAATTTGGGGATTTACTATACCTTTGGGTTTCGTTGATGATTTTCTTCAGGGTGAGAAAGTTCCTTATAATGTCCTTTTGAAAACATACGTTAATTCCTTCTGGAGTATGGTGAAAAGAGAAAGCTCGTGGAGGCATATNAAGAACATGTTATCGAACCGTATCAAGAGAATGGCACTANGGAAAGCATCTTTTCGATGTTTGAACCCTACCAACCGTATCTGACCAACAACATATTCTTGCATTCCGGTAGCGATGGAAGATTGATGGGAGTTTGGTACCTCTCCAGTTCTAATTNGGATCAGAACTATCCTAACGATATCTTGACCTTTATTGAGGCTGATAACCCCTATCACAAAGGTAATGTTGTTTTGGCGTCTAATGATAAGGATGAAGGCAGACTTTTTGACTGGAGCCTCAGAGGTGCCTTTGGAGTTGACTACGAAGAAGGCCGGGTTGAATTGGTGCACTATGATGGGACAACCTATTTGGGAATCTTCGAAATCGACGAAAGTGAAGATAGGGCGAAACTCAAGATTGAATACCGGAAAGGATCCTATCCGGCTGCGTTTAGCTCAAAAGCCGTTACCTACATTGAGCGGAGTAATCTTNGTCGTCGCAATGATGCTTTCCTGCTTGGTGTGCTGGAGTCGCGGTATTAAACCGCCGGGCAACCGTTCTGAATTTTCAAGGTTATCCGTTGGTTTGGATTGGGACTTCCCGGTGATCGGGGGAGAAACTGGCCTCCAAGCATGTCAAGCTTCCCCATCAGGCCCAGAGAGCTTGACCCCGAGCTCTATATTCGGTATCGTGGTTATTCAGATACTGGGAGTGAGGGGAGTGCTCGTTGACGCCTGAACACGGCATATTAGCCTCTGTGGAATTTCAGATGAGCCTGCTGATGTTTGTAGCTTTGGCAGGCTATCTGGTTGCCTATCGTATAAACCAATCCGCTGTTGTCGGCATAATATTGGCCGGGATAGTCGTTGGTCCCAGTTTGCTGGGGTTGGTCACTTATACTGAATTCGTTTCAAGCCTAGGGCACCTGGGAGCCGTTGTCCTGCTCTTTACCATCGGTCTCCACTTTAACATCAAAGAGATATTCAATTTCAAATACTTCGTAATCGCCCTGGCCGGAATCGTTGTTCCCTGGGTTGCAGGTTTCTATCTGGCGACGGTGTTTGGCTTTCCTTTCGGGGCCTCTCTCTTTGTCGGGACGGCCCTAACGGCAACCAGTATAGCCATCACCGCCAACGTGCTGAAAGAAATGGGCAAGTTACAGACACCGGCGGCCAAGGCTGTCATTGGTGCGGCGATAATAGATGACGTTCTCAGTCTTCTGGCTCTTTCCATTACCGGAGGACTCGTCTCAGGAGACCTGACGGTGGTGTCGATCGTCATCATGATTTCGAAAGCAGTAGCTTTTCTTGTCATAGGTACTCTTTTCGGAAGCACGGTCTTGACACGGGTCATGATCGGATTAGATAAGACCAACTTTTGCAGCAAGTATCCGGAGGTCATATTTATTTTTGTTATCATGGCAGCCTTCTTCTACAGCCTGGTAGCAGAACTCGTGGGTTTGTCAGCTATAATCGGGTCCTTCTTGGCTGGAGTAGCCCTGACACGAGTCAAATTAAGGCATGAAAAAGCCTTTAGAGAGGGGTCCGAACATCTTCAGATTGTCTTCGCATCCATCTTTTTTGTCTCGCTGGGGGTGGTACTGGACCTCCGCGTACTTACCATGGATCTGGTCTGGTTCATGCTGGTTCTAACCATCGTTGCTTTTCTGACCAAATTCCTGGCTTGCGGAGTTTCCGCCAGATTGCAGGGCATAAGTACCCGGGATTCTCTCATTGTTGGTGTGGGTATGGTTCCCAGAGGAGAAGTTGCTATGATTGTGGCCTTAATAGGTCTGAATCAGAATCTGATCAGGCAAAATACTTACGCGGTTCTGGTCTTGATGAGCCTGCTGACGACGGTCATACCCCCGCTGATTCTTAGAAACTGGTTGTTTAAGAAAAGAACCAGAAGGCAGGAGTAACACCGTGACGCTCCATACTGAAATGACGATGCCGGCAGCGAATTTCGGAGAATTGTCGTGTTCTCCAACTTGGGAAGTGGGTAAAGGTTATGTTGTGGCGTATTCCCCAACGGACGCCGCCCTTGTGTAGGCTGCCAGTAACGAGTCGATTAGCTCTTTGACGGAGGTTATTGCATTTATTCTGTAAGCATTTGCTCCGGCAAAAGCGAACCCCTCTTCAAGTATCCCCTTCTTGGCGTTGGTCAAGGCATCGCAGATACAGAAGGGAGATGTTCTGAAATCGCAGGTCTTCAGACATTGCCAGGGACACTTAATCGGTCTCTTCATTCCCGCCGATATTTTCTCAAGAAACCGGTTTTTTATAGCTCTTCCCGGTAATCCTACGGGGCTGTTGATTATGGTCAGGTCCTTTTGTTCACACCTTACATACGCCTCTTTAAACGCCGGAGAGGCATCACATTCGTGAGTTACAACAAACCTGGTTGCCATCTGCACTCCTCCGGCTCCCATCTGGATAAACCTGTAAATATCGGTTCCCGTATATACGCCGCCGGCGGCGATTACCGGAATGCTTTTGCTAAAACTTTTCTCATAGGGCTCAATGACAGAGATTACTTCTGGCAGTATCTTTTCCAGGGCATAATCGGGATCGTTAATCTGTTCCTTCTTGAATCCCAGGTGTCCTCCCGCCAATGGGCCCTCAACCACCACCGCGTCAGGTACATGATCGTAGTTTCTTGCCCAGGACTGGAATATCAGGTTTGCCGCTCTGGCAGATGACACTATCGGAATAGCCTTGATTCCAGCTTTTCCCGAACTATCAGGAAGTAGCGTTCTCGGGATTTTCAGCGGAAGTCCGGCGCCAAGGAAGACTACATCAGCGCCCTCTTCCAGCGTAACCTGTAGCAGGTCATAGTAGTCTGAAATGGCCACCATGACATTAACGCCGATAACACCGTCCGATATTTCTCTTGCCTTTTTTATTTCTCGTCGCAAGGCTCTCTTGTTGGCTTCCCTGAAATTCCCGGTAAAATCGGGCTCAAGCATGCCGATCCCCGCTGTGGAAATAACGCCGATGCCACCCTCGTTGGCAACAGCCGAGGCTAGACCTGATAAAGAAATGCCGACCCCCATCCCCCCCTGAATAATTGGTATACTTAACTCCAAATCACCTATTTGCAGTTTCGGTATTTGCCTAAGAACCATACATTATTGTCCTTCAGTCAGGATGTACTATCTTGCTTATGGGGGTCCGGCTCAGCTTGTCGGACGGAATAACCACTGACCCCACTCGCCTCAGCTGCCCGATTCCGATTCAATCTCGCCTTCCGTAATGTTAGAGGTAAGGTTGCCTCTACAGATTTTCCTTTCAAGGATGCTACTCTGGGATTGCCGCTCGGTTTCAGGGTTTTTGTGGTATTTGCCTGGATAATCCCTGACTATCGGGGTCGGCTATTTGCCTGTCGCCGTCTTCGTCTGATGCTTTGCTGGACCTTGATGCGTTCTCTTTCTCCCCGGGAAATGAAATACCTGTTACTCTTGACTTCACGTAAGATCCCGCTTGTTTGGACCACCTTTTGAAAACGGGATAATAGTGACTCTTGGGACTCACCTTTGCGTATTGATACTTCTATAGACATAATTACCAACCCTTTCTGCGATAACCATACATCGGTACCAAGTTTCCTCGGTCCGTGTGTGCCTCTGAAACTTTCCTGGCACTTGCTGCCCGGCCTTACCCTGCCATGACATTCGACACAATGCTTCGCTTCACTGATAAACCATCTGGAGGGGAAAGCTCCTGATCTTCGGCCATTGAGGTGAAGCCTGCTCTACAATCGGAGTACGGGGACACCTTACTTGGAAGTCCTATTCGGATGACTGGCTCTCTTATTTATTTGCTAGAGTCTAGGTCAGCCTACACACCAATGGTCGGGATTAAGAAGAAGAGCCCACAGTAACCAGCACTTTAACTTACCGTCATTGTACTTCAAAAAGAGAGTTTTGTAAAGCAGGTGTTCAGTGTTCCACTAAAATCCGACGATCGTCCTCCATTCCGAATGCCGTCCTCGTTCTTAGCCAGTGAGCCTGAAGGACTGGCTCCTTGTTGCAAATGATTCATTGAAAATCAGGGAGGATGGTTCAATCTTTACGGTAGCTCAGGTACATGCAGATTGCGCCGCAGGCTGCCACATTCAGGGATTCCGCTTTTGCCCGGACTGTCGGTACCCTCAACCTGTGATCGGCTGCCTTCAGCATTGAATCAGAAAGTCCCGATGCCTCGTTCCCCAGTGCAAGCAGGAGCTTGTTCTGCAGTCGAAGAACCGAAGGGCCCTCTTCGCCAGCCAGATCTGCCGCCACGATGGGGTATTCATTTTCTTTCAGTTCCTCCACCAGTTCCATGTAGCGGGTTGTTCTTCTGATCCATAAAGATAACACTGTCCCGGCGGTTGACTGAACACATTTTGGTGACAGAGGGTCGGCGCATTTTTCTGTCAGGATAACCCCGGAAAAATCGAAAGCTGCGGCCGTCCGGATAAGAGTACCCACGTTTCCAGGGTCTTGAACATCCTCAAGTAACAGGGTTCTTGCACCGACATTGTCCGGCAGTCGATCAGAGTAGATATTCACCGGCAGACGGACGACTGCCGCGATTTCCTGGGGTGACTTCGTGGAACAGATGGAACTCATTTGGCTATCAGTCAGAAGGCGTCCCGCGTGGTTGCGGTAGAATGGCGGTAGTTCTCCGGTGTACATCATTTCAATTATGCTGTCCGGATTGCTGCTGATTATCTGTCTGATAGCCCTGTCACCTTCAACCAGGAAAGCTCCGGCTTTAAACCGCCCCTTTCTGGTGCTAAGGTTCTTGTACCATTTGATGGGTTTCAGGGCCATATTCTCGTCATCCGCCATGAGTAATCCGCTGCCTCCGTTCTCTGTTTATCCTGGATTGGCTGGCAGCCATTGTAATACACCCTGATAATATCGTAGTGTCCCGGGCCGGGCAGTAGGCCGGGCCTCCTAGCGTGCTAATGCTTCCGAAGGGTCACACTCGGGCCCGAAATACATGATAGGATACCTCAGTCCTCTATCCCAAAGCGCCTGTAGTCCCTCAACCGCTTTCTCCATCATCCTCGGAGGCACTGCCAGAACCAGTTCATCGTCGGTGACTCCCCCGAACCTTCTTTCCCCAAAGCAGGGAACCGCCAAGGAAGGTTTATCGGTTGTATAGCACTGTGCCAGTCCGTCGGCACAGGACCCCTCCCCTATAAAGAAGAAATTAAAACGCTCATAGTCCTTGAATTGCAGGGCGTTCATCAGCAACATCAACTGGGCCGGATTACCGTAGATCAGCACTACGTCAGGTTCGAATTTCCCTGAAGATAGCGGGGCTAGCACCAGTGCTTCTCCGGCAGGGATCACCGGATACACTGCCATTTGTTTTCTGGCTTCTTCCTCGTCGGCAAACCAGGAAGTGGCAAACTTGGCAGCCTCACGGGAAATTTCCTCATCGGTGGTTAGCGCCAGACCGTTGATTCGGGCGCACCTTTCACTCAGATTGTTTCTGGTTATGCCGACTGTCCAGCCTCCCCTTCGGACCAGAGTCGGTACTTGGCAAAAGGTGGCCGTGCGGTCGAGTAGACGCACTCTGGGTATCTTTTCAAGGTCTGCTGCTTTCTCCAGGCGTTTATAAGCCACCGGGTATGTTGTAAGGCGGAGTAAACGCTCTAAGTCCTGAGTAACTTTCCCCCAATCGGTCATCTTGTTTGCTCCTCTCCGGTCTGGTTCTTGTCCGGAGGCATGAATCGTACTGAGCCGGCGCCCCCTCTTATCTGTCCGGGTTGGATTTTTGCAACTATGATTGTTCTGCTTGGGGGTGGTTAGATCAGGAACTATCATATGATTTACCAGACAGACGCTCTCTAGTCACTATCGTACTCACCGTTTGAGGCCCTGTCAAATGATATTCCAAAAGTTCAGAGCGTGGTGTTTGCCTTGGCGTAATGATCCGCTTCTTCTCAGGTGAAAGTTTTCGAACCGTCCCTCTGTCTTGTCTTGGATAAGCCCGAGAAGAGACGGTCTTTTCTGTAAGGAGTTGATAGCAGCGTCAGATTGCACTATGATAACCAGTGTTGGTAGGATCGGGTGAAGTGATCCCCCGGCATAAGCGGAAAGAATCAGGAGGATGCAAATGGTGAACAGAAACGGGTATTCTAAGATTCTGGCCGCTAAGCTACAGTTAGGCCCTTATCCGATGGAAAAGCTAAAGAGGGTTGATAAACCGACTATCCTGATTACCGATGAGATAGAAAGGGTCGTTCAGAGGGAAGCCAACCCGTCCCGGGGTCAAGGAGATAATTCCGGACCTCCCGCCAGTTCGAGGCCGCGTTTTACAGGAAGCACTCCTTCGATTTCAAGGGCGTTGATGGGTTCGTTGAGTATGATTGCTCGGGGTCAGGGTATGCCTCCCGCGACGTCAATGGCCGGAGTCCCAAGTATGCCGCCCGGTGAAAATGAAGGTGCTCCCCTGGCTTCAGGACCGGCAGGAATGAGCCAAGTGTCTGCCTTAATGTCGGGCGAACCCGCTTTGGAGAAAGCAGAACTGCCGGATGACCCGGCTGTATTAAGCCGCCATATCAAAAGCATGGGTTATTTCGTGGGGGCTGATATAGTCGGCATCTGCGAGTTGCCTCGGTGGGCTGTCTATAGTCAGGATACGCAGGGTAACCCGATCGAGTGCGACCACAAATACGCAATTTGCATCGTCGTTGATCAGGGACGAGATACAATGGATGCCTCCGATGGGAATGACTGGATATCAGGGGCCCAGAGTGGGCGTGGTTACGCAATGTGTGGTTTCATNGGCAGTGTGATGGCTAATTATATAAGAATGATGGGATATCCGGCCCGGCTTAATTATCTAAGAGACTACCAGGTTGCGGTACCACCCTTGCTGATGCTGTCCGGCATCGGTGAAATAAGTAGGGCAAATATTGTACTTAATCCTTTCCTCGGCTTGCGCTTCAAGGCATCTGTGATTACCACTGATTTGCCCCTGGAACCGGATAAACCGGTGGACTTCGGGCTTCAGGACTTTTGTGATAAGTGTNTGAAATGTGCCGTGGAGTGTCCCTCTAGGTCGATTTCGACCGGTAAGAAAGTGATAAGAAATGGTTACCAGAATTGGGAATTCAATCACGAGACCTGTAAGAAATACCGTTTTAATAATCCCAAAGGGGTTGCCTGCGGTAAATGCATTAAAGTCTGCCCCTGGAATAAGGCCAAAGGCTGGACCCATAACTTTGTCAGGTGGACTGTTGGGCATGCTCCGTACATGAACGATTTTCTTATTAAGATGGATCAGGTCTGGGGTTACGGAAGGCCGGCCTTGGACAAGAAGTGGTGGTTTGACCCCAGGCGGGCCGAGTAACCGGTCTGTGATGCAAGAAGAATAGTATGAGAATAATCCTTCGCCGAGGNACCGTTGTTGCTGTTGTCCTAGCCCTTTGCTTGGGCTCTCTCGCCATTTCTCCAAGTTTAGCTTCTGCACAGAGTCCTGACGAATATTTTTCTTTCACTTTCGATGTTCAGTTGAGTACCAACCAGGTGACGGGCAGCGAAAGTTTCAGCACTACCGTAGTGGCCGAAGCAACTAGTGTCAAGAATTTTCCCGTATCGGCTTCTGAAGCCTCAATCACGAGCAGTATCGTCGCTGTACATCAGGATAGCGACGCCCGAGTAACTCTCAACTCAGGATACACTCTGATCATAGACGATTTCCCGAATAGCGCGGGCGAGACTGCTTCGGTGAATACCGTCGTNCCTCTGCAATTTCTCTCGGGTAGCGCCTCCGGTACCTATAGCATAACCGCTGAGCTCGTTGAAGCCAAGGTTAAGGCGCTCGGGATCTGGATTCCGGTTGATAGCTTTTTGCCGTCAACGCAGTCAGTAGGCACTGTTACCTACACGGCAAGTGAGGTAATAAGGTTAGCCGAACCGGTAGAGGTTAAGGAATCGCCTCCGGAGATCCCCCAACAGGCGGCCCGCCCNTGGTNCCTGAACTGGTGGTACATCGGTGNGGCCATCATTGGTGTGGTGCTATTGGTCTGGCTTGGGGTTTTCTTGTTCCGGAGAGCTTGGTATTGAGGGTTTCCCCTATCCTTTCCCCCTCCTGAGCCTCTTCAAGATTGCTTCCTTGTATAGAGCGGCTAAGTTTTTACCGTGCTTCTGCATCCGCTCCTTCTTCTTGGTGAGCTTCTTAGCCCGGCGTTCCTGTTTGGTTTCCCCGTGGTTATCGTCCAATTGCTATCTCCGCGTAGTCGAACTCCTTCCTCAACTCGAAGATGCGGTCGCGCAGCAGTGCTGCTTTCTCAAAGTCGAGAGCTTTGGCCGATGCCTTCATCTGCGATTCCAGGTCTTTGATAAGACGGATTACGTCCTCTTTGTTAATAGGAGTCGCCGAGTAGGGAGTCTTGGTTTCCGCCACTGCTTTTACNCGATCGGTTATATCCTTGATGGCTTTTCTTATCCCCTGGGGAGTGATGGCGTGCTTCTCGTTATAGGTTTCCTGAATCCGGCGACGCCGTTGTGTTTCATCTATGGCCGCTTTCATGGAGTGGGTAATGGTATCGGCGTACATGATAACNTGCCCGTCGATGTGGCGGGAAGCCCGACCCATTGTTTGAATTAACGATCTCTCGGATCTCAGATAGCCTTCCTTATCGGCATCCAGAATGGCAACCAGGCTTACCTCGGGTAAATCCAGNCCTTCTCTTAACAGGTTAATGCCGACGACGACGTCATAAACACCTAATCGCAGGTCACGTAGTATCTCCACTCTTTCCAGTGTATCAACCTCGGAATGGAGGTAGTGAGTTTTTACGCCCATCTCAATCAGGTAATCGGCGAGTTCTTCGGCCATCCGCTTTGTCAGCGTGGTTACCAGACAACGCTCGTCCTTTTCCACCCGTTTCTTGATCTGTTCCATAAGGTCGTCAATCTGCCCACTGGTCGCCTTGATTTCGAAGGTAGGTTCAAGCAGGCCGGTCGGTCGGACTACCTGCTCCACCACCTTCTTGCTGTGGGCCTCTTCGTATGGCCCTGGTGTTGCCGAGATGTACACAACCTGGTTGGTGCGTTCCTCAAATTCGGTAAAGTTAAGAGGGCGGTTGTCCAGCGCCGAGGGGAGGCGGAAGCCGTAGTCAACCAGGGTCTGTTTGCGGGAGCGGTCGCCCTTGTACATTCCGTTAAGCTGAGGGATGGTCATATGTGATTCGTCGATAAAGAGCAGGAAATCGTCGGGAAAGTANTTAAGCAATGTCCAGGGCGGGCTGCCCTCCGCCCGTCCCGTCAGGGGGCGCGAGTAGTTCTCTATACCGGAGCAGTAGCCCGCCTCCCTCATCATCTCCAGGTCATAGTTGGTCCTCTGCTCCAGCCGGGCAGCCTCAAGCACCTTGTCCTGGTCTCTTAATTGCTTTATTCTCTCCTCCAGTTCCTCTTCTATTCGCNCGATGGCCAATACCAGCTTTTCCTGTGAGGTCACAAAATGCTTGGCCGGGTATATGTCTATGGATTCCATCTGGGTCAGTATTTCGCCGGTCAGAGGATCTATCTGGACGATACGCTCTACCTCATCACCAAAAAACTCAATCCGCAGGGCCAGGTCTTCATAGGCCGGCTGTATTTCAAGCGTGTCCCCGCGGACCCGAAACTTCCCCCGGGAGAAATCGCTGTCATTACGCTCGTACTGCATCTCTATCAGCTTATGCAGCAGGCGATAGCGGTTATAACTCTCACCCGTTTTCAGGTTACAGACGAAGCTGTAGTATTCTTCGGGNTCGCCNAGGCCGTAGATACAGGAGACTGAGGCTACGATGACAACGTCCCGGCGTTGGAACAGGGCCCGGGTAGCCGCGTGGCGCAGTTTGTCGATCTCCTCGTTCACGTCGGCATCTTTCTCGATATAAAGGTCGTTGCGGGGCACGTAGGCTTCGGGTTGGTAGTAATCGTAATAGCTGACAAAATACTCCACCGCGTTGTTGGGGAAGAACTCCCTGAACTCCTGGTAGAGTTGGGCGGCCAGTGTCTTGTTGTGGCTCAGAACCAGGGTAGGTTTCTGTACCCGCTGGATGGTGTTGGCCATGGTAAAGGTTTTGCCGCTGCCGGTAACTCCCAGCAGCGTCTGGTGCTTCAGGCCGTCAGTCAGCCCCTTGGCCAGGCCCTCCACAGCCTCCGGCTGGTCACCCGTCATCCCAAAATCTGATACTATCTCAAAATCTGGCATTATCTCCACTCCGAATTACTTCCGTGTTCATATTATACCTGTTTCCCTCAGAGGATTTCATCTCCAGCTTGAGATTAGTCCGTAATTCGGTTCTCAGTGGACTTTTGGGTTCCTTGCACAGTATAGGCTCTTGCTAAGGAGTCGTGTTTAGCTCTCCGAGAAGGTTTTGAACTGCCAGTCTGACCGTTGCCTACTTTTTCATGTACCCAGATCAGCTTTGACTTGACCGGTAGCTACTTCACCGCTTTGGTTGTCACCGCCTTCTTTTTCGCAACTGCCGGGATATTGAGCTCTATTCTGAAGTCTCCGAGATCAAATAATACCGGGGCATAGCAACAAGCGGGAAGGTTCGCCTTCTCGTTTTGACAGATCCGCATCAGTGGGCTAAACTCTTATTCTAAAGATGTAAAATAGCCTAAGACTATGGCGGGAGGTAGCACCGTGAAAAAATTGACTCTAAACGAATGGGAAAAGAAGTACATCGTTGGGCCGGTAGAAAGATTCGACCAGAAGTACATCATGTTCAATCGGTGGAGCTGGGACCCTGAGATGAGGGCCTCAATAAAGGACTGGCGTTTTCTCGGTGAGGTCACTGATAAGCCTGGCTATGGCCTGCGCGACCTGGCATTAAGGCGCTCCAGCCGCGTCGGTACTAGCGTAACTATGTCAGACATGTCAAAACCCAATCCCAGTCGTTTTGCCAGAGCTCTGAACGATGCAATGGGAGGAATAAGGAAGGCGGCGATGTTACCGGGGCAAACACCGGGTATGGACGCCGCTAATCTTAATCCTCCTGACTGGGCAAAGGAAGCCTATGCCAGCGACCCTGAATCTGCAACCCGGGATGTCAAGAAGGCGTCCAGATACTTTGGCGCTAGCCTGGTGGGTATCTGCAAGCTGGACAACCGATGGGTATATTCAAAGACCTACGATGGGGAAGGGCCGAGCGGAGCGCCGGGCGATACTCCGGCGGTAGTTGGAGATTCCACGACTCAGGAGATACCGGAAGAATGCAAGTATGTAGTGGTTTTGGCTTTTGCTGAAGACTACAACATGATGAAATACTACCCTTCGTGGATAGCTCATTCAGCTACCAGCATGGGCTACAGCATAATGGCTATCACCAATATGTTTTTGTCATCCTTCATCCGCAGCCTTGGATTCAAGGCCATTGATTGCACCACCAATGATGTCGCGTCCTCCATACCGTTAGCCATGCAAGCCGGACTCGGTGACCTGGGGCGAAACGGTCTGCTGATTACACCTCAGTTTGGGCCCAGGATAAGACTGACCCAGATTATCACCGATTTGCCTTTGGTAGCAGACTCGTCGATAGACTTTGGAGTGACCGAATTCTGCGAGGCCTGCGAGAAATGTGCCAAGCTGTGTCCATCGCAATCGATTCTCTACGGAGAACGGACTGCCGAGCCGAATAACGTGTCGAACGCGAGTGGCACCCTTAAATGGCCCCTGAATGCCGAAACCTGTCGAAAATACTGGGGCCAGATTAACAGACCATGCACCACCTGTATTTCCTGCTGCTCGTACAACAAACCCGGTACCTGGCCTCACAAAACGGTCCGATGGTTTACCGACCACGCCAGATGGGCAGACCCGTTATATATTAAGCTGGATGATGTGTTTGGTTACGGCAAGCCCAAGAACCCGGACAACTTCTGGGAATAATGGAAACCTGAACGACTATAGCTTAGACTCCGAATGCGGAGAGCGCTGAAGCGGGGATTCCTCTGCAGATTAATCCCCTCCCCACCACCAAGGTAAAAGATGTACCACAGAGAGAAGAACTGGAGACGCTCAAGAGATGGCGGTGAAGAGTGGTTAACCATCTGCTCTTCCAGCCACCCGATCACGCCAAAGCCTTGATTCCAAAAGTGTCCCATTTGCAGTTGAAAGCAATTCATGCATAACTATATTGTGCACATTGTAATGTAATTGTGATGATTTATGGTAATATTCGCAATGGTATTGACTTTGCAAATATAGTAGGCTACAGTGTGATAGCATTGTTTTAGGCGGTCTGTTATTCCACTGAATGCTGGGCGGTTGAAGGGCTGAATGTGGTGGCTTCGGAAGCGTTATTGTGTTTCAACGAAGCATACCGTCGGTGGGGTTAAGAGTTGCGTACCGGGAGATGCGGGGGAAAACAGCAAGTCAAGTGCATCCACATTCGTCAAAATTGGCTCTGCTAGGGGAAACTAGGGTGTTGCAGGTCTT
>NYYM01000034.1 GCA_002685815.1 Dehalococcoidales bacterium | reverse complement strand
TCCGCTGATGGATTCCGTGTTCAGTCAGGCTCATGATGCGGCCAGTCACGAGCTGATGTGTTTTATCAACACAGACATCATCCTGACGAGTGATTTCTTACCAGCCTTGCAGACGGTCCATAATAATGAATTTCTGATGGTCGGTCTGAGGTGGAACCTTGACGTGAATGAGCCGATAGACTTCGAAAATGCCTGGTGGGAAATTTTGCTGACTGACCGCATGAAAGAGCACGGTAAATTGCACCCTCCCGGTGGAGGCGGTGATTACTTCATCTTCCCTCGCGGTCTGTTTGAACATATCCCTCCGTTCGCTATCGGGCGAACCGCCTGGGATAACTGGTTTATATACAGAGGACGCGAACTAAAGATTCCGGTAATTGACGCCACGAGAGCTTTTACTAATGTGCACCAGAGCCACGATTACTCACATCACCCCGACGGAACAGCGGGCATCTGGGAAGGACCGGAGAGAACAAGAAATATTGAGCTTGCGGGCGGGGAAGACCGCGCCTTCAACACCGAGAGTGCTACCTGGATTCTAACCGCTCAGGACATGAAGCGAGCCCTGTCATTGAGACATATCTATTTCCGAATGCGGACGACGCCGATACTTCATCCACGTTTGGGTTTCTTGCTGCCCCTATTCAAGATTTTTGAGAGGCTGGTCATGGTCACCCGCTCAGTAATTGGCCGCTAGTTTATTGAGCGGCAGGCAAATGACAGGATTTTGAGCTACTTTTTTTCTTAGATACAGCAAAACCCGGAAGCTAACCAGGTAAGAACCGTGGACAAAGCAGTTGTATTTTGCGAATCGTACTCACAGGGGAGGATCAACTTATACATCACGAGGCGGAATAATAGCCGACCGGGAACCGTTCGATCAGGAGATTACACAACCTGAGCGAGTTTTTCGAATGAAGGATTGTAAGGATAGGAAACAAATGAAGAAGGCTCTAATTACCGGTGTTACCGGACAGGACGGCTCTTACCTGGCCGAGTTGCTTTTAGAAAAGGGTTATGAGGTCTATGGGCTGGTACGGCGCTCCTCTGCGTTCAATACAGAGAGGATAGATCATCTCATATCCGATACCCACCTGGAAGGTGAACGAGCCAAGGACGCCCGATTCTTCAGGATATTCGGTGATTTAACTGACGCCTCCAGCCTGGCAAGGGTCATGCGGCAAATCGAACCTGATGAGATTTACAACCTTGGAGCACAATCGCACGTGCGGGTTAGTTTTGACACTCCAGGTTATACCTGTAGCGTAGATGCCCTTGGCTGTTTGAACGTACTCGAGACTATCAGGGAGACGGAACTTGAGACAAGGTTCTACCAGGCTTCCAGTTCGGAAATGTTTGGTCAAGCCAGGGAGGTGCCACAGTCGGAGGAGACACCATTTAATCCGCAGAGCCCCTATGCCTGTGCCAAGGTTTTCTCCTACTGGATTACCAAGAACTACCGGCACAGCTACAACATGTTTGCTTGTAACGGTATCTTGTTCAACCATGAGTCACCAAGAAGGGGAAAAACATTTGTCACCAGAAAGATTACTCGAGGACTTGCGAGGATAACCCTGGGGCTGGACAAGATTCTTTATTTGGGCAATCTGGAGGCCAAAAGGGACTGGGGCTATGCCAAGGATTATGTGGAAGGAATGTGGCTGATGCTGCAACAGGATGAGCCGGATGATTACGTTCTTGCCACGGGGGAGGTCCACTCCGTGAGATATTTCGTGGAGAGATGCTGTCTTTTATTGAACATGGATCTGACCTGGAAAGGCAAAGGCGCTGATGAAATCGGGATAGACGCAAATACCGGCAGAGTAATCATAAGGATTGATCCTTACTTCTACAGACCTTCTGAGGTCGACATGCTGGTCGGAAACTATGCAAAGGCGAAGAAACAACTGGCCTGGGAGCCAAAGGTCCGCTTTGATGAACTGGTGAAGCTTATGCTGGATTCTGATCTGGAGAACGAAGCGAGAGGCGAGTTAATTGGTGATGGTTCGGAAGGCTAGCGGGGAGACCGACAACTCAGTATTCAGCCGACCGAAATATATCAGGTCATTCTCCGAATATACTTTTCTTTACTAAGAATATGGCTGTCGTCATTACAACGGAGTGGATGAAGAACTTAATTTCCTACATCAGGTTAAAGAAGAAGACAATAGTCAAGTTCCTGCTCGTCGGTGGCTCTGCAGTCCTAGTCAACCTTTCCCTGCTTTATTTTTTCGTTGAGTACGTGGGACTGAATACGGCAATCGGAGAAAATATCGCTAATGTCTTGAGCATGGAGATGAGTATCATCTATAATTTTTTTCTTAGTCGAGCTATTACGTTCGGGGACAGACACAAAGAACACGGGATGAGGCTACTTTACCAAATGGTGAAATTCCACGTCGCCATCGGAATTATTTTCCTGATGAGGATGGGACTTTTCGCCCTCTTGCAATGGGTGGGAGTGTACTATCTGTTGAACGCAATTATCGGAATCGGCATCGCCGCCGGTTTTAATTTTCTAGCTTACGACACTAAAATCTTTAAGCATCGAGTCGAAGATGTTTGATTCAATCCAGGTTATTATTCCGGTCTACAACGAGGGTGAAAATATTCTTCAAACCCTGGGGGCGATAGAAAGTGAAATCAGCGCGCCCTGCACCACCTTTATCGTCTATGATTTCGACGAAGACAATACAGTACCGGTGATCAGAGAGCTTACGAGCAAGAGCAATCCGAAGAACATAAAGCTGACCAAGAATCAATACGGGGGAGGGGCGCTGTCAGCAATCAGAACCGGTTTCGACGCTACCGGAGAAGGAGCTGTTCTGGTGGTAATGGCGGACTATTCCGATGATTTATCGGTTGTCGACGGTATGCTGGCAAAAATCAACCAAGGGTATGATATCGTTTGCGGATCCAGGTACATGAAAGGGGGCAAACAGGTGGGGGGGCCGAAAATCAAGAAGCTCCTTTCCAGAACGGCCGGATTATCCCTGCACCTGATAACCGGAATACCGACCCACGATATTACCAACAATTTCAAGATGTACCGCAAGAGCGTGTTGCAAGACATAGAGATAGAGAGCCGGGACGGGGTGGAACTGGGCATGGAGATAGTGGTGAAAGCATTTCTACGGGGGTACAGGATTACCGAGGTGCCATCAATCTGGCGGGGGCGGGTCGCCGGAAAGTCACGGTTCAGACTTTTACAGTGGTTGCCGGGGTACCTGAAATGGTACATATACGGGATAAGAGGCCGACTGCTGGCGGTGACCAGAATTACCAAACAGAGCAGAACGTCCGGCCGGGAGTCATGATTCAAGTCGTTTCTGATTTTCAATAATTGAGCGTCGGGGTCCGGGAATTGATCAGCGATGTTTTTGGGATGACGGGACAGAAGAGCAGTGATGAATGATCTGGAACAGACCCAGTGAAGAACTCCCTGAAAAAGGGCTGGTTTTGAAAGGGTGACAGCTTGTTGAGAATGAGCGACAAGGCACGGGATTCATATGTCCTTCCGGCTGTCTTGATAATCGTACTTCTTTTGCCCCATGTTCTGTTTCTTGGCAACGGATACGTTGACGTTGAGCTATATGTTGTCGATGCAGCGTCCGAGGTTGCCCGGTATGGACTCAATGCCAATCTCACGGACTACTTTTATACGGTTTTCAATCCTATTTTCAGCGTGCTGTTACTGGGAGGAAGCTATACAATTTTCGGTGAGAGTGAGATTGTCAGTCGGCTGACGATATCGGCTTTGTCCGTCGGGTTCACGTTATTTCTTTATTTCTATCTTAGGAGAAGAACGGGCACTTCTATTTCATTTGTAGCCCCGCTCTTGGTCATCTCCAATCCAATGTTTATCGTTTATTCCCAGTACGTAGGCAGCGATGTTCCCTTTTTCATATTGACGTCGGTGGCGTTATTGATGATCCTCTACGCCAGCACCCCAAGAAGAGAAATGATAGTTTCTTCGATCATGCTCGGTATTTCACTTGCCACCAAGTACGTGACCGCCGTTGTTTTCCCGGTGGTCTTAATTTATTCATCAATTAAGTTAGAGCTCTTCCCTCATTTTTCACGGGACAAACTATTGGCCTTAGTCCGGTTCAACCTGTGGTATTTTGGGCTGACACTTGCGGTGAGTTTGCCGTTTATACTGGTGGCGCTAAAGTACCAGACCGGTATTGTCCCGCCCGAAGTTGAATCACTACATACTGTGGGAGTAGCCATGTTCATCCCCCGTTTTACGTCCTCGTTACTATGGCTTGGACTGTTTATTGGCCCGTCCTGCCTGATTTTCTTTCTTGATCTGTGGGACAAGACAGGGAAAAAGAAGTTCTTGGCCATCCTGTCCATATTGGCAGTCCTGACCCTGATAATCTCCTATTTCTTCCCGATTTCTTCCTTGCACATACAGGATGGTACTTTTGGCGAAATGAACCTTGGTTGGGTAGAATCTGTAGTTCCTTCTCCCATTCTGTCTTCGGCTTTCTTCTTTGTGATTCTGGTCGGGGAACTCTTCGTTGCCAATCTGGTATTCGACCTGAAATATTCTGAAAACGAGGGAAGGAGAAAGCTGATTTATTGGATAGTAGTCCCTATCGTAGTGATGTCTTTTACCCGTATAGCCAACAGATACATGCTTGTCATACTGGTACCATTGTCATTGTATCTTGCCGATATTATCAACAAGATGTATGCCGAACACAGAAAATCATTCATACTGGCCGTTCTGGTGCTGCACGTGCTGATATTTATATCGGTAGGTTTTTATTCCAATTACTATTTGCAGCTAAGAGGACAGGGTTAGCTCCTTCGTCAACATGCCACCTTTTTTCCAGGCCTAGACAAGGGCCTGTTTTCAAGAAGGTGGCAATCACGACCAAGAGATGTGGTTGGCGTTTAGGGGGAGATGATCTCAGAGGCGGTGGATATCGTTGTCGGCATTATCCATCGCTTTCGAGAGCATATTTATCCATTGGGCATCTTCAAGGACTTCAAAAGTGTGTAAGACATTTGGCTGGACAATAAAGAAATCCCCGGCACCGACTTTAAATTCCGTTTTTGAATTATCCGGTATGTTAAGCAGGAAGATTTTGACGGAACCGGAAATGATAAAGAAGCCCTCGGTAGTGTCCTTATGGTAGTGGTTTCCCCTCGTGGAGCCTGCAACAGATTCTACGTGGTTAATCTCTTCCCAGGTTCTACCCTGAGTCAACCCCCGTAATGCTCCTCTCTCATCAGCGAAGTAGAAGTAGGGAGCAATCAAGTTGCCAAAACAGTAACTGAATGACTTCTCAATGGTCGGAGAGTAGTTCCCGAGAAGTTTTCGGGCATATTCTGAGTTCAAGGAGCTGTCTTTGCTGATCAATCCTCCCGGAGGTTGTGTAGCGGGTTTAAGGCTATCGGTACTTTTACCCAACACTTCAGCTAGTTGTGCGGCGAATTGATAGCGTGATATTTTCTCCCTGCCGGCAACATGGATAAGACCACGAAAGTCCAACTCAATGAGTTTTTCCAGACAATCCAAAAAATAGTCAATGTAAGTCGGCGTAAACTGCACGTCGGAAAAGACCTCAATTTCCTGCTCCCGGGTAATGGCATCAAACACAAAGTTAAAGAAATTACCACCCCGGCCGTATATTGCCGCGCTGCGACAAATGATATAGTTCTCCAGTCCCGTTGTGATGTCGTTTTCTGAAATGTTCTTGGTTTTTCCATAAAAGGTGCTGGGATCAGTGACGTCATCTTCCGTGTAATCGCCCTTTTCACCATCAAATACGTAGTCAGAGGACATGAAAACCAGTTTTACTTTCTGATCGTTGTCTTGTATCCACTGGATTATGTTCCTGGTCCCCTCCACGTTAACCTGGAAAGCCAGTTCCTGATTAGTCTGGCATTGATTGAGGTTACTTAAGGCCGCAGTATGAATGACAATGTCCGGTCTTATCCGGGACAATGCCGTCCGGATATCATCACGGTCGGTAATGTCTATCCGGTTTGGTTTTTCCGGGGAAGACTCAGCTGAGGTGTAGTCAATATTGAGACCGATAACGACGTGTCCTTTTGATTGAATGTGGTTGCTCAGTTCTGAGGCAACGTACCCTCTGGGCCCGGTAATTACAACCTTCTGACGCCTGTTCATAGTCATTAGCTCTCTCACGCTTTCTCGAGGACCGCTGGAACGCGGACGGAAAGGGGGACGATTTCTTTTCAGCCACGATACTTCTCAATCGCGAAAGCAATCCCAGCCTCCCGGTGAGACCGGAATGTCCACAGGTTCCTTCTTGTAGCAGGATTATATCACTCCGAAGGCCAGGTTATCCAGAATCAGAGTGTAGGGAGAGTGCAGCCAGGGGTAAAGTACGGCCAGCCGATAGTGGCGACACCTTCCAGAAAACCGGTTTGGATGTATTGGTCTCAGAGACTTGATAATGAGAAGGAAAAAGTCAGATTACTGAAACGACAGCATCGAACCTCATACCAGTAGTCCGACAATAAGATGAATCATTCATCTTGCTTCCCAGGTCAGCGATCATCGCGGCACTAGATGGTCAAGAATCCGGGAGAATTTATAGGCCATTTCACGATGGCTGTATTTGTTAATCTCAGAATCGAGGCCATTATAAGTTATTTGTCCATGAGTCTTGTAGTCCCGGTATAGTGCCACCAAGGCCCGTTTGATATCCTCCATGGTCGGGGCAGCTATTCCGGCCCCGGTTGCCTCAAGCAATGCATCAACGACATCACCCTGTGAGCCTCCGGTGGCCAGAATCGGCCTGGCGGCCGCCAAATACTCAAACGCCTTGCCGGGATAGTTTCCTTTTTCCTGCTCCTCCTCCCACTTGAGGAGGAGCAGGAGTTGCGATTCTCTCTGTTTTTCCAAGGCGACATCCCGGGGAACCTGACCGTATTGTATGGCAATGCCTGAAAGTCCATATTGCTTAATCTCTCGATCCAGCCGGTCCGCACCGGGGCCATAGAATCTTATCTCAATATTATCAGGGTCTATGGTTTTGTCTGAGATCAGGTTACTCAAGGCCGTAAAAAGCCTACTCAGGTCCTGATTTTCAGGGTAAATAGTGCCCGTATAGGTGATGGTGAATTTGGCGGTCAGAACTGCCGAAGGGATATTGACCGTTTCCGGGTCGAACCCGTTAGTGATGGCACAGGCAGCCTTATGATGGAGGGNACTCAACTTGTCCGCCCAGGGCTGGGAGACAGTGACCAGAGCATCTGCCTGTGAGAGGGTTTTAAGTTCCAGTCTCTTATCAACCAGTTTTCTCAAGGAACTGTAGATGTAATTATGATTCTGAGTCCAGAGGTCACGNAGGTCGGCGATCCAGGGGATCTTATGCCGGGTTTTTAGCTCCCGGGCTACAATGTGACCGGTGAGGGGAACCGATGTGCTGATAATGGCAGCAATATCTTCCTGATTTATGATCAGATCTCCAGCTTTGACCGCAAACGGTTTCCATCCTTTATCGGCATCGGGATAATTTATGANTTCTCCGGCCAGAGTGANNAGCCGGTCCAGGAAAGACCTCCCGGGGGTTATGTTAAGTCGTTGCTGGAACTGCTTTCTTACGTCTTCATCAGGATTCAATCTGAATAGCCTTATCCAGAAGCTCAGAGGATTACGATTGTCCGTTTCTACAATGCGGTAGGTCCCGTTGTATTCCTCATCAAGAGGGGCGGTGAGGATGACGGGTTGCCAATCGAATTTAGGCAGGTATTTTGCCAAACCCAGCAGACGCGGGCTGCCTCCAGGCCGTAATGGGAAAGGGAAACCTATCAGCAGGACTTTTTTCATTCTAGCTCGGATAAACAGTCATCNAAGGCTAGCTTTTCAGCTTCTGTCTGAAGGTGGCCACCTTCTGGTATTTGTCTANNAGGCGTCGCTGTATTTCTTTCAGTTCCTGGTTGGTGATTGTCTCGGTGCTGACCCAATCGTTAGCGTATTCATCAAATACCGACCAGTCCCAATCAATCATGGTCCCGTGGTTAAAATATTCATTGGTGGGAAAGGGGGCTAAAAGAGCGAAGCCAACGATATCAGGCTGCAATTCATCACACAATTTTTCCGTCATCTCAATGTCTTCGATGGTCTCACTGGGCNTCCCTAGCAGAAAATAGGCCCGGGTCTTGATGCCGTGTTCCCGGGTCAGCCTGAATACTTCCTTTATCTTTTTTATATCGGTGCTTTTGTGCATCTCGTCCAGGATGCGGGGAGAACCACTCTCAACACCGTACCACAACTCCTGACAACCACTTTCAGCTAGGTATCCGAGGATTTCTTCATCGATGGTATTGATATGAGCGTTGGCCCCATAAGGGACTTCAATTTGCCTTTCTATCTTGAGCTTGCAGAAATCAATTACCTGCCGTTTATTAACGGTAAAAGTATCATCGGCGAACTTGAGAAACTGGATATCCCAGTCTTTGACCAGTCCATCAACCTCCTTAAGTATGTTCGAGGGAGAACGATATCTGGTCTGGTGCCGCCACAGGTTACTACTGCAACAGAAACTACAGCGAAAAGGGCAGCCGCGACTACTCATAACCGAGGTTATCCTCTGACCACCGTCATGGTAGGCCTGCAAGATATTCCTTTCGTTTTTAATCGTGCGGCGGTCAGGAAAGGGAAATGCATCAACCTCGGTCATGTAATTGGTCTGATAGCTGCGGTGGCTGATGTCCAGACCCCGGACCACGTCCTGTAAGAGCTGCAACATGGCTTGCTCCCCTTCACCCACCACGATGGCGTCAACACAATCCTCCGCCAGCACTCTTTCCGGCAATACGGTGGGGTGTAATCCACCGAAAACGATGCGGTTCTTGGGGGTTTTGATGCGTCCGGCCAGACTGAGAGCGTGCTTATACTGAGGACTGGTACAGCCGAAACCAATGATATCAGCGTCTTTGGCGGCCTCAATAATCTGCTCATCCGTATCATAAAAAGCCGAGTAGAAATCTATATCAAGATCAGTGGGATAATTCTTCTTTAGGTAGGCAACGACGTAACCGATACCAAGAGCCTCCCAGGTATGACCTTTGAATCCCACGTTTGGCTGGACGAAGACTATTTTCATGGTCATCCCGGTTTAGACCATTCCTCTGATTTGTAGTTTTTGTACCAGTCCAAAAGCCGGTGCAAGCCGTCCTCGAGAGAAAACTGGGGCGTCCATCCCAAGAGCTGCTTGACTTTTGAATTATCAGATAACAACTGCTGCACCTCTCCCGGTCTCGACTCCACAAAAGCCGGTTTAATACGGCCAGATTGGCCGGAGAGGTCGATAATCATATTGGCCAGATCGATTATCTTAATTCCACGACCGGTGCCAAGATTGATGGGAGTTGTTATTAGGTCGGGAAATTTTAGAATCAAATCGAGGGCATCAACCACGTCGGCAACATAGGTGTAGTCCCTGGACTGATTACCGTCTCCGTAAATTATCGGAGGCATGCCACTCATAACCCGCTTGACAAAAATGGACATGACGCCACCATAACCAGTATCTTTCTGTCTGGAACCAAAAGCATTGAAGGGCCTGACAATAGTAATGTTCATGTTATAGGTCTGGTTATAGGCGTAGCACATCCGGTCAGCGGCAATCTTGCTAGCCCCGTAGGGGTGGGGAGCGGCCAGGGGGTGGTCTTCAGTCATTGGAGCAAACTGGGCCGAACCATAGACTTCACTGGTGGACATATGAATCACTTTCTCAACATCATAAATCCGGGCCGCTTCCAGAACATTCTGGGTTCCCAACACGTTAACATCATAAGTGAGTTTTGGCTCGATGATGGACCTGTCGACGTGAATCTGGGCTGCCAAATGGAAAACGGCCTCCACACCGGGCATGAACTTCTCAAGAGAATCGAAATCCCTGACATCCCCGTTTATCAGCTTGAAGCTTTTGTAGTTCAGAAGATGCCTGATATTTGTCAGATTACCGTTGAGAAAATTATCCAGGCAGATTACGGTGTGGCCCTGCCGGATTAATTGATCACAAAGGTGGCTGCCGATAAATCCGGCTCCCCCGGTTACAAGAATTTTCATTTGTTTCTCCTCACTGGCGAGTTCAATTCTGTGACTTCCCGATAGAGATTTTCATAGTCTGCAATTCTGCTACTGAAAGCCAGGTTCTCAACAATGTATTCGCGGGCCCGGTTCACCTTTTCTACGGCGGCAGCCGGGTCCTCCAGTATCATCTGTATTGTCTGCATCATACAGATTTTGTCTCCATATTCTACCAGATAACCGGCATCCATTGTGCTGACATCCTCAGCGGAACCGGTGCCCCCGGAGACGATGACAGGAGTCCCGCAGAGAACTGCCTCAATCGGCCCCCAAGCGGCCTGTTCATACCGGGATGGCTGAACGACGACATCGGCATCAACCAGAGCCTCAAGTTTATCCCGTCCATCCAAAAACCCGGTGAAGAGCACCCGGTCCGACAGGTTGAGTTCGCTAACCATTCTCTCCAGTTCAGCCCGGTAGCCCTCATCAGGACCAACTATGGCCAGGACAGCCTCCGACCCGGAGCGCGACAATTCGTAGAATGATTCTACCAGAAAATCGAGGCCTTTGATATGATTGAGTCTACACATAGACATAATCACCGGTTTGCCCCCCAGGTCGTAGCGTTTACGAAACCCGCCAGGTGTGGGGAGATCAGCGAAATCCTCAACAGGAAAAAGGAGGGGAATCAGAGCCATTCTGTCATCCTTAACGCCAAACTTCCTGTATTCTCTGACGGCAAATCTATTTTGGGCAACTACCTTGGCAGCGTCCCTTATTATCCGGTTACCGAAGATAAGGTCAAACAGCCAGCGGAGCAGGCATCTGGGTCCTTTCTCTCCGGCTACTGAGCGGGGAAGAGAGCCATGCTGGTCCAATATATAGGGGATGGCATATTTCCGGGCATAGTAATATACTACAATGTTCTGAAAGCTTCTCAAACAATGGAGGTGTAATACTTCAAATTCTCTAGTTACGTTTCTGGCCCGGGTGATTGTGGCCGGCGATAAATAGAAATAGTATCCGGGTAGCTTTAGCCAAGTGGAATAGGAGTATATTTTTACAGGAGACAGCGACTCCAGGTACTCAGTAGTCATCTCAAAATCAGAGGTAAATATTCCTACCTGATGCCCATTCCGAGCTAGAGCCATCGAAAGCTGACGAGTAGTGGTGATGGTACCGTTGGCATTGGGCGACAGGAAAGGGAATATATGCAGTATCCTCATCCTCTTTTCTTCCTCAGATCAAGACCTGTTCACTTTTCGGCGCCCAAATATCAACTACAATACTCCCTGCAGCCCAGAACGTAACATCAGCCTCTATCTTATCAAGCTTTCCCGTGATCCAGTCATGGACTCTATTGAAGTCGTCCTCCATCCTGGTCTCCGGCTGGTAATCAAGAATCCTGCCTGCCTTCTCAATGGAGGCCAGTGGCCGGGTAATCTGATCCCAATCTCTGCGGGCCGTGAACTCCAAGCCACTTTCATTTCCGGTAAGCCAGTTTATCATGTTGGCTAGGTCAATAACTTTGGTGAGACTCGAACCGATGTATCCTGCTCCCTTAGAGCTCTTTCTGCTGCCCCATTATACAGCAAGGATGGCATTTAGTTAAGTTAGGTCTGATTCGGGGCCGGGGTGGGGAAGAAACAGGATCGTTCGAGAAATGAATGGGGTTGGTAGCGCATACCGGATTCGAACCGGTGATCTCCTCCTTGAGAGGGAGGTGTCCT
>NYYM01000033.1 GCA_002685815.1 Dehalococcoidales bacterium | reverse complement strand
CTTGAGTGGCCGGTTTACCGTTCTTCATGGTTATGCCTTTAGCGTCCTGCATCTCTCTTTTAGCCCGGCACTTCACGCAATAGCCTTCCATCTGATTCACCTCCTTTTTAGCATCTTGAAATGAACGATAGACTATTCCATAGTGGAGTGTCAATAGCCGCGGTGGTTATTATTCAGGAACGGCAGGGAATTCGGCTGTTTTATCCATTTGACGGAGTGGTTTCAGGATGTGTCTGTCCGGCGAGTCCGCCAACCCATGGGCGAAGATCCTCGTCAAGACATCGCAGCCTTAGAGACAAGGGCCCGAATGAAGCGAAGACCCCGGAGGGCCGGTCCGGATACAAAGACCTTCCCTCAAGGGCGGCGGTGAGCCGTTGATATCCAGAATAATGACGGTCTAGGTGTCGGCATACCACCGCGCAAAGTGGCACCTGTTATCGGAGGAGCACCTACACTTGCTTATTGCTCCTTCTCTTCGGTAACTTCGCGGTAATCACGGGAACCCTGCTCCTGCCTAAAGAGTAGGATTCACAGTAGTAAGTGACTCCTCCACCGCTGATTTCTTTGGGTTATTTGCCGAGAGCATTTCTGAGGTCCATGGCGTGTTCCTGCTCAACACTAAGGATTTCCCTCAACTTCTGAGCCAGAGCCAGTTCCATGAGCTCTTCAGCTTGCACAATACGTTGCTTGTAACGAGAAATGGCGTCTTCCTCACCGGTGAGGTCCTGCTGGAGCATTTCCCTGTTGTCTTTAGAGGTAGCCGCCGGAGGCATGACAGCAGTGGGAAAACCGCCGAGGTAGTCAATCTGTTCAGTCAGTACGAGGGCGTGCTGGAGTTCCTCGGTAGTATGTATCTTTATCTCCTTGGTTATGTCTCCGTACTCGGCCCCGGTCAAAACACCACTGTGCTGAACGTACTGCACTATGGCCGTATATTCCAGCCCTAGGTCCTTATTCAGCAGTTCGATCAGTTCATTCAACTCGATTGCCATGATGATCACACCTCCCTTTCGTTTGTTGTCTCATGAATGGGCCCTCGTGACTGAGAAACAAATGGATCTTCCCGATGGATTCCTTGACCTGATAATCCCACTCCCGTGAATTAAACTCAACCAACTCTCCACCTCCGCTAGTCAAACACCGGATCCGCAATATCTCTCAATTAGTCGTGAAATGTTTAGCAACATTGTAGTAGATATGCCGCCGTCTGGTCTGTGATTTGGGTCACAAACTTACTTCCGCCGGGCCTCAATCATGATGGGCACGATGTGATGAAGCGAGACGTTTCTGAAGGATTGGCTGAGATATTTAATATACCTGAATCAATGAGGGTGTGTAAGATGGATTATCGTCCAAAGTCTTATAATACTGACAGTTCATTCGCCGACGGCTGGCGTCGGTCAGAGCCGTTTTACCAGGCCACTCCCTGGACCAAACCATCCGCGGTTTCTATCTCTTCATCAGATAGCGGTACCTGATTGGCCCCATAGTTCCTCTTCATTTTCCACTTCACACCGGGATAGTCGCCCCTTAGTTTTTTCTCTAAAGGGATGGAGATATCCGGTTCGCCGCAGATACTGAAATGGATCTCTTTGCCGTTTATGGTGCGAATCTGTGGTGCCAGGGGCAACGTATTCACCGGGAACTGGATATTAACCTGATTACGATATTTATATACTCTATCAGATGCCATTGTTTCTCCTCAAAGAATTTGATTCTCAGGCCAAATGGCTTCGTCTCTTCACATATCAACGTCTCATCAGAGGGCGGGCGTATATTGCAGGTGCACGATCTTTCTATCTTTCTTCAGGAGACCGCTCGTCTCCTTTCCGTTATTATACTACAGTTGTCAACAAAAATATTTGTTAGTGGGGAAAAAACCTGGCAGGCGGGAAAAAGGACTGGGCGGTGGTATGAATATCCGCGACAAACGAACGGAACGCGCGGAACCCGAATGAAATCAGATCTGCGCCAGGTAATTTCAGTCCATTCCGACGGGGTATTTAAAAAGGATACTCCCGTAATCTGAGGTTGATTTCCTGGTCGGGGTGAGAGGATTCGAACCTCCGACCACCTGAACCCCATTCAGGTGCGCTACCTGGCTGCGCTACACCCCGAACTAAGCTGGACTTGACCGTTGTCATCAATATACTCAACACCGCAATCACACGTTCGATNCCGATTGGGCGCTTGCGGTAACAAAGTGAAACATAGCTAGAGAAGCTTGTCAAGTCTGCAAAATGACGCGGGTATAGCAGCTATTTCGACCAGCAAGAGAACATTGACAAACAACCGGGGTAACAATATACTTCATCAATAGCGGAGTGAACACTGGAAAGGACGTGAACCAATGCCAGTTGACGGTAATTACAAAATAGATCTAATCACAACTGTCGGCAGGGAAAACATCCAGCTTACTCTTAAAACCGATGGTGATTCTCTGACNGGGACTATGGATGGACACTTTGGGCAGCAATCTTTTGATGAAGGTACGGTTACAGGAAACGATGTTTCCTGGTCGGTAAGATTGCAGAGTCCGATGGGAGAAATGATACTTAAGGTCAACGGGACCTTTGACGGTGACGAAATCAAGGGTGAAATGCAGTTGGGGGAATTTCGCCCCACCGCCTTTGAGGGCAGNCGAGCTTAGTATTTGTTGGTTTTACTTTCCCCAAAACTGGATCTTCTCAGCTGAATCCTACTTGACAAGAATAACCGCCTGAGCTTTACACTATGCCTTTCCCTGATGGCATTCCACTAATGAATAGGTGAAGCTAGCCTGTCCTGACGTCAGTACCGGAAGCAATCGGTGGTTTCAGATTGAATCGGCCTGACCGGAACAAAGGGATATCCGGTACGGACGGGCGTTTTCTTCAGGTCAGGGGATTGACCACAGCCGACCAACGGGAGGTATTATCTTGCCTAACGACAATATGAATGGCGGACTGATTTAGGGACTATGGATACGAAATACGCCATAGAGACTATCGGTCTCGTCAAGAGGTATCCCGTTAATACCAGACGGCAGGGAGGTGGTGGCAGGGGTCACGGAGCAGTTGAATCTTTCGGNAACATATTCGGCGTCATGAAGAGGAGAAAAGGCGCTTTCATTGAGGCTCTTCGTGGGGTAGACCTTCAGATCGAGAAAGGAGAGGTCTTTGGCTTGTTGGGCCCCAATGGGGCCGGAAAGACCACCTTGATAAAGGTGCTTTGTACCTTAATAATCCACGACAAGGGAGAAGCCNACGTTCATGGCTTCGACGTCAAGAAACACCCGGCCGAGGTTATCAGGAATCTTCAGGCCGTTTTGCCTGAGAGTCGGGGCTTTAACTGGCGCCTGTCCGGACGTCAGAATCTGGAGTTCTACGCCTTGCTCTATGGGATAAGGGAGAGAGAGGCGAAGGAAAGGATAAATTATCTGCTGGAGCTTGTGGAACTGGAGGAACGGGCAGATGACGGTTACCAGCGCTACTCAACGGGCATGCAGCGCAAGCTGTTGCTCTGCCGGGCTTTGCTCCGGGATACGCCCATATTATTGTTTGACGAGCCGACGGCTGGCCTGGACCCCGCCTCAGCAGCCGATTTTCGCAGCTTGGTACGTGACAAGCTCTCGCNTGAAGAGGGAAAGACGGTTCTAATCAGTACCCACAATCTGTACGAAGCCCAGGAAGCCTGTGACCGAATAGCTATCCTGGATCGGGGGATGATTACTGCCTGCGACACACCCAACAACATTCAGCACACCGCTCTGAACGAGAAGATATTCGACATCACCTTTATTNAGGCCATATTTGGCGCCCGCCGGGAAAAAATGTTGAAAGCACTGGAGAAAATGCGAGGGGTAAACAAAGTCACTCCCGATGCGGATACGGAAAAGAACTTTTACGGGGTATCAATTCGGGTAAACAAGAACGCGGACCTTTCTGGAATTCTGGAAATTGTTGTAAAGGACGGATTGAAGATCGGAAATGTNAACACCAGGGAACCGAGCCTGGAGAAAGCTTTCATGNCGATTACGGGACGAAATGAAATGGCTACGGCTAAATCCAGAGATACCGGACGGTCATAGAAAGGTGGAACTGCCTCTAGCTCTCAAGCAGATCATCGCCTTCACCAAGAGGGATTTCTTCAGCTGGACGACTTATAAGACAACCATGGTTACCCAGCTGATCAACATCCTGATTGGTGTTTTCTCATGGGGAGTGGCCGCTTCTTACGTGCAAAGGCCNGTCACCGAGATGTACAACAGTGACTACATTACTTTTCTCGTGGCCGGGATAGCCATCAGCAACCTGGTCATGCCNATTGTGCAGGGAGTCCAAAGGCAGTTGAACCCNTGGACCCTTGAGACCGTCATGATGACGGGCATCAGCATGCCGGTCTTCGTCATTGGCAACATCACCTGGACCTATATCCTTTCAGTGCTGACCTTTGTTCCCTACCTGCTGATTGGCACCAAGGTATTCGGGGCCAGTCTGGACGTAAACATATCCTCCGCCATTGCCGCTTTCGTTATCTCGGGTGCCATATTAATGGGCCTGGCCCTCATTTCCACCGGGATAAGAATAGTGACCAAGTCCACAGACCCGGTCACCTGGGCGATAAATGTTCTCCAGAACCTCTTTGCCGGAATCTCATTTCCGGTTGTTTATCTAGACACTATTTTCTTCCCGGGTGTCTCAACCATTTCCTGGTTTCTGCCTCAAACATGGGTCTACCACTTGGCTCGATTGGCGATGCTGACCAACGCCTCACTTTCCGANCCAAAGGTGCTGTTCGAGTTCATGAAGGGCTCCGTATTTGNTGTTATTTTCCTGCCGCTGGGTTATAAGATACTCCAGTGGGGAGTGGGCAAGTCCAAAAGAGAAGGGACCTTGGGTTGGTATTGATCTAGGGTCATCCGAAGCAGCCTTATCGTGTTACTATGTATATTTATGGACCGGACCGCCANCTGCGACGCTACATCTCGANCAGCAGAGGTGCTATTTTCCCTTCCAGACCGGTTTTCTCTTTTGAACAAAGGCGGCGGTGCCTTCCCTGGCATCCTCGGTGTCGTTGACATTAGTGCCAAAACGGGCTTTCAGTGCCTCATCTAGTGGCATGCCGCTTGTCCTGTAGACGGTCTCCTTAATCGATTGTAGGGCCAGGGGAGCGCAGTCCATGAACCGTTGGGCCATTGTCTTGGCTGCGGTCATCAGGTCCGTCACCGGGACGATCTGGTTAGCCAGACCGACTCGATAGGCCTCCTCAGCCGTGACAAGATCGCCGGACAGAAGCATTTCCAGGGCAATCCCCATCGGTACCAGCNAGGGTAATCTGACAGTGCCCTTGCCTCCGGGAGTGATGCCTCGCTTTGGCTCCATTAATCCAAGGCGAGCACCTTCGGCCACGATTCTAACGTCACAGGTCAGAGCAAGCTCCAGGCCACCTCCGATCGCTACCCCATTTATNGCAGCGATTATCGGTTTCCAAATATCTGTGTTAGCCGAAAGAAGATTGGGTANGGGAGGAGTTCTCTGGGGAGGTGATTCTCCTCCGGCAGGGGGCGGTCCGCCGGCCAACCGGTCAGCCATCTCCTTGAGGTCCACACCGGCGGAAAAGGCCTTGTCGCCGGCCCCGGTTATGATCAGCACCCAGCTGTCATTATCGTCCTTGAAATCCTGTAGCGCCTCTCCCATCTCCTGCCGCATCGTTGCGTTCATCGCGTTCATTGTTTCAGGACGATTCATTGTCAGCATCGCCAGGTGGTCCTTCTTCTCATACATAGTTGCTTCAGGCATGAGGCTCTCCTTAATTAGAATCGAGNTGGCATTCAAGCAACTTGTTCGGATTTTGGCACGGTACATTGCCCGATTAAGGGCCAGAGACACACACGGAGCCGGGGAGGAGTGGTGGTGGGCGATACTGGATTTGAACCAGTGACCTCTGCGATGTCAACGCAGCGCTCTAACCAACTGAGCTAACCGCCCTCAATGTACAAATCTTACAAGATAGTGCGCCCGAACATTGTGACAAATTATGAACGCGGCGGGTCCGCGGTTAACGTTTTGGTTTATGACCGCCCATCATGGCAATTTCAATGTCTCTGCCACAGTGGGGACAAGTCATATTGAGAGACAGGGGCTGGCTCATCACACGCTCAGCCACAGCCGTAACCATTGAATCAATGTTGTCCAGACGCTGGTCCAGCATATCCTGACGCTGCTTCAATCGTTCTAGGTCCGACATCTGTTCATCTTCCTCTGCCACGTCAGCCTCCCTCTCGTTTATGACTGAACTCATTATAGGTGACAAGCCGGAAGGTGTCAAAGATTACGGTACCGTTCAATTCGGTCCANTTGTTGTTTTACAAATCAAAAGAGAGAGGAGTAGCGGGAAGAGAGNCCCGATCATTGCTGGAGTCTGCCNACNAACTTTTGGCGGTTTCCTTCAACTTTGATTTGGACAGAGGAAATAGCTTATACTGGGCTACATTTGACCGACCTAATAAAGACGTAGGAGGTGCACANATGCCNGAATTGGAAATTGGCAAGGTATCGGACTTCTTTGCCCATCCTGTCGTAGCCGGTATTGACCTGACGGCAACTCTGAAACAGGGAGACCGCATCCACATCGTTGGCCACACCACTAATTTGGAAATGACCGTCGATTCGATGCAGATTGATAGCCTGGCAGTTCAGGAGGCGAAGGCTGGAGATGCTGTTGGTATCAAGGTCACTGACAGGGTGAGAGTTGGAGATACCCTCTACAAAATTATCGACTGAAGCCCGTCGTCTCCGNCTCAGTTTAGTTCATTCCTTAGGGCTAGCCGAGCAACCCGTCAGGGTACCACCGCCGGTTAGCTGATACCTTTGAGTAAGTTGGCCATCTCGACAGCATCAACGGCAGCATCAAAGCCTTTGTTCCCGGCTTTGGTGCCCGCCCGCTCAATGGCCTGTTCCAGGGTGTCAGCGGTGATGATGCCGAAAGTGACCGGCAGCCCCGTATCCAAACCCACTTTAGCAATACCTTTGGTCACCTCAGCAGCGATGTATTCAAAATGAGGTGTGCCGCCGCGAACCACGGCCCCCAGGCAGATAAGGGCATCGTAATTATTAGTTTGGGCAAGTTTCTGAGCGACCAGGGGGATCTCAAATGCGCCGGGTACCCAGGCAACAGAGATGTCTTCCTGATTAACCCCATGACGAACCAAAGCATCCCGGGCTCCTTCCAGCAATTTACCGGTGATAAACTCGTTAAAACGGGAAACAACTACTCCAAATTTCAGTCCCTCACCCAATAACAAACCTTCAAAAAGCTTGCTCATGATTTCCTCCTTGTTAATCGCGGGGTTATCATCCCCTGATCTCTCTATCTTCTCGCCCGATATTACGGTTACTTGTCGCTAGCTTTCGGCATTTCTAGAATGTGCCCCAGTTTATTCTGTTTTGTCTCCAGGTAATGGAGGTTGTGTGGATTGGGAGGTATAATGATAGGTACCTGCTCCACAACCTTCAGGCCATAACCCTCAAAACCTACTATCTTTTTGGGATTGTTAGTGAGGAATCTAATCTCGTGCAAGCCCAGGTCAACCAGAATCTGAGCACCGATTCCATAGTCTCGCAGGTCTGGCTCAAAGCCCAGAGAGAGATTAGCCTCTACCGTGTCCAATCCTTTATCCTGAAGCTCATAAGCTCGTAGCTTGTTATGTAATCCGATGCCCCGCCCTTCCTGCTTCATGTAGAGCAAAACGCCCCGTCCTTCTTTATTGATACTACGCATTGCCTGGGCAAGTTGCTCCCCACAGTCACAGCGAAGGCTGCCGAATACGTCACTCGTGAGACATTCACTGTGAACACGCACCAGGACCGGTTCATCGGTAGATATGTCACCCATTACCAGAGCCAGATGTTCATCAGGGTCTACGTCACTCTTAAAAGCAACGGCCGTAAATTCACCATAGGTTGTAGGAAGCTTGGCCTCGGCGACACGCTGGACTAATTTCTCGTGACGGCGGCGATAGGCAATAAGATCAGCTACACTGCTAATCTTTATGTCAAATTGCTTGGCGATTACCTCCAGCTGGGGCATCCGGGCCATTGTGCCGTCCTCATTCATAATCTCACAGACAACCCCGGCCGGATAAAGTCCGGCCAGTCGAGCCAGGTCAACTGCAGCCTCGGTTTGCCCCGCCCGTACCAGAACTCCTCCCTCCCTGGCCCGCAGGGGAAAGGTATGCCCCGGCATCACCAGGTCTTCCGGTCTGGTTTTCGGGTCTATGAGGACCTTTACTGTCCTGGCTCTGTCTGCGGCTGAAATACCGGTACTGGTGCCATGCTTGGCTTCAACCGATATGGTGAAAGCGGTGTTGAAGTTCGAAGTATTGTCCTGGACCATCATGGGGATATGCAGCTCGTCCAGACGCTCGCCTGTAACCGGCATGCAGATCAACCCCCGGCCGTGTATAGCCATAAAGTTGATCGCCTCATCGGTGATCTTCTCCGCGGCCATAATCAGGTCCCCTTCGTTCTCCCTATCCTCGTCATCAACCACGATGACGAATTTACCGTCTTTCACATCCTGAATAACTTCTTCAACGCTCGGCAATCCCATATCACCTCTCTATTTACAACCGGTTAACTCACCAGGAAACCGTTCTCCTGTAAGAAGTTGGCTGTTATACCTCCCTGTTGAACCTGCCCCAACTGTTCTACATATTTGGCGATAATGTCCACTTCCAGATTGACCGGAGAACCCACCCGTCTGTCAGCCAAGGTTGTGTTCCTGCGGGTATGTTCAACCACCGAAACCTGAAATGAATTGGAATCTCTGGACACTACAGTCAGACTGATGCCATCGACAGCGATGAAACCCTTGTCTACAACGTAGCGCATCACCTCGTCCGGCGCTTCAAAACTGATTAGCGATGCTTTGCCATCCATTCGGACGGAGCTTAACTTTCCGGTGGCATCAACATGCCCCTGGACTAGATGCCCTCCCAAGGGCCCGCCCAAAATCAAAGGTCTTTCCAGATTAACATTATCTCCTGAAGAAAGGAACTCTAGGTTAGACCGTTTTAATGTCTCCGCCATTACGTCAACAAAAAAAGATTTAGCACCAAACTTGGTGACGGTCAGGCAAACTCCGTTAACAGAAATACTTCCGCCTATATCCAGACCCTGGAATACAGCACCAGCCTCTATGGTAAGCTGGCCGTATTGAACTGAAATAACCCTGCCTATCTNTTCAACAATCCCGGTAAACACTCTTACCTCTTATTGACATATCCACTGATCATGAAGTCTTCCCCGAATTTTTCCAGGCTAATACGCTCCAGTTTGTGAGCCTCCATCACTTTTTCAATACCCTTNCCGGCGACAGGCGTTTTGGATTCCTCCCCACCAATAATAACCGGGCTAACGAAGGCGATCACTTTGTCTACAAGTCCGTAGTCAAACAGGGAACCCAAAAGAATGCCTCCCCCCTCTACCAGAACGCTGGTAACGTCCCGTTCCCCCAAGGCCTCCAGCAGGCTTTTTAAGTCCAGCATCCCGTCCTGCGAAGGTAATTCCAGAACCTCGGTGCCAACCTGAGAGAAAGCCTGTTTTCTGTCATACTCCGCTGACGCGGCCAGGGCCATGATGGCTTTGCCGGACTCGTTAAACACCTGGGCCAGTGGCGGGGTGCGTCCTCGACCGTCAACAATTACCCGGAGTGGCTGCTTTTTCACTTCCCCTCCTTTGCCGGCATATCTGCAGGTAAGACGGGGATTGTCAACAATGACGGTATTGGCTCCGGCCATAATAGCGTCGGTGGTATATCTCAGGTAGTGGACGTACTTCCTAGCCTCACTACCGCTAATCCACTGAGAATCGCCGCTTTTAGTGGCAATCTTGCCGTCCAGGCTGGCCGCGAACTTTACGGTGACAAACGGCATACCGGTGGTGATGAACTTAATGTAGGCCTCATTGATGTCTCTTGCTTCTTCCTCATGCTCTCCGAGGAATGTTTTAACGCCTTCTCGCGCCAGTTCATCCTCGCCGCGGCCCGACATCAGCGGGTTTGGGTCAAGCATCGCCAGATGGACCTCGGTTACGCCGGCATCAATGATTGATTGAGTGCAGGGATCGGTGCGTCCCCGATGGCGGCAAGGCTCCAAAGTTACATACATTGTGCTGCCTTGGGTCTTGCCTTCCGCCTGGTTTAGAGCCATCACCTCTGCGTGCTGGGATCCGGGAGGTTGGGTATAGCCCTGACCGACAACCTCGCTATCTCTGACTACAATTGCGCCCACAGCTGGATTAGGACTGACTTGCCCTAGAGCCAGCTTGGCAAGAGATAGCGCCTGCTTCATATAATCCATATTATTGCCATTCTAGCACCACGTCAAAAAAAAGTGCAACTTTCGGCAGGTGGGAGACTTCCTCTCTTTTCACTAGAAAGAAGAGCCTGAATACGGTATAATTGTAAACAAGCTCGAAAAGGAGCAGCCATCTAAATGAAAACCTTCATCCGCGATACCATGATGATAATTATGATAGCGGGAGTGACTATCGTCGGGCTAAAGTTCACTGCTCAGAGGTTCGTCATAGATGGTCCCAGCATGGCCACCAGTTTTCGTGACGGAGAGCAGTTGGTGGTCAATAAGCTCGTTTATGAGTTTCACGAACCGGAGCGAGGGGATGTAATCGTATTCAGACCCCCCGATAATCCGCGAGATGAGTACATCAAGCGCATTATCGGCCTGCCCGGTGAATCTGTAGAGGTAAGAGATGGAGTAGTATTCATACACAACGGAGATGGCAGCGCCTTTCCTTTGGATGAACCTTATGTTTCCACCCCGGCCGAGCGTGATTTCAAAGGGGATATGATTCCCGAAAACAACTACTTCGTTCTGGGCGATAATCGCAATAATAGCAGCGATTCGCGGGGCGACTGGACAGTACCTTCCCAGACCATAGTCGGAAAGGCCTGGTTGTCAGTATGGCCACCGGCTGAATGGGGGCTGGTTTTTGACTATTACGCGGACGGCTAATCAGTCCGTCACAGCCACATGAAGGCCAGTCTGAAAACGGCCTGAATACCCTAAAAGGACTATNATGAAATCTGGAATCTTAGCAAAATACNNAGNATTCCTGCCAGTTACATCCACTACCCCTCTGTTTTCGCTGGGTGAAGGAGATACCCCTCTGGTCGAATGTGATAAGCTCGAAAAAGAGACCGGTTGCCGGGAACTTTTCTTCAAGCTGGAGGGATGTAATCCGACTGGTTCCTTCAAGGACAGGGGGATGGTGATGGCAATGGCCAAGGCAGCGGAGGCCGGGAGCCAGGCGGTAATGTGTGCCTCGACCGGTAATACCAGTGCCTCGGCGGCTGCCTATGCCGCTTATACCGGATGCAGCGCCATTATTATCGTACCGAAGGGCAATATCGCCCTGGGGAAACTGGCCCAGGCCATCGTTCATGGGGCGAAGATAATTTCTATCGACGGTAACTTTGACCAGGCCCTGAGCATAGTGCGCAGCCTGACGGAGAAGCATCCCGTCACCCTGGTGAATTCGGTTAATCCGCACCGGATAGATGGACAGAANACCGCTTCCTTCGAGATTGTGGATGCCCTGGGTGATGCTCCCGATTATCTATTTCTCCCGGTAGGCAACGCCGGCAATATCACCGCTTACTGGAAGGGATTTGTGGAGTACTACCAAGCAGGTAAGGCTAGCAGAAAGCCGGCCATGATGGGAATGCAGGCGGAGGGAGCAGCCCCCATTGTTTCAGGTCACATTTTTGAACAACCTCAGACGGTCGCCTCAGCCATCCGCATAGGCAATCCGGCCAACTGGCAAAACGCTGTTGCCGCACGAGACGAGTCCGGCGGTGTTATCGGTATGGTTAGCGATGAAGAGATTATGGCGGCTCACCAACTCATGGCCCGCAAGGCGGGTATCTTTGCTGAACCTGCTTCAGCTGCTTCTTTGGCCGGATTGATCAAGCTCCGCCGACAAGGCACGGATTTCTCCTCAAAGCGGGTGGTCTGCGTTTTAACCGGGAGCGGCCTGAAGGATACCGATTCCATTCTCGAAGGCGCTGAGTTATTCCTCGAATTACCGGCTGATTTAGCCNCCATAGAGCAGAACCTGAACTGGATCTGATTGGTCTGCAGCTATTTCCNGATACAACCTTTGATTTGCCCAGACGGGAATTAAGCCAACTTTTCCGGTTGCCCGCTGATGAACCGCGTTAAGCAAAACTGAGATTTATTACTGCCTTATTTGCGCGTGAAACTGATGAAATTAAGAGCTTTACATTACAGCTGGGTTATGACTGCGATGAGCTTCTTCATTCTGGCGATGAACGCGTTGGCCGTTGTCGGCTTTGGCGTATTTCTAAAACCACTGACGGAGGAGTTTGGCTGGGAACGGGGAGCTCTATCCGGGGCCTTTTCCCTGGGGGCGCTGTCTACAGGGATATTAGCACTGATTGCGGGCAGANTTAGTGACCGCTATGGCCCGCGAATTTTTGTTACTATTGCCGGTCTGTTACTGGGATCTGGGTTTTTGCTGATGTCCCAAATCAGTTCTTTGTGGCAAGTGTATCTGGTCTGGGGGTTGCTGATTGGAGTAGGACTAGGTTGCTCGGTTACCCCGGTCATATCGACGATACCGAGATGGTTCTCCAAGAAGAGAGGAATTGCCCTTGCAGTAACGGTGTCCGGTTTTAATTTCGGAGCGACGGTTGGCCCCATACTCATCCAGTGGCTCATATCCAACTACAGCTGGCAGATAGCATTCATCGTTCTGGGAATGATCCCTCTTGTAATCAACATTCCATTGGCCCAATTCCTGAAACGGAACCCTCAACAGATGGGCCTTAAGCCTTACGGAGAGGACGCACCAGCAGAAACCGACCTGACAACGGATTCGGATACCTGGGGACTTACCTTAACTCAGGCTGTCAAGACCTGGCGTTTCTGGGTTTTTGCTTCATTGCAATTTGCCTTTGGTTTTTCTATGCAAATCGTCGTCGTTCACATTGTTCCCCACGCTACTGACATCGGGATTCCGGCCATCATCGCGGCCACCATATTGTCCATCAGTGCCNGGGGTAGGATCGTCGGAAANCTTACCACCGGATTCCTGGCAGACCGGATAAGAGCCAGACTGGTGCTAAGCTTCTGCTTTATTGTCTCGACCCTCAGTCTGGCCTGGCTTCTGTTCGTTACTGACATCAGCGGCTTCTTCGCCTTTGCCATTCTGTTCGGTATCACCAGTGGGGGAATCATTCCCTTGCTGACGTTAGTGCCGGCGGAACTGTTTGGTTTGAGAAATCTGGGNGTGTTTTCCGGGGCTTTTCTCCTTTTCGGCACATCGGGAGGAGCCTTGGGTTCACCTTTCGCGGGTTATATTTTCGACGTTATCGGCAGTTACAGGGTAGCCTTTANCGTCAGTGTTGTGATTGGCACGTTGGCTGTTATTCTCAGCCTGATTTTAACAAGGGCCAGGGTTGACGTAGAATAGAGGAAAAGAGCGTTACTCTCCTATCATATCAAGCGCCATGCTTGGCCGTAAGACCATCTAAGGAGGTTTAGAATGATTGANGAAGCGGAGATTAGGAAGTCGGTAACTTCAATCATCAAGGCTATCGGCGAAGACCCGAAAAGAGAAGGTCTGTCGGGAACGCCCAACCGCGTGGCTGAAATNTACGCCGAGCTTTTNGACAGGCTTGATAAGGACNCGAGGGATGAACTATCGGTGGATTTTGAAGAGGGCCACCGGGAAATGATAATTCTAAGGGATATTCCTTTCTACTCCATGNGCGAGCATCACCTACTGCCGTTTTACGGTACCGCCCATATCGGTTATATTCCAAATACCAAGGGGCGTATCGTCGGCGCCAGAACTGGCCAGGGTGGTGGGAGTGGCAGCCAGGCGCCCTCAGGTCCAGGAGAGGATGACTACTCAGATTGTGGAGGCTATCTATGACAAGATCCAGCCTGACGGGGTGGGAGTGGTTATCCAAGCTGAACATTTATGTATGGTTATGCGGGGAATCAAGAAACCGGGCAGTTCTATCGGAACCTCAGCCCTCAGAGGTACCTTTCGCAGTAGGTCCAAAACCAGGGCTGAATTCTTCTCTTTACTTCAGAACAGATAAAACAAACATAGCCCACCCNTCAGCCCCGCAATAAATCACAGCAGCCACCGGTGANCTATTTAATCAGCCAGACCTGATATCTTGTTAAAAAAAACTACCCCAAATTACGCCCGTTCTGCTAGCTAAAGGCTTNTTCAGACTGGTTAATCTGAGGAAGGGATCGTTCTGGGTTCTTGGACTTCCATGTCCTGACCACAACAGCCGACCGCATTGTCGCCGGCCTTAACGCACAGTACCTCGGTACCACAAACCTCACAACGGTATCTCTTACCCAACTGACTTGCCGCCAAAGGTCTCCTCCTTAATTGGACCTGATTTACCTAAGCCTTCAATTCCATNGGTAAGCCGTGGCATTGAATCGCCCCGGTACCCGCCTTGGTAACAATAAATTCAGCACCACACTTGGTACAGTGGTATCTCTTACCTATTTCGTTTGCCATGAAAATGCCACCCTTCCATTGAAATCATTGGGATACAGAGTATTATAAGCCGTGACCCTGTCGACTGTCAAGACTGGCTACTCGCCGGCGATCTGGATAACAACCCGTCTGGTGCGGGGTCTATTATCGAAATCCACCAGCACTATCTGCTGCCAGGTGCCCAGAGCCAGTCTCTTATNGCTAAAAGGTACTACCAACGATGGGCCGAGGAGTGCAGCGCGGACGTGAGAGTAGCCATTCCCGTCACCCCAGGCACAGTCGTGGTCATAAGTAATATTCTCAGGGACGATCCGCTGCCACATCGTTTGAAGATCGGCGAGGACGCCGGGTTCAAACTCGATAGTAGTTATTCCGGCTGTCGAGCCGCTGACAAACAGGGAGGCCGTGCCGTTCTTGACATCTGTCCCAGCTATCTGTTCCGCGACCAGNTTTGTTATGTCAATTNTGTCGCACCGCCCCTGACTCTCGAGGCTAATCTCCCGAGTTACTATCATATTCCAGCTTCACTCCCACAATATATCCTCNAGGTTAAATACCGGACCGTGTTGACAGACCTTCTTCAGTCCTTGCTTCGTTTTGATGGTGCAGCCGTAGCAGACTCCCCGACCGCAAGCCATGCCTATTTCCAGAGAAACCTGTACCGGTTTGGTTCGTAGCTCCGGCATCCGGGACATCGCTTGATACATCGGCGTGGGCCCGCAGGCGAATATTTGGTCGGCCCAGCCAGCCAGTTTAGGCAGGAGATCGGTTACCATACCGTGATGGCCAACGGACCCATCCTCGGTTGCCCGAACCAATTCTAATCTGGGCAACGCTTCAGGATAAGAAGTCTCGTCAGCCGTTCCATACAACATCGTAACGGAATGNCCGTTCTTTAGTGTTTCTTCAGCTAAGAAATGTAGCGGGGCAACGCCGATACCCCCAGCCACCAATAGAAGATTATGTGAAGAGGGCTGGACGGAAAAGCCATTACCCAAGGGGCCGAAAAGACTGACGGCGTCACCTTTTCGGCGGTTTGACAGCCAGTCGGTGCCTTTGCCATCTTCTAATANGGCGAAGTATAAGACCAACCTTTCCTTATCGATCACCTGATGGACGCTGAAAGGCCGGGGCAGAGTACAGTCCGGCCCACAGTTCACCATCACAAATTGGCCCGGCCGGGCGATAGAGGCTATCTTCGGACAGCCAAGCGTAATGGTTTGACTAAATCTTATGTTTTGTCCTTGAGGTCGATCAAGGCCTTTCAGAGGCTTTCCGGTAGCGGCAACGGTGCCGACTGATTGTTTCACTTCTTTCCCTTTTCATCGATTGCGACCAGGTCATCGCTGTAGACCATGTTTCCATGAGAAAGGGTTGCCATTATCTTGCCTTTGAGCCTGGAGCCGGCNAGGGGAGTATTCCTGCCTTTTGAGACAAAAGCGTCGGTATCCACCAACCATTCTCTATTCGGGTCAAGGAGAGTAATATCGGCCGGAGCGCCNACAGCCAGTGTTCCGAGATTGCCGTGGCGGCCGGCCAGAATCCGGGCCGGCTCAGAGGTGAGTTTAGAAATCAGGTCAGTCAAGGNTAGCCGTCCGTTATGCACCAGAGTCAACAGACTGCCGAGGGCNGTCTCAAAACCACTGATACCGGAAGGGGTCGAAGCGAACTCGCCTGCCTTATCNGCCTGGGTATGAGGGGCGTGGTCAGTGGCAATAATGTCGATTGCCCCATCCTTCAGTCCTTGAATCAGTGCCTGAACATCTCTCGTAGTTCTCAAGGGAGGATTTACCTTGGCATTAGTATCGTAACCGACCACCTTTTCTTCGGTCAGGGTCAGGTGGTGGGGAGTGACTTCAGCGGTTACCCGAATACCTTCCCCTTTGGCACGACAAATGATATTTACCGATTCCTCCGTGCTCACATGGGCGATGTGTATCCATCCTCCAGTCAATCTGGCCAGAGCTATGTCACGGGCGACCATTAGTTCCTCAGCCGCCGACGGCACGCCGGGCAGACCAAGCTCGATTGAAATTCTACCCAGGTTTATAACCCCGCCCCCAACCAGCCCGGCATGTTCGCAGTGATCTATTATCGGCAGTCCATTCTGCCAAGCTGTACGCAGCGCCTCAATCATCAGATATCCATCCATCAGGGGGTCCCCGTCATCACTGTAGGCGACCACCCCTGCNGATGCCAGCTCTGACAATGGGGCCAGCTTCTTGCCTTTTCTGCCTTGGGAGATGCAGCCGATCGGCAACACGCGGACAACTCCATCTTCAGCAATTATCGTTTTCAGATGCTCTACGGTTGTCCTATTGTCGGGGGAAGGATCAGTGTTAGGCATGGCGCAGATGGTGGTGAACCCGCCCTTGGCGGCAGCTCGGCTACCGCTGGCGATGGTCTCTTTATCCTCAAAACCAGGCTCTCTCAAATGACAGTGAAGGTCAATAAAACCGGGGCAGACGGTTAGCCCTTTGGCCGATAGCACTTCATAACNGGAGCGGGGAGGAGTTGCATCACCTTTNCCCAGCCAGGATACTTTACCTTCTCTAATAAGTAAGCTGCCGGTTTCATCTATCCCCTGGCCGGGGTCAATTATGCGGCCGCCCTGAATGAGCAAGGGTTTCACTGTCTAAAGTCCTTTGTTATTGGGAGCCTTGGCATAGCGGCCGGGTTTATACCCTTGAGACCTTGCCTCGGCTTCGGTATTGAAAGCAATCAGGTTTTCCGGACTGAGCTTTCTAGCCCAGCGGCTCCCGGCGCTCTGATATCTGTTGTCGCCGGGGCTGCCCTCTTGCCGTTCAGAGCTGGCGACATATTCTGGTTCAAAGCCGTGTTCGCAGTAAACGCATCTCAGTGTCAAAGGATCACGATTTACTATCTTGAACTCAGGTTCCAGGTACTTTATCTCGCTGGCCTGCACCGATACGCACGAGGGGTTGGGACAGGTTAAAGCCGATCCACGACTGTACTCGGGGTAGGCAATCAACGGCATGGCCGAGTCCGAATCATTCGGAACTCTACCTTCCCTGGAGCCTAGTAACAGGGACAGCAGTGCCATTCTGATGGGTATTCCCCGGGCCGCCTGTTTGAAGTACATCCCCCTGGGGTCGTCGTCCAACTCGTAAGCTAACTCGTCGACGCGAGGCAGTGGGTGCATCACAAGAGTCCGCTTAAATTGGTCCCTTTCAAGAAGCTTCTTATCCACTACCGGAAGCTGCTTCTTGGCCAACTGGCCCTCATCACTGGTGAACCTCTCTTTTTGAGACCTGGTGACATAGAGGGCATCAACCCCCGTATTGAGCTCAACTTCCAGATCAATATCGGGTACCATTGCCAACTGATGGGAGCTGCTTGGCGTCACGTACATGGCGTCCACGGGGAATGGTCCGAGCCTTTCTTCGTCTTCAATCCCGCTGGTAGTTTCCACCTCGCCGCCGTATTCGGTGATCAGCTTTTTGATGACGTGCTGAGGTACTTCCAGACCGGGACTGGGACAAAAGAGAATATTGGCCCCGAACTTAGCCAAAGCAAAGATCAGGGAGTGAATTGTCCGTCCGTATTTCAAGTCTCCCCAGAGGGCAATCTTCAGCCCTTCAAGGGTCTGTCTTTCTTTCTTGATGGTATAGAGGTCGCACAATGTCTGGGTCGGGTGTTGATGGCCGCCGTCACCGGCGTTGATTACCGGCACTCCGGCGTAGTTGGCAACCACTTGGGCCGCCCCCTCCCAGGGGTGTCTGATGACTACAATATCGGCATAGGCGCCTACTATCCGGGCCATATCGGCCAAACTTTCACCTTTAGTCTGAGAGGTTGAGGTCGCGTCGGAGACACTGATGACATTCCCGCCCAGCCGATGCATTGCCGCTTCAAACGACAGCCTGGTCCTAGTGCTGGGTTCAAAGAAGAGGCTGGCCATTATCTTACCATGGCACACGTCGATTTGTCTGTCCATCGATTCTGCCATCTCATCGGCCAGGGCAAATACGGCCTCTATTTCTCCGTTGGACAGGTCGTCTATGGTTACCAAACTTCTATTCTTGAAACTCATGGGACTCCTTTCGAACCAATTTTTCCTTAACCGGTTTGGCGGAGACTTCATTCCGGTCTCTCTTGAGAATGACGACCTCATCGATGCCATCGGTCTCCATCAATCTAACCCGTATCTCCTCGTGCCTGGAGCTCGGCATGTTCTTACCTATGTAGTCGGCTCGGATGGGCAGCTCACGATGTCCCCGGTCAATCAGCACGACTAATTGGATTGAGTCGGGACGTCCCAGATCGGTAAGGGCGTCCATTGCAGCCCGGGCGCTTCGGCCGGTATAAAGAACATCATCCACCAGAATCAGTGTCTTGCCTTCGACATCAACGGGAATGTCGGTATGCTGGACAGCAGGTTGGGGGTTGAGTGAGAAAAGGTCATCTCTGTAAAAGCTGATATCCAAAGCACCAACAGGTATCCGCAGATCCCCAAAGCCTTCCATGTTGAGTGCCAGCCGTTCCGCTAATGGGACTCCCCTTGTACGCATACCAACCAGCACTAAATGCCCGGTGGTCTTGTTCCTCTCTATGATCTCGTGGGTAATTCGGGCCAGACTCCGTCTGATATCTTCTGGAGTCATTATGCCTGTTTCGGTCATAAAAATAGCCTCCTGCCGGCTAGCAAGAGGCCCAACACAACCGGAATATCTTTCCCTCCACCCTTGCTAGCCTCTCTGGACTACCTTAAAGGTCCGGACTTTTCTCTATGACCAAGTCTAGCATTTTGGCAAAACTATTGCAACCGGATAACTTGACAAAGCAGGTGTCAACATCTAAAATTTAGTCGCCGTGAGGGAATAATACTGGGCCGTAAACGCTGTCCGGGTGCATTCCGGGGTCGCGTCAGTTACCCGANTAGAATCGCCCAAAAGCAGTTTTTTCAGGAATGCACAACGATACGATTAAGAAAGAGGAGAAGATATAATGGGGGACAGACTGAAGGACAAAGTAGCAATAGTTACCGGCTCGGGACAGGGAATCGGGGGAGCAATAGCCATTGCNCTGGCTGAGGAAGGCGCGAGCGTAGTAACCAATAACCGCCGGCAGGGCACCGAAGGCGGAGACGCCGAGACGGTGGCAAAACAGATCAACGATAATGGCGGTCAGGCAATCTCGTTTTTTGGCAGTATTTCTGATTTCGATGTAGCTGAAAAACTGATACAGACGNCTGTTGATAAATTCGGCAGGCTGGATATTATGGTGAATAACGCTGGGGCCGACCAGCCTCACATGGTCTGGAATATGACCGAAGCAGAATGGGATACTTGCGTGGACTCCTTTCTCAAGGGCTCCTTTAACTGCACCCGTTTTGCCTGCGGGGTTATGCGAGAACAAAAATGGGGGCGCATAATTAACACCACCTCCACTGCCTGGCTGGGAACAGTAGGACACTGCAACTACGGGGCGGCTAAGGCTGGGATCGTCGGCCTGACCCGGTCTATCGCCCGGGAAATGGGCCGCTATGGCGTAACCTGCAACGCCTATGCCCCCACGGCCGGAACACGATTCACTTTGAGCGAGGATATTGTGGCTGGCTTCACAAAAAGGTATGAATCCGGACTGCTGACCAAAGAGAGATACGAGGAGTTGACTAACCCGCCGGGTCCGGAATCGGTAACGCCCTTCCTGGTGTACCTCTGTAGCGAAGAAGCGGCAGATCTGAACGGGCAGGTTTTTGACGTTACCGGGGGCAATATCGCCCTTTACTCGGAACCGGTAAAGGCCAAGGCTATCGACAAGAAAGAAGGCCTGTGGACGGTTGACGAATTGATAGACTTGGTGCCCAAAGTATTACTGCAAGGATACAAGAACCCGTCTCCGGCCGCCAAAGAATAGCCTTAACCTCATCGAGTCCCCGCAAGTTCGATTACTTATCCTGCTGGGGCTCGATATTTGTTTTGAAACGTCGCGCCCGCCACTCTTTCAGGCATTGAAATACCTCATCATCGCCGAGGTCATACCAGTGTCGGTAGAAATCGGCCACGGCAAATCTGGACATTGAACCGGTTGCCAGAGTCACTACTTTATCAGCCACTTTCTCTACCTGTGCCAGGGCGGTCGCGGAAGTGACCGGTACGGCGACAACTATTTCCTTGGGTCGGCGGCGTCGCACCGATGCTACCGTGGCCAGCACCGTAAAGCCTGAAGCCAGACCATCATCGGTGATTACGACCGTCTTGCCGCTGACCACTACGGGGGGTTTGTCTTGCCTGTAGAGAAGTCTTCGTTGGCGGATCACTTCCCTTACCAGGCTGATCTGATAGTCTATCTGTTGCTGGCTCAAGCCGTAATTGCTTACTAATTCTTCATTCAAGATGACCGCTCCGTCGTCGGCAATGGCCCCAAAGCCCGCTTCAGGATTAAGGGGCAACGGAATTTTACGGGAAATGACCAGGTCAAAGTCGGCATTAAGGGCCAGAGCCACCTCCATTCCCACTGGTACCCCCCCGTTTGGGATGGCCAGCACGACTGCGGACTGGTCTTTGTACTCCTCCAGGCACTGCCCCAGTTGCTTTCCCGCATCATAGCGATCCTCAAAAAGAGCCTGCTCTCCACCAAACGGCACTTTATTCTCCTCTTTTGGTATCGATATTTTCTTCTTTTTTCTTACGCCTAAATCAGCCGGAACCCACCGGCCCAGCGGAAAGCCCTTAAAAGGCTTCTTCTCCGGACTATTTTCCCTTGAATACAGGCTCTCTTTTCTCGATAAAAGCTGCTGCTCCCTCCTTGTGGTCGTCGGAAGCGATAAGGTCTCTCTGAACAGAATCAGTGTATTCTAGCGAAGACGCCAGGTCCGTATCCAGACTTTTATATATGGCCCGTTTGGCTTCTTGGACGGCCAGAGGAGCGCTTTTAGCCAGTTTCTCGGCTAGGTCCCGGGTAGTATGTTCCAGTTCTTCGTGGAGAACAACTTTAGTTACCAGGCCGATGCGTTCTGCTTCGTGAGCTTCAATCATCTCACCCGTTAAGATCATCTGGCAAGCCTTATCCAGGCCAATTAGTCTCGGTAACAAAAAGACGCCCCCCTGGGCAGGTATGATTCCTCTCCTAACGTAGATTTCGGAAAAGCGGGCTTTATCCGAAGCTATTCTGATATCACAGCCCAGGGCCAGGTCAAGTCCCCCGCCAACCGCCACTCCGTTAATTGCAGCTATTATTGGTTTATCGCATTTCTGTAAAGCAAGAGAAAGCCAGTTGAGGCGGGATCTGTTACCCTTCTTGTATCGTAACGTGGACGGCTGCTGCTCATTCGTTCCCATGCTCTTAACATCGGCACCGGAGCAGAAAGCCTGACCTGTCCCGGTGATAACCAGCACCCGTACCTCACTGTCCCCCCTCGCCTGTTCCAGGCCCTGATAGATCCCTTCCACTATCCCGGGAACATAAGCGTTCCGTACATCCGGACGGTTCAAAGTAAGCGTAGCGATTCCTTCTTCTTTGACGTATAGAACATCCTGCTGGTCCATTGTTAAGTTACCTCCCTCCGGAAATAATTACGACCGCTGCTTTCAAAACACGGCCATTATTTCGTCTCGGAATACTCATCCGGGAAGACAATTCTTGTCTCGTGCTCAAGAAAAGCTAGGTTCAGGCTGGACAAACTCACTTCATCCATCTGAATGTAGACCGGCCGCCGCCCGATGTCATTCAGAGAATGGGCGTCCGAGGCCTGAATGCAAGCGTACTTCTTAGGGTAATCACGCACCTGCCCCCCGTTCCATAAGCCCTTTTTTTCAGGTACGGTTATCTCAAGGGCGCTGAGGTCTTTATTGGCGTGAATGCTCATCTTGACTTGACGCGGCTCATTTGTTTCCAGAAACCCAATTGGCCATCTATCAATATGGGCGGCAATAGCCAGTCCGCCCCACTCGGCTATTTTTTGGAATACCTCCTCCATGCTGTTTCCGATTATCGCTCCCCCATCCCCTCTTCCCTCTGGGTCAGCCTCAACGGAATCAAGAAAGTCCTCCAATTTGTCGACGGGGGTATCAAGCTCAAACAGTGCAACAACATGCCCGCTTCTGGTTGTCAGCTCGATTCCGGGAAAGACGAAAAGACCTTTCTCTCCTGCTATGTGTCTGATATCATCAAGTGAGGCGACCGAATTGTGGTCTGTGATACCAACGACCTCCAGAGCGGTAGATAGTGCAGCATCGACGATTTGTTCGTCTGTCACGGATCTATCACGGTAACACGTTGACTCAGAGGTATGCACATGCAGGTCAGACTTGCGGAAAACCAAACCGGTTGCCTGGTTCATCTGTCTTCTGGCTCCAGGCAGACTACATCAGGAAATAGATTCGTGTCAGGCACAAAAACAAAGGCACCTTTGAGTAGGCTTATCAGCAGAGAGGTCTTGCTTTGGCAGTCCCGTTCGGTTTCAGCTTGAGAAGTCATTATGGTTTTAGATAACAGCCTTTCTTCCGTTCGTCTAGTAGAAGCGGGGCGATTTCCGGAAAAGGTACCCTGCCGTCAGACCTACCAGTATGCCTCCCAGATGCGCCTGCCAGGCCACACCGGGAAAAAAGGAAATCACTACGAATCCGCCGATAACGGCTATCCACAGGGGTATGGGAACCGGAATGGGAAAGATGAAAACGGTCAGTTTCGGCCTCAGCACGGTTAACGCTCCGCCCACAGCGAAAACAGCTCCCGAGGCACCAATGGCTGTGGAGAAAGGGTTTGCCATCAGCAAAAAGAGCACGTTCCCCAGTAGTCCGCCTAGAAAATAAACAAAGAAAAAATTCTTCTCGCCGATCATGCTCATTAGTCGACTTCCGAAGAAGAAAAGGGTAAGCATGTTGGCCAGAATGTGGCCCAGGGTGGGAAACGGGGCGTGAATGAACATATTTGTCAGCATGGTCCAGGGCTGTGATAAGAAGGTCACCAGTGACAGACCGAACAGCCTGATAAAGAGGTCGGGCCGTATCGAAGTAGCCAGCCACAATATCAGGTTGGCCGATATCAAAAAGCCTATTGGGCCCAAGCTAAAACCCCCGTTGTCTCGGAACCTTATTCGGTTTGCCAATGGTTTCTCGTTCTCTCTCCGACAAGCCCAAATCCGGTAAATTGGGCTTTCTATATAATAACTTCCAACAAGCGCTTGTAGCAAGGGGGCTGATCCACAATCTGCCGTGAGGATGCCAGAAAATACGATTTACCCCAGCGAAAAATGAGTGTTGCACTAACTGTATCCGGGATAGCTGTGTTAGAATTAGAAACCAGAATTAACCGGGTGCAGTGAAACGGCTGTAAGTCTTAAATAGGCCTGGAGCAGATGCACAAGTGACTTTCTTGAAAAACCTGGCCTCAGTTTGTTCAGTTTTGTCCTGTTTTTCTCGCTGGCTGTTTTTGGCTTGGGATATGCGATAACGAATACTGCCCTGGATCCGGATTTCGTAACCTCCGAGCTTGACAAGTTGGACCTATCCGCAGCGGTAGAGGAATTCGTCCATATAGAAGCTCCATCGCAAATGCCGGACCTAAACGAAGCAATATACAAGACTGTCTCCAACCTCGAGCCCCTGATAAAGGAACGGTCAAACTCGGCCATCCATTCCGTTTCGCTTACGTACTGGGAGAAACCCAGAGCCTGGAGCTTGTATCGATAGGAAAGAACACCTTTCTCAGCCCTGATTTTGTTTCGGCAGCGCTCGACAATGTCGACATGTCTTCTCAGGCCGGAGAGTTTATCGAACAGCAACTTACGAGAACCATCCCCGTTGAAATAGAAAACCTGGATGTGCACATAGCAGCCGCCGTCAGCGATGCCGAATCTTCACTCAAAGCATAGATCGTTACCGGCTCTGCCCCGATATTTGACTATCTACTTGGCGAAACCCAGACGTTAGAGACCTCGATTTCTCTGGAAGTGGTCAAGGAAAACTTGAAAAACAGGGTACGTCAAGTATTTGTCGAACCGCCACCACCGAAACTGGTAGCGATACCCCTAAACCTGCGCGCAACATACTTTGACCAGTTCTATAGCCAATTTTCGGAGCTGGTGCCATCGACCTACCGGTTGGATGAAAGTATCTTCGGTAGCGGGATACGGTCGGACATTGGCCTCGGGCTGTCCACCGCTGAACGGGAACTTGGGCGAGCCAGGCAATACGTTGGCTATTTTCAGGTGAGCTATGGACTCCTCATGGTCATTATCGCCCTGTCTGTTCTGGGTATCGTCCTATTGTCCGTAATTGAGGGATATCACTCGCTACCTGGGAGTCCCATTGCTGGTTTACGGGGCCGTTTAGTACGGCGGTATCTGGATAGCAAGGTATTTTAGCGAGGGGCAAACTCTTCTAGCCGGTGTACCGACCCACCTGGAGACCTGGATGATGAATTTGTCGATAATATGCTGAAACCCTTGGAGGTATTCAGCCTGAGCCTTCTGATTGGCGGGGCGGTGCTGGTGGTAATCTCTTTTTTTTACCGACTAAACTAATCTCTTGCTCGACATCGGTCAGGCGAGACGCTCTCGTCTATCCGGAGCGGCACTCTCGTCAACCACCAGTTTGAGTCTGTCCTGGCCCACGACCGTAATTTCCTTGCCCTTTTTAATATCTCTGCCAGACGATATTGCTATCCAGAATTCGCCATGAATCTTAACAAGACCCTCCGGAGCCAATGAGTTTGTGGCTTTGCCTACAGTGCCGATCATGTTGGGCAAACCAACAACGTGCTCTCTCATCAAGGCGGTGGTACCGAGACGAAAAGTAAAGATGGAATAGGCGGCCCAACCGATCATGATAAAAGCTAGACCCCAGAACGGAATCAAAATATCTATCCGAGGTAGACCCCAGAGCACAATTACAACTATTGCCCCCTCCTCCAGAATAGTGCTGGCAATTGCCAGTATGAGTCTGCCTTTCATGTGTCTCACGTCCTCATTATAACAGGATAGCTCTGTTGCGGATACTCAGTCCCGGGTGCTATAATTTCAAGACAAATCCACGCGAAATAACTTGGGAGTCAAGCGATGAAAATAAGCCACCAGGAAGTCCTGCATATCGCCCGTCTGGCCCGATTAGGACTGACCGAGGAAGATGTGGAAAGACTGACCGAGCAACTCTCTGATATCCTGGAGAACTTCGAGATTCTGCAACAGGTAGATACCAGCGATATTCCTCCCACCGCCCAATCCGGTGCCCTTCTGAATGTGGTTAGTGAAGACGAAACAGCCCCTTCTTTGCCTCCTGGCAAAGCACTGGCCAACGCCCCGCAGAAAGAGGACGACTTTTTCAGGGTACGGGCTGTTCTCGAATAACAGATACTATACCAATTAACAGGATCGGGATATAACAAGTTATCACCAGTTAACCATCCACGAGGCACACCAGTTACTGAAGAGCAAGCAGTTATCTTCAGTTGAGTTGACCGAGGCCTGCCTTGAACGCGTCCGGCAGATTGAACCGAAGTTGGGTGCCTTTGTCAGAGTCACCGACGAGCTGGCCTTGAAACAGGCTCAAAAGGCTGATGGGCTGCTGTCCGAAGGCAAAGCCAGCCTCCTTACCGGTATTCCGGCCCTGATCAAGGACAACATGTGTATCCAAGACATACCGACTACCTGTTCCTCAAGAATGCTGGAAAATTTTGTGCCACCCTACAACGCCACGGTCATAGAAAAGCTCAACGACCGCGGGATGGTAACCATAGGTAAAGCTAATATGGACGAGTTTGCTATGGGCTCATCCACAGAGAATTCGGCCCTGTTCGTCACTCATAATCCCTGGGACCTGTCCCGCGTCCCCGGGGGAAGCAGTGGAGGTTCAGCCGCGGCCGTAGCAGCTGATGAAGCTATCTACGCTTTGGGATCAGACACAGGGGGCAGCATCCGGCAACCGGCCGGTTTTTGCAGCGTAAGCGGGCTGAAGCCGACTTACGGCAGGGTAAGCCGATACGGCCTGGTCGCTTTTGCTAGTTCTTTAGACCAGATTGGACCTCTTACCAAAGATGTTACCGATTGCGCCCTGGTGATGAACGCAATCGCCGGGTATGACAGCCGGGACTCTACCTCGGCCGGGCAACCAGTCCCCGACTACACCAAGTGCTTGACCGGTGACATCAAGGGATTGCGCATCGGAATCCCCAGGGAATATTTCGTCGAGGGAATGCAGGCCGATGTGGCAACAGCCATACGAGTCGCTATCAGTAAACTGGAAGAACTGGGAGCCCAGGTGGACGAGGTATCCTTGCCAAGTACTGAATATGCACTGGCGGTCTACTACATCATCGCGCCTTCCGAAGCCTCAGCTAACCTGGCCCGCTATGACGGGGTAAAGTACGGCTTCTCCTATCAGGAAGGTCAGAATATGTGGGAGAACATGGAAAAAACCCGCCAGCATGGCTTTGGCCCCGAGGTGAAAAGGCGTATCATGCTGGGTACTTACGCCTTGTCAGCCGGCTACTACGACGCCTACTACGTCAAAGCTCAGAAGGTGCGCACCTTGATAAGACGGGAGTTCGACGAAGTGTTTGAGAAATTCGATGCTCTAGTAACCCCCACCTCCCCGAGCGTCCCATTCAAAATCGGAGAAAAAACGAACGATCCCCTTCAGATGTATCTGAGTGATGTCTGCACCCTGCCCATCAACATCGCCGGAGTTCCGGCCATCTCCATTCCGGGAGGCTTCGCCGGGGGACTGCCGGTAGGTATGCAAATCATCGCCAAACCCTTTGCTGAGGAAACTATCCTCAAAATAGCCCACGTCTTTCAAGAGGCAACCGAGTGGCACAAAATGAGGCCCGAGATACAATGACTCGAAAACAGCGGATTGAAAAACAGGAAAGTAGTGGTGAAAGCAGGGAGTCGGGTATTCCCAAGTCCGGACCGGGAATAACAAATCATTCTGACTCTGCTATAATGAGATGATAGAGCAGTGGCCACGAATCGAGCGAGTGGAGGGTTAAACGAATGGAAAAGGACATTCTCAGAATTCTGGAAAACGATGCCCACACTTCCACCAAAGAAATCTCGGCTGTGACCGGCATCTCCGCCACCGGAGTAACTCACTTCATCAAGCAATCCGAGAAAGATCGGGTCATTCTTAAATACAAGGCGTTAGTAAATTGGGATAAGGTAGATGATGAGCATGTACTGGCTCTCATCGAAGTCAAGCTTACCCCGGAAAAAGACGTTGGCTTCGACGCCGTGGCCGAGCGTATTTACAGCTTCCCTCAGACCCGCACCGTCTACCTCATCTCGGGTAGTTACGATTTGTTTGTTCTGGTGTCGGCTAGAACTAACCACGAGGTAGCTGATCTTGTAACTCAGAAGCTTTCCCGTGTTGAAGGGGTGCAGGGGACGGTCACCCAATTTGTGCTCAAGCGATACAAAGAAGACGGTGAAGTCATAGGTGAGAGAAAAGAGGTCAAGAGGGAGCCAGTAATACTCTAAAGACACTTTTTGTTACCACGCAGCCGTGTCAGGAGATGTTATGTCAATAAATCCAGGTAGTCCGGACAGGAAATACAATATCTCGGAAAGAGCCAATCGCTTGTCGCCTTCGGGCATAAGGAGGTTTTTTGACCTCTTGCACTCTATTGAAGGAGTCATCTCACTGGGGGTAGGCGAGCCCGACTATGCAACCCCATGGCACATTAGCGAGGCGGCAATCAAATCCCTGGAAAAAGGCCAGACCATGTACACCTCGAACTCAGGCATGATCGAGCTCCGCCAGGAACTGTCACGATATCTGAATCAGAACTATGACCTGGAGTACAACCCTGACGACGAATTGTTAATAACCGTGGGAGTCAGCGAGGGAATGGACCTGGCCATGAGAGCTATCCTGAACCCCGACGACGAGGTTATTATGCCTGACCCTTGCTATGTCTCCTATAATCCCAGTGTTGTTCTAGCTGAGGGGACGCCGGTGATGGTGCCTACCTACCAGGAAAACAACTTTGCAATCAGCGCTGAGGATATTGAAGCGCGAATTACCGATAAGACCAGGGCCATTCTTATCGGTTATCCTTCCAACCCGACCGGAGCCGTAATGGATAAGGAAGACTTAAGCCGGATTGCCGAGGTGGTGCGGCGTCGCAATCTGTTGGTAGTCTCCGATGAGATTTATGCCAAACTGGTGTATGGAGTGGAACACACCTGCGTCGCCGCTCTGCCGGGGATGAAAGAGAACACCATTTTGCTGAACGGTTTCTCCAAAGCCTATGCCATGACCGGCTGGCGCATCGGTTACGCAGCGGCTCCCAGCGAAATTATCGCCACCATGACCAAGATTCACCAATACACGATGATGTGTGTCCCAACGATGGCCCAGGTGGCCGCTATTGAGGCCCTGAAATCGGGGGAGAAAAACGTGGCCGAGATGGCTAAGGACTATGACAGACGACGGAAGCTCATAGTCAAAGGACTCTGTGATATTGGTCTTGATTGTTTTGAACCCAAAGGGGCCTTTTACGCCTTCCCCTCGATACGATGCACCGGTATGACCTCTGATGAGTTTGCTGAAAAATTACTCACCGAGGAAAAGGTGGCCGTAGTCCCGGGATCCGCCTTCGGCCAATACGGTGAGGGATACATCCGCTGTTGTTACGCCACCTCGTTGGCTGATATTGAAGAAGCCCTGTCGCGAATGAAGCGCTTCGTCAGTAAATACCGCCGGGAGGATTGATGGTCGGGATATTCGGCCCCCTTTGAGGCTGTGGCCGGCACCAGGCCCTATCGGTACAGCCGGGTAGATGAACGAGGTAGCCATATTTCAGGGAGTAAGACAGGAATGGGAACACCAAAAAAGCTGGTCTGCGACCGATGTGGGAATGAAGTTTCCAACAAGTATGCCATTGAGCTACTTCTTGAGGGAGCCGAAGCTTGGCAATTGTCGGTCATAGAAAGAGACAGCATGCCCAGAGGTCTCTTCCCCTGTGAAAATTACCGTCTCTGTGGCGGTGAGATGAACCCACCCAAGAGCAAGAGCTTATTCAGCCGGGGAGGTAACGATGAATAAGAAAAGCTACGCTGACTCGGGAGTCGATATCGATGCCAATGATGAGGCNACGCGATTGATCAGTCGGCACGCCCGGCTNGCGACCCGTTCCGAAGTACTCGGTGGAGTCGGCTTTTTCGGGGGAATGTTCGAGCTTAAACGTTACGAGAATCCGGTGCTNGTATCCAGCACGGACTCAGTCGGCAGCAAACTCAGGATAGCTATAGCCCAGGAGCGGTATGACACGGTGGGAACCGACATAGTTAACCACTGTGTCAACGACATTTTTACTTCCGGTGCGGAGCCGCTTTTCTTTCTCGACTACATCGGCATAGGCAGGATGATCCCGGAGAAGGTGGCTGACATCGTGCTGGGTGTGGCTAAAGCCTGCCAAGAGGTAGGCTGCGCCCTCATCGGCGGTGAGACAGCCGAACTGGGGGACATGTATGCTGGTGATGACTATGACCTTGTCGGTTTTGTCGTTGGAGTGGTGGAGAAAGAGAAGATTATCGATGGAAGAACAATCATGGCCGGGGATGCCATCATCGGACTGCCATCCAGCGGGGTTCATACCAACGGCTATACTCTGGTGCGTAATATCTTCGGTGAGGCCAGGGACGAACTGGGAAAGGACTATCCTGAATTAGGCAGAACCATGGGGGAGGAACTACTGGAACCCCACCGCTGCTACTATAATCAGTTAAAGCCGCTGCTTCCCGTCATCAAAGGTATGGCCCACATAACCGGCGGTGGTCTGATTGACAACGTGCCCCGGATTCTGCCGCAGGGACTAGCTGCCCAATTTCACCTCGGCAAATGGACTATTCTTCCTATCTTTCAACTTATCCAGTATAAGGGTAATGTCGACCGGCAGGAAATGTATCGGGTATTCAACATGGGCATCGGCATAGCGCTCGTTTGTTCCCCCGATAATGCCGGGCAACTGATCAGAGCCCTGCCAGGAGCCAGTGTCGTTGGCGAGGTGGTGGAACAGAGGGGTGGGGAGAGGGTCGTCATCAACTAANCGGAGTACTCTTGAAGAGGGTTGGCTCTTACGTCTCAGGAATAACCGGGGAATGGTTAACCTTTAGGCCTTCGAAATCAACGCGAACGTTACTTTCGTCCCCGTAATGACCACCCCCGAATGATTATCAATTCANAATANATTAAGGAANGACTTGACAACGATCGGGTTCTGTTCTATACTTCAGTTGCAAATGAGTCCTATTAGTGTTTCTGAGTAAGACGTCTGGGTGCAAGGAAAGAAGGTGCCGGCAGATTTGACAAGAAAGAATTCATCCGAAGCCAAAGATCATAAGATATTGAATACGGCTGGCCTCAGAAACACTACTCAGCGGTCAATAATCCTGGAGATTATCCATCTGGGAGAAGAGCATCTGGATGCCGATGAAATCCATCGCCGGGCCAAGGAAAAACAGCCCCGCATCAGCCTTTCTACCGTTTACCGGACGTTGCAGAAACTGAAGAACCTGGGTTTGCTGGAAGAGCTCCATTTTGACGAAGAGCACCATCATTATGAGATAAAGCACCCTACCGAGCACCATCATTTGGTCTGCTTGGGATGCGGCAAAATTGTTGAATTTCAGTACCCGCTAGCCCGTCTGGTGAAAAAGAATANCGCTGAAGCCAAGGACTTTGAGATCACCTCCAGTGAAGTCAGGATAGCCGGCTATTGTCCCGATTGTCGCGAGAAAAGGAAGTAAATTTTTTAACATGCTTATTGCATATAAGAAGCATTTGTAATTAGAATTTTGTTTGGAAATTAATTTGACAGATATCGTAGTGGATTTTGGGTATAGAAGGTTCAATGGTTACGCTGGCATTACTGCTTAGCGCCCGTGAATAGTTAGAAACTCAAGAAGGAGGAATTCAGTAATGGTTAGCTGGCGGAAAATAATAAATACCATTAGTTTAGGCGCATCTGGAGATGGTTGTCATGAAAAAGTTAAACTCACTGATAGAGACGGTCTGAGAAAAATAGGTATCGTTGGTAATCCGAATGTCGGCAAGAGTGTCATTTTCAATAATCTCACCGGCGCTCATGTCACCGTCTCCAATTACCCTGGCACCACAGTGGATGTGGCCCGGGGTAAGGCTAAAATTGAAGGTAGCGAATTCGAGGTAGTGGACACCCCGGGTATGTACTCCTTCCTCCCAATAACCGAAGAGGAACGGGTAGCCAGGCTACTTCTGCTTACTGAAAAGCCTGAAGTAATCCTACATGTCGTGGATACCAGAAATCTGGAACGAATGCTGCCCCTGACTCTACAGCTTATTGAAGCCGGACTGCCCGTTATTCTCAACCTCAATATGATGGACGAGACCGAGTCGGCCGGCGTTACAGTCGATATCGACAAACTAGAAAAAGAACTGACCGTCCCGATTGTCCCTACTGTAGCTACTTCCGGTCGGGGAATGGATGCATTACGAAAGAGAATAATAGAATATGCCAGAAATTAAATCTTTGCGGACAGATTATGACGGACCAATAGAATCAGCCTTAAGCAGTATCTCAAAACTGCTGAGGGGTCACTATGGCATCTCGAAGAGAATGGTCGCTTTACTGCTGCTCCAAGAGGATGCGGAAATTGAGCGCCAGGTCAAAGAACAGGAAGACGAAAACTACAAATCAATACAAAATATTCTTCCTGAGGTAAAGTCCAGCTACGGGCACCCTCTCACCTACATCATTGCTATGACCCGGCAGCAAAAAGTAAACAATGTACTGGACTCCGTTATTGCCACTCGGGACAAAAGCGACAAAGGATTCGCCGAGCTGCTTAGCCGAGCGATGATGAACCCTCTTTCCGGAATTATTATACTTTTTGGTGTTCTCTATTTTGGGCTGTACCAATTTGTAGGGGTTTTCGGGGCAGGTACCTTGGTTGATTTTATTGAAAGCATCGTCTTCGGGGAGTGGATTAACCCCTGGGTATCAGGCATCGCAAATACAATTATCCCGTTTCAGATACTGCGAGACCTTTTTGTTGGTGAATATGGGCTGGTCACCCTGGGACTCAGCTACGCCATCGCCATAATCTTGCCTATTGTAGGTACTTTTTTCATTATATTCTCTATCATCGAAGATAGTGGCTATCTACCACGTCTGGCCATGCTAATTGACCGGATTTTTAAAGCAATCGGACTCAGCGGCCGAGCAGTAATACCCATGGTGTTGGGATTCGGCTGCGATACTATGGCCACAATCGTTACCCGGACTCAGGAAACCAGACGAGAAAGAATCATCACCACTCTGCTGCTGGCCCTGGCTATTCCCTGCTCAGCGCAACTGGGAGTCATTCTGGCCATTCTTTCGGGTGACGGATGGTCTCTCTCCATCTGGGTAGGAGTAATAACCTTGGTATTTTTATTGGTTGGTTTTGTGGCCTCAAAAGCTATTCCCGGAAGAGGCCCCAGCTTCTATATGGAGGTACCACCTCTCAGGTTACCCAAGCTGTCGAACGTGTTGACTAAGACATATTCCCGTTTACAGTGGTACTTTTTTGAGGTACTACCTTTTTTCCTTTACGCCAGCGTCTTTCTCTGGCTAGGAGACCTAACCGGAGTGCTGGATATTATCACCAGCTGGCTCGAGCCTGTAGTTGTATTAATCGGCCTACCTCCGGAAGCTTCTATAGCCTTCCTATACGGCTTCTTTAGAAGAGATTTTGGCGCCGCTGGACTGTATGACCTTAACACTGCAGGCGCTCTGGTGGGGGTGCCACTAGTGGTAGCCGCTGTCACCATAACCCTCTTTATTCCTTGCATTGCGCAGTTCGGAGTAATGCTGAAGGAAAGAGGGATAAAAACAGCCATAGCTATTACCCTCTTCGTCTTCCCTTTCGCTTTCGCCGTTGGCTATCTAGTTAACCTAATATTAACTACCTTGGGAGTAGCGCTATGAAGTGTCCTTTTTGTGGCAGAGAATTCCAGGAATCTGAGGCTAATACTGCTTGTAACGGATGCTTGATAACCAGAAACTGTCATATGAAGAAATGCCCGAACTGTGGCTATGAAATACCTGAAGAACCGAAATTAATTAAGGCCTTCAAGGCCTGGAAGGAAGGTAAAAATGGAATTAGAAGAAAAAGCTGAAGAGGTATTAGAATCACTTTGGATCCACCACGAGGATACCGGCAATAATTATCTCCCGATTGATGAAGTGGAAATAAGCTACAGAGAAGGAATTGAACAACTGGTAAAAGTCAGCTATGTGACTCTATCCGAAGATATTGTGCAGTTAACTGATAAGGGGCATCCTTTTGCCAGAAATGTTGTTAGACGACACCGTCTGGCCGAGCGACTGCTGGCAGATGTCATGGGCACTGGAGACCAGCTTATGCATGAAAAAGCCTGCAAATTTGAGCACCTACTGGACCGGGGACTAGACGAAAATATCTGCAGCCTGCTGGGACATCCCAAGGTATGTCCCCATGGTAAGCCGATCCCTCCTGGTAATTGCTGCCAGCTACAGCACCACCAAGGA
>NYYM01000032.1 GCA_002685815.1 Dehalococcoidales bacterium | reverse complement strand
GGGCGCCTTCGATTGCGACTTCGATCATATTAATTAGGTTGTTAAAGGCAGGAACTCCCTTAATATACTCCCATTCTACTCTCTGTAAACTCATCTGCTTGGCCTCCAAAAAAGATTCAAAAGATTCTATAAGATAAATACTGACAGAGTCTTGAGTTTTATCCTTAGCATCTTCTAGCTAATTATAGACTTCGAACCAGCGAATATACTTATACGGTTTTTCTGTCTCTTCATCAAAGTCTATCGTAAACCGTGTAAGCAATACTACATGTCTGATAGATGCGAGAGAGGCATCCAAAGCCTTCTTGTAGCGCTCTATCTGTTGGAAACCTAGAGGTGAATCGTGTTTAACTTCGACATATATAAGCTTGTCGGGAGAGGAAACTTTGATGTCAGGGATTCCCTGTTCGGTAACTTCCTGCATTGAAATAGAAATCTCTTCTGCGATGTTGAAGGAGAACTCATCATTCTCTACGCAAAAGCGGTTCAAAATCTCAATAGCTACGGCTCGTTCTCTAGTAAGTAAACAATTGAGCAGAAAAATAAATGATTCGGTGAGGTAATTCTCGTCCACAGCGGAATTATATTTTGCTAACGCAGAAAAAATATCGTCAGATATAGTATTCTGTCCACATCATATCACCCCACCCCCCTCACTAATCACCTTTCCCATCTTGTCACTGCCTAACTTTACCCACATCACCCCGCCTACTATCAACACGAATAGCAGTATCCAGAATGCTGTGCTAGCTGAACTTGTATAGATGTTGTCGTGGTCACAGCTTCACCCCTATTGCCAAAGCTCATAGGATGCGAATCCTGCTCGTTTCTTGACCTCACTCATGCTTTGTACTTCTAGCTTCATGGCACACATTATAGCACGTAACAATGTTGCGGCTGTCTATGGTAGTGCAGGAACTTATAATGGCTTATATTGACAAGCCCTCAGTTGCGGACTAAACTCAAACTCAAACAATAATGACAATCGCTGAGGTGAAGTTTTTTGTATCATAACTTATCCGTAGAAAGAGAGTCTTTTGATTAAGAGAAGAAAGTTCCCCAAGATATATCTTGGTTGGGGGCTGGTTGCTACCGGTAGTTTTATAAACTTTTGGGGAGCTGGCTTCCGAAGTTACGGACTATCTGCACTATTCAAACCCCTGTCTGCGGAACTGGGCATGAGTCGAGCAGTGACATCTGTTGTCGGCAGTATTGGCCGGATTGGCGGGAGTTTTGAAGGTGTTTTGGTTGGGTGGCTGGCTGATAAAATCGGACCCAAAAAGGTGATATATTTTGGAGTCCTTCTTTTTGGTCTTGGTTTGATAATAATGAACTTTATCAATTCACAATGGGGGTTCTACTTGGTCTGGGGAATTATAATGGGGCTAGGATTTTCTGCCTCATCTGGCATACCCATGAACACCGCCATAACCAACTGGTTTGTCAAGAAAAGAGGGGTAGCTCTCGGTACCAGGATGATGATTTCCGCGGCGTTTGCTTTGCCCATTGTTACCTGGCTTCTTACCAGCTACGGCTGGCGGATGGCTTGTGTTATTGGTGGAATAGTCATGTTAATTGTTGGATTAACTCTAACCAGGCTCTTCGTCAGAGACCACCGGCCTGAATATTATGGCTTACTTCCTGATGGTGCCCCGGTGGATGCAGAGTTAAAAGATGGCACAAATCAAATGATAGAAAGGGGCGTAGAGTATGCCGCTGAGGTTGAAGAGGTAGAGTTCACTTTCAGGCAAGCGGTGAAAACACCTACCTATTGGCTGCTGATCTTATCCCAAATTGGTCCGGGCGCAACAATGGGTTCTCTAACCTTACATTTCATTCCTTTTCTTACCGATATGGGAATGAGCCCAACTAAAGCGGCAGCTACGGTAGCAATTGCCGCTCTAGCCGCCCCCGCATCAAGGTTCCTCAGCGGATTTTTAACTGACCGTGCTGGGAAACAACGCTTGCGATTCGTTTTGGGAGCAGCATATCTCTTGCAAGCTAGTGGGATTGGTCTCTTCGTGCTAAACCAAACTATGGTTATGGTATATCCATTCCTTATTCTCTATTTTGCTACAATGTCGGTAAATATGATTATGCAACCGGCAATCGCGGGTCGCTACTTCGGGCGAAAGGCTATCGGTTCTATCCGAGGTACTTCTATGGCATTCGCCATGCCCCTTGGAATCATGGGCCCTGTCTATCTTGGCTGGGTTTATGATACTACAGGTAGCTATATGACTGCTTTCACCGTAATTGCATCACTGCTTACAGTTTCCTCTATCTTCATGTTTCTGGCATGGCCTCCCAAAGCACCAACCGAAGCCACTGATATTCAGGCAAAAGCGTGAGAACACATGGCACAATGAGTTTAGCTACGAGCAAAACAATCACCAGCGCTCACAGGATGCGAATCCCGAGAATCTCTCAAGCTCAAACACGTCTTTACACTTCTAGCTTCAGACTACACGTCATAGAACGTCTTAGCAATACGGTTATCTACAGTCTTGACTACAGTGTAGGCAGTGATAAGAACTTATAATAAGGACCGTGGGAACTATTAACTACAGACTGTAGATACTGATAGGAAACCATAGTGTTAAATACCCTTTTTCATTGACAAACGACCTACCTGAGAATTAAACTCAAGTTCCAATATGTGAATGTCTTTAAAAGAGAATTATGGAGGAAAAACCATGTCACAAGAAGATGAGACCAGAGAGAAGAATCCGGCTGAAAACTTCGCTGAAATATTCAATCACCCACCCCCCTTACCACCTCCTCCAGAACCTCCCGCCAGCTCTCCCCGAGCCGACCCGGGCTAAGGCGGATTTGGAAAGTGCCGACTTTTACCCCGTCTCTCTCCAGGCGTGCCAGTTTGTGCCTCTCGAAGCGCATCCCCTCAAAGAGATTCAGCGTGATTTCTCCGTGCTGAGTAGAGATGGACTCCAGGCCGGCTTTGGCCGCCAGGATTTTCATTCTGATGGCGTAGAGCAGGTTCTCTATTTCGGGCGGTGGCGGGCCGAAACGGTCGTTGAATTCTTGAGCCACCGGCTCTGTCTGGTCGACACTGTCCAGCTTGACCAGTTTTTGGTAGAGATCGAGCCGGGTGAGCAGGTCGGTTACGTAGTCCGTGGGGATATAAGCGGGCAGGGGCAGGTCTACGGTGGGTAGGGGCAGAGGGGTTAATATTTCTTTCACCGGAGAGTCGGTCTGCCTGGTTTTCTGTTCATCCACCGCCTGGGAAAGCATCTGGCAATAGAGGTTGAAACCAACGGCGCTGATGTGCCCGCTCTGTTTCATGCCCAGAAGGCTGCCGGCCCCTCGTATTTCCAGGTCTTTCATGGCGATGCCGAAGCCGGCCCCGAGTTCGGTGGCTTCAGCGATAATCCTCAGGCGTCTCTCGCCGAGCAGGCTGAGACGCTTGCCCTTGTCGTAAAGCAGATAGGCGTAAGCCAGGTTGGCCCCCCGACCCACACGGCCCCGCAACTGGTATAACTGGGTCAGGCCGAGTTTATCAGCCTGGTTGATAATCAGGGTGTTAACATTGGGCATATCCAGCCCCGATTGGATAATGCTGGAGCAAACCAGGACGTCGCTCTTATCCTGAATAAAGTCGGCCATCACCCTCTCCAGGGCTCCCTCCGCCATCTGGCCGTGTCCGACGGATATTCGCGCTTCCGGCACCAGCTTCTGGAGCCTTTCGGCGATAAGAGAAATGCTACGCACTCGGTTATGCATGAAGAAGATCTGACCGCCCCGCTCCAGTTCCCTGAGGATGGATTCCCTGACCAGATGGTCGTTATACTCGGCCACATAAGTTTTGATGGGCAGACGTTCCTCGGGAGGAGTTTCCATAACGCTCATGTCCCTGACTCCCACCAGGGACATGTGTAGGGTACGGGGGATGGGGGTGGCGCTGAGGGCCAGCACATCTACCTCCTTCCTCATCTGCTTGAGGTATTCCTTGTGGCCAACGCCAAAGCGCTGCTCTTCATCGATGATCAGCAGCCCTAGGTTCTTGAACATAACGTCTTTTTGCAGCAGGCGGTGGGTGCCGATACAGATATCGACACTGCCGCTGGCTATTTCGTCAACGATGGTCTGCTGCTCCTTAGGAGTCCGAAACCGGCTCAAAACATCTATTTTCACGGGGAAGGCTTTCAGCCGTTGGCTGAAAGTGGTGAAGTGTTGCTCGGCCAGTACGGTTGTTGGTGCCAGTACAGCCACCTGCTTGCCGTCCATCACCGCTTTGAAAGCGGCCCGGACGGCTATCTCCGTCTTGCCGTAGCCGACATCCCCGCAGACCAGTCTGTCCATGGGTTTGCTACCCTCCATATCTTCTTTTACCTGTCTCAACACATCCAACTGATCGGGAGTTTCGACATAGGGAAAGGAAGCTTCGACTTCCTGCTGCCAGACAGTGTCGTGGGAATAATTGAAACCGGGNACGATCTCCCGGGTAGCGTAAAGGGCTATCAACTCCTCGGCAATATCGGCTACCGCCTTTTTAACTTTCTGCTTGGTACGGGTCCATTCCTGGGTGCCCAGNCGGCTCAGTGATGGAGGCTGTTCCCCGGCTCCCACATAGCGGCCGACACGGTCGATCTGGTCGGTGGGAACATACAGTTTGTCGGCCGATGAGTATTCCAGAACCAGGTACTCTTTTTCTCCCTCTTTACTGCCGGCGCTCATTTTGGTTATGCCGGCAAATCTGGCAATGCCGTGCTCGACGTGGGTCACGTAATCGCCCGGCTTCATATCGACAAAGAGGCGGTGGTGGGGCACGGGACGCTTCCTGAGTAGACGCCGCTGCTTGATAAAGCCGAAGATCTCGGCATCNGTGAGTATCAAGGTGTCGCCGTTCATAATCCAGCCCTCGGCCAGCAAACCCTGTAACAGTGTCAGTGAACCGGGGGGAGGAGCCTGGCTGATTTCGGTCATTGGAGGGGCAATGATGTCTGCCTCATCAAGCAGCTCCGATAACCGGCTGGCCTGATGGCTGATTAGGACAAGCCGNTGTCCCTGCTTCGTCATTTCCCCGGCCTTTNTGGTAAACATGGCTACCTGTCCGGCGTAGCTGGGGGCAGGAGAAAAGTTTAGCTCATGCCAAGGCTCATCGCCGGTAACTCCCCAAGAAGTGAGCCTGAGACACCGCCTCTTGTTGGTTGCCGGGTCCAGCTCCTCCCAGGTGAAATGAGGCTTGGGGAAGTTTGGCGGTAACTCTCTCTGGGCCAGCTTTTCGGCCCGCAGGTCTTCGGCCTTAGCTTCAAGGTCTTCTATAGCCAGTTTTATGTTTTGTGGTTCATCAAGTATCAGCAGACCGCCTTGCGGCAGGTAATCCAGCAAGCTGTCCCTTTGAAACAGGGGGGCGTAAAACTGGGGGTTGTCGGGTTGTTCCTCGTGAAGCANCAAGTTCAGTCCCTGCTGGAACCGCTCTTCCGCCTNGTCGGTCAACCNCGTCAGGTCTAGGCCACTTAACCGGGCTGCCAGCTCTCCGTTTTCCGCTGCCAGCGGGGCTAGCATATCTGCAGCCGGTTCGATGGTTAGGGATGAGGCTTCCCTCAACGAGCGCTGGCTGGACGGATCGAAGAGTCGGATACTTTCTATGGTATTGCCGAAGAACTCTAGCCTGGCGGGCAGGTCGTTGGTGGGGGGATAGACATCTATGATGCCGCCCCGGTGACTTACCGCACCCGGTATCTCTACNATTTCCTCCAATCGATAGCCCATAGTCTGCCACCGGCGGATCAGGTCGAACGGCTCAACCTCCATCCCCACTGTGACATTGTGGATGGCCGCGGTGAAATCAGCCAGCGGAGTTACTTTCTGCATAAAGGCTAAGGNGGAAGCGATAATTAAGGGGTGGCNCGAAGCCCGCGCGGTCTCACTTCCGGAAACCTCAGCCAGAGCCGACAGCGCTTGAAGCCTCTCTAATTCTGTGGAGGTATCCACAGCCAGATACTCATAGGGTAAGGTTTCCGGTTCCGGCAAGAGCTTTACATCCATGGATGGGCACCAGGTCAGCAACTGCTCATAAAGTCTCTTGCTGTTTTCCGGCTGAGTGGTAACTATCANCATAGGAGTGGCAAGGCGCTGATGCAGAGAAGCGATGAGATAAGGCTTGGCGGCATCAAGCACAGCCGCTCCGGTGCCCTGTCTTTCCTGCTCCAACTCCTCTACAAGCTGGCCGTAGGCGGGCATCTCCTCAATCAGGTGCAGTAACTCGGTTAGATTCAAATNATTTTTCTCCCAAGCAATTACGGGGCTAGCCGCGTACGACTAACCCTCTAAACAGATTTTAGCATAGCGCCGGAGCGACGACAAACTGCTATTTGTTCGGTAACTGCAGGCTTGCTATAATAANGTAACTTCATTTGGCGGATATTTAGATGACTGGAAACAAAAGAAAGACAGCTTCAAAGGCGTCACCTTATCATCGGATTATTGTAAAGTTCGGCACCAGCCTGCTTACCGCTGGCAGCGATCGNTTGAATGAGGAGATGATGTCGATGCTGGTGGCTCAGGTGGCCCAACTGCACCGGCAGGGNCTTCAGCTACTTGTCGTCTCCTCTGGGGCCATAGCCGCCGGCAGAGATAAACTGGGACTGACCAGGGAGCGCAAAGATATTCCCTTTAAGCAGGTTATGGCTTCGGTGGGGCAGGGTCGCCTGATGAATGTCTACGACCAGCTTTTCGCCGGACACAATATTACAGTAGCACAAGCCCTGCTGACCCGGGCAGATCTTGCCGACCGGGCCGGCTATCTCAATGCCCGTAATACCCTGCTCGCTTTGCTTGATCTAAAGGTGGTGTGTATCGTCAATGAGAATGATGTGGTAGCCATGGATGAAATCCAGAAGGACAAATTTGGTGAAAATGACAATCTGTCAGCTATGGTGGCTAACCTGGTTGATGCAGACCTGCTGCTCATTCTCGGCGATACTGCCGGGCTGCACACGGCTGACCCNAATCGCAGTTCTGAAGCCAGGTTGATTCCCCACGTGGAAAGTTTNACGGAAGAAATTGAAACACTGATGTCAGGGATGCCTGGAGAACAGGGAACCGGTGGTGTGGCTACCAAAATTGAGGCCGCCAAGCTGGCCACCGCTTCCGGGGTGACCGTCATCGTGGCTGACGGGCGTCAGCCTGATATAGTGCTGGATGCGGTCTCTGGGAAAACAGTCGGCACCCGTTTCCTGCCCGTGGCCAAGCTGGAGAGTCGGCAGCGCTGGATGCTGAGCGGGCTTTCCACCAGGGGTAAGCTGGTGGTGGATTCCGGGGCCGCTCTGGCCTTGCAAAAACACAAGCGCAGTCTGCTTGCAGCCGGCATCACGGAGGTTGAAGGTGAGTTCCAGCGTGGTGATATCGTTGATATCTGCGACTCACAGGGGACTTGCCTCAGTTGCGGCATAACCAACTACAGCTCAGGCGACATTAGTGTTATAAAAGGGACTCACTCCAACAAGATTGCAGCCAAGCTTGGATACGACTACNGCTCAGAAGTCGTCCACCGCGATAATCTGGTGGTCTTATGAAANTTGAGCCAACCTCGCTTGCCGGTCCCTTCCTCTTTCAAGAATAAATAAGTACTCAGCCGGATGAGCATGTTGATTGAAGAAATCGATAAAAGCAGACACAGCCTGGAAGATATTAAAGACCTGCTGGCTATGGCGAAGGTCGTCCCAAGCCAGAGAAGCTGGAACAATTGATCGACGAATTCTAAACTTCAGATGGGCGCACCATTTTTGTTGCGATAGATAATGGAGACGTTGTTGGGGCCATCGGAATAGACTATGCTGACAGATCTCTCGGATTAATCAGGCATATCGCTGTGCTCCCGGGCAAGCAGAAGCAAGGAGTGGGCGGCCATCTCATCAACCATGCCGCTGTGGTGCTCGAATTAGCAGCTATCGGAGCGGAGATGGACCAGGATGCGATANGCTTTTATGCTGCTTGTGGATTTGAAACGAAGGAAATCAAAAGCCAGTATCNGGGAGTTCGTAGGTTCAGGTGCCTTAAGGGTGTGACAAATTCAGAATGCTAGAGGCAAAGTCTCTAGCACTACCGAGAGCCGTAGAAGGACGAAGTCCCTCTAGATACAACTACTTCCCCTTTGTAATTGGAAGGGGATACAGGGGATAGGGTTATGAACCATCTCAAAACCAATGCCCTTTATCTCGGCGATAATCTGGAAATACTGCCCAGGTATATCCCGGATAACTCCATTGATCTGATATACCTGGACCCGCCTTTTGGGAGTAACCGGGATTATCGCATTCTTCACAAAGAATCCGATGGCAAGCCGACCAAGGAGGGGATAAAGGTTTTCTCCGATACCTGGAAATGGAATACGATGGCTGAGGAAACTCTTCAGGATATTAAACAAAAGGCGGTTCCGGAGTTGGGGAAACTTATCGACGGGATATTAGCCGGTATTGGTGCCACACCAGTGGCCGCCTATTTAGTGATGATGACCCTCCGACTGGTGGAACTTCACCGCGTCCTTAAGGATAATGGTTCTCTGTATCTTCACTGTGACCCCACGGCCAGCCACTATTTGAAGANTATTCTCGATCGGATATTCGGNATCGGGAACTTCCGCAACGAGATTGCCTGGGCCTATAAAGGCGGGGGAAGGTCCAAAAAACATTTCGCTAGGAAACATGACACCATCTTCTTTTATACCAAAAGTAATAGCTGGACTTTCAACCATGAGGATATTCTGGTCGACAGAACGAATCGGACCTATTTCACCGATGATGAAGGTCGGATGTACTGGCTGAAATACAGCAAAAGATACTACCTCAAATATGAAGGCAAGGTTCCCGAGGACTGGTGGGCAGATATCGAGCCGCTTCACGGGCCCTACCGGGAACGCCTTGGCTATCCTACTCAGAAGCCACTGGCTTTGCTGGATCGGATTGTTAAAGTCAGCTCTAACGAAGGGGACATTGTTCTTGACCCCTTTTGCGGCTGCGGTACGACTCTTGTNGCTGCCCAGAAGCTGAACCGGCNTTGGGTGGGGATAGATATCACTCCTGNAGCTGTAGACGTTACCTCAAGAAGGCTCAGGGATTCCTTCCCCGATACCCGGTTTGAGACCAAAGGTTTGTCTGAAGATATCGGAGAACATCCGCACATACAAACCCTAGCTCTGTAGCTGGAATCAAAGGCTGATAGTGAGAGAAGCCCCTGTATCCTCTTCCTGAGGGCCCTTCCCCTTGCCGGGGTAATGGGGTTATAATATATATAATAACCGGGAGAAGAACCATGAGTACCGCCACCGAAGGACTGGAAACAAAAGTAAAAGCGGCCAAAGAAGCTTCCCGCAAGCTGGCTTCTCTCTCGGCTGACATTAAGAACAGAGCCTTACATAATATTGCAGATAATNTGTTGACCAGGCAGGATGCAATACTGGCGGCCAATGAAGCTGACTGCAAAGAGGCAGCGGCCTCAGGGATGAACCAGGCTTTGCTGGACCGATTGACCCTCTCCCCCAGCCGTCTTGAGGGTATTGCCAGTGATGTGAGGGCAGTAGCAGCCTTGCCTGATCCGGTAGGGGAACTTTTTGATGGTCGTGCCTTGCCCAACGGACTGGTAATAATCAGGAAGCGGGTTCCTTTCGGAGTGATGGCAGCGATATATGAGAGCCGGCCCAATGTGACCATAGATATATCTGTGCTCTGCCTGAAATCGAGTAATGCTATTGTCCTCAGGGGAGGNAAAGAGGCAATACATTCCAATGGCGCTTTGGCCGCCCTGGTTCGGGACTCGATTACGCAGGCAGGGATGCCTGCGGGCGTGGTTCAGTTCATAGAAAATACTGACCGGACTCTGATCAACCATCTGCTGACATTGAACAAATACATTGACCTGATTGTCCCTCGCGGTGGAGCTGAACTGATAGAATTTATCCNGGCCAACGCTTCCATGCCGGTTATCGCCGCTGGTGATAGTGTCTGCCACACTTATGTGGACAAAAGCGCCGATTTGCACAAGGCCGTGGCGATTGCTGATAACGCCAAGGTGCAGCGGCCTTCGGTTTGCAATGCCCTGGATACCCTGCTGGTGGACGCTGATGTCGCCCAAAACTACCTGCCGATGCTGGCGGCCGAGTGGGCCAAGGCCGGGGTGGAAATGCATTGTGATGAACGAGCCCTCTCCATTCTCAAGGCGGACTCTTCTTTGAGGCTGGTACCGGCTCTGGCAGAGGACTGGGGCAAAGAATTTCTGGCTCTAGTGGCGGCGGTCAAGGTTGTGGACTCCCTGGATGAAGCGTTGGACCATATCGCCCGGTACGGTTCGGGAGCGGATGAGGCAATCGTTTCCGAGGATTACAGCGCTGTCGCTCGCTTTCTTAATGAAGTTGATGCTTCTTGTGTCTATGTTAATGCCAGCACCCGCTTCACTGATGGCGGTCAGTTTGGTTTGGGGGCCGAGGTAGCCATCAGCACCCAGAAAATGCACGCCCGGGGGCCAATCGGCTTAAAGGAATTGACCACCTACAAATGGATTATCCACGGTACCGGGCAGGTACGCCCTTAGAGAACAACAATGGCCCTGAACCGCTATCTTTTACCCGTCGCTTCCAGGACGGCCTGCTGAATCTTGAACAACTCACCGATTCCTTTCCCCGCCATAGAAAGCAGGGAATCAACTGTCTCCTTGTTGAAAGGCTTACCCTCAGCCGTTCCCTGGAGCTCAACGAAGTCGCCTCGGCTGGTCATAACCACATTGAAATCTACCCCGGCGTTCGAGTCTTCGTCATAACACAGATCTAACAGTCTATAGTCATGCACGATACCGGCACTGGTAGCGGCTACAGCGCTCTTCAAGGGTATGGAGGATAGTATTCCCATAGCTGCCATGCTCTGCATCGCCAGATGTAGGGCCACGTAGCTGCCGGTAATGGCGGCTGTCCTGGTGCCACCGTCAGCCTGGAGAACATCACAATCCACCGTAAACGTCCTCTCTCCCAGAGCCCTGAGGTCGGCTACTGCCCGCAGTGAGCGACCGATAAGACGCTGTATTTCCTGATTTCTACCACTGACCCGGCCCAGTGTTGAATCACGGGTGTTTCGGGTGACGGTGGCCCGGGGCAGCATGGAGTATTCAGCCGTAATCCATCCACCGCCCATCTCTCTGACAAAGTGGGGTACTCTCTCCTCCACGGTAACCGAGCACAACACGTGAGTCTTTCCCACCTCAATCAAAGCCGAGCCCTCGGCAAAACTCTGAAATCCGGGAGTTATTCGTACCGGCCGTAATTCATCCCAGGCACGGCCATCAGCTCTTTTCATAAAAAACTCTTCCTTCCACTTTGAGATACATGCCAGAGTATAACACTGATGGGTAACGGAGGCAATATGGATATTACTGGACGGCGAGGTGACCGGTCTTGGCTTTTAAAGCTTGACTGCCCGGGTGGCGATGAAAGTCGGCATGTAGGCGGAGAGTAAATCCTCTTCGCCCTCGTCGTAGATATCCTCGTAGAAGCCGGTTATCACCATGCCGGCATCGAGCTGTCCCCCAATCTGGTCTTCCAGGGTGTGGCTGAACTCCAGAGCCCAACCATTATCAATCCGCTGCTGTTTCTCCTCGTCTGACAGGCTGCTCAACTCGGAATAGGGGAGTTTATGCTTGACCTGAAGAATACCGGTCTGCTCGGCAAAATCGTAGTCAAAGAGATGAACGGCCGGATTGTTGAAACCGGATATCAACGTGCCCCCTTGACGCAATACCCGGGAGGCCTCAGCCCATACCGGTATCACCTCGGGAACAAAGACGTTGGAGATGGGATGAACGATGAGGTCAAAGCTCTGGTCCCGGAACATGGCCAGGTCGGCCATATCACCCTCTACCGTCCGGATGGTGAGCGACTCCCGTTCGGCCACCAGGCGGTCTTGGGCTAATTGTTTTGGTGAATTGTCCAGAACGGTTACTATGGCTCCCGCTGTTGCCAGCACCGGAGCTTGCTGCCCGCCTCCCGATGCCAGACAGAGAATACTGAGGCCGTCGAGATCAGGAAACCAGTCTTTTGGGACTGGTTTTGAGCAGGTCAGGCAGATTTGCCACTGGCCTTGCCTGGCTGCGGTGATAACGTCTCTACTGACCGGAACAGTCCACCGGTTGCCGCTCTCAACTTGCCTGTCCCAGGCGGCCCGGTTATGGTCTCGGACATCCATTCTTTTCTCTCTATTTTAGTTTTTCCAGGTATTCTTTCAGCCAGCTCAGAGTCGCCTCGGCCGCATCTCGCTTGTTCTCTTCTCGGTCACGCCCGAAAATGTGCTTTTGGTTGAAAGTTTTGGTTCGGTGGGCTAATCCGATATAGAAAAGTCCTACCGGTTTGCCCGGGCTGGCCCCGCCCGGCCCGGCGATGCCGGTGTCTGCCAGACAGATATCCGTGGCCAGTGTTTTTCGGCCGCTCCGTGCCATTTCCTCG
>NYYM01000031.1 GCA_002685815.1 Dehalococcoidales bacterium | reverse complement strand
CTGAATTCGTTCAGCTTGCCTTGATCACGGGCGAATTCGGCCACCGCTAGCGTCCTGCGTGTACTGGGCATTCGTTCCGAGCGTTCCATGCCCTGAACGCCAAATTGAGCGGCGAATCGGTCCAGGTATTTTGTCATCCTTGGCCCTTCACCGGGGTACAACTGCTCCAGGTTGATTCCACCCCGGGGTGTGTCGGGATGAAGCTCAAACCCCCGCCAGTTGACCTCGATATCGAACTCCTCTTCCAGTCTGACCAGACTGGATCGCTCCGCAACATAGCAAAACGGTCAGATGAAGTCGGAATAGAACAGCATTTCCATCTTCTTGCCTTTTTCGGCCACGGCGGTACCTCCAGTTTGAAACAGATTCTAATCCCCAACGATAGTAGATGTCAACATCATTTCTTGCTGTCAGTAAAGAGGGCTGACATTTGTTAGCCTTCCGGCCTCTTCTGCCGATATCATAGTTGACACCGGGAAGAATCTCACCGACCAGAAATGCAAGGGGGCAATAACGATTCGCTGGGCTGAAAAAATGAGGGCTTCGCCTGTCGCTTACCGCTTCTCGTTAAAGTAATACCACAAAAAAATGGCTACCACCGCTGCGACAGGCGCCACAAACACACCGGCCGTTATCAAATTAGACGTCGTATCTGCAGCTCCGCCGGCACCCCGGAATCGCAGCAAGGCCCATAAAATTCAATCCCACTGAGAAGAGGAGATGAAAATGTCCGACAGAACACTGTATATGATGACGGGGGTTTCGGCGATCCTTGGGACTATCCTGATACTCGTCGCCAATCTGGGCGGTATGTTTATGGAGACCGCACCAGGCTTGGGGAGTATGGTGCCTGAGGAGTCGCTCAGTGCTTTTGTGGCTACTCCGGGCCCGTGCTGCTGAGCGGATGGCTGAACATATACGGTGCCCTGTTAATAGGTATCTATCGGCTGATGTAGAAGGTAGCCTGGCAACTATTGGGGCCGGTAGTGGTCATGGAGCTTGGCGTGGTAGTCCTGACAGTATCATACCTGGTAATNCTGGCGGGAGCATATCATCTTGGGCCNCTGTANCAGCAGGGAGCATCANGGGAGGCCTTGTACGGCGCCGAATACCTGCGAAAATCGTTTTTGAGGTATCGGTAGTCTATGGGTCGTGGCTCATGCTGGGTCTGTCTCCGGCCCTTTTTGGGGCCTTCGGTCTAAAATCTGAAGCCACTCCAAAATGGATTAGTTGGATAGCCCTGGGGGGGGTGTTGTCGGAATGTTTGTATGGCTGAAGGCCTATCNCTGGCAAGCTGAAAGAACGGTCCTTGTGTTCGTCAACATATTAGCCTTTACTGTCTGGATGATTTCCCTCGGAGTTGTGATGTTAAGAAAACGAGTGGAACGAGAAGCATAGAACTGCCGGATATCCGGCTTTTGTCAGACCTTCGTTATCTGACCCACTACCATCCCCGGATATTGAACTCCCGGTCCGAGCCGACTGACTAGCCTATCTTAAGCACATCCAGAAACGCCTCTTTGGGCACTTCCACCCGACCGATCGACTTCATTTTCTTCTTACCCTCTTTCTGCTTCTCTAGCAGCTTGCGTTTGCGGGTGATGTCGCCTCCGTAGCACTTGGCCAGCACGTCTTTGCGTTTGGCGGATATATCCACTCGGGCCACAACCCGACTGCCGATTGTTGCCTGAATCGGTACTTTGAATAGTTGGCGGGGAATAGCCTCTTTGAGTTTGGCCACCATCGCTTTACCCACCTCATGAGCTTTCTCCGGTATGATGATACGGCTGAAAGCGTCCACCGGCACTTCGTTCACCAGGACATCCAGTTTGACCAGTTTGGCCTCATGGAGACCAATAAGCTCATAGTCCAGTGAAGCGTAACCCCGGCTGCGGATCTTTATCTGGTCGTAGAAAGTCGTCAGCATGCACCGCAGGGGCATTTCGTACTCCAGACTGACCCTCTGCCCCANTTTTCCCCCGGACTGGTGTTGCCCNATGTACTCCGTGTGTTTGTAGCTTCCCTCGGATTGCATCAGAAGCTCCATCAGGGCGCCGATGAAGCTTGACGGGGTAATAACCGATATCTTCACCCAGGGCTCTTCTATTTTCTCGATTTCCGTCGGTTCCGGAAACTCATCCGGATTGGTGACGTTGAGTTGTTTCCCGCCGGTTCTGGTGATAACAAAACCGACTCCGGGCACTGTAACTACCAGCGNCAGCGAAAATTCCCTCTCCAGACGTTCCCGCACGATATCCAGGTGCAGCAGACCCAGAAAGCCGCAGCGGAAGCCGTGACCCAGTATCGAGCTGGACTCCGGTTCGTANGAAAGTGAGGCGTCGTTAAGGCTCAGTTTTTCAATGGCNTTGCGCAGTTCGCCAAAATCCTCTGCCTGTGTGGGGTAGACACCGGCAAACACCATCGGCTTGGGAGAGTGATAGCCGATGAGAGGTTCCGAAGCCCCGCCCTGTATCGAGGTCACCGTATCACCGACCCGGCACTCCTCCACGCTCTTAAGCCCCGTGGCGATGTACCCAACGTCCCCGGCCGTCAGTTCTCCCGTCGGGCTTGGTTCGGGAGCAAAATAGCCCACTTCGAGAACGTCTATCTCGGTGCTCTGCCCCATCAGCCGNAGTCTCTCTTCTTTTGTGACACGACCGTCGACGACGCGCAAATAGGCGATAACTCCCTTGTAGGNATCGTAGCGTGAGTCAAAGATCAGTGCCTGGAGCGGCCGACGGGCATCCCCCTCCGGTGGCGGAACGCGCCGGATGAGTTCTTCAAGCAACGGTGGCACCCCATCTCCCGTTTTGGCGCTCAAAAGAAGTACATCCTGGGCTTTGTACCCCAGTACGCTCTCAATCTCCGCCAGGACACGCTCGGGTTCGCTGCCCGGCAGGTCGATCTTGTTGATGACCGGAATTATTTCCAGATTGTGTTCCATTGCCAGNTATGTATTGGCCAGCGTCTGTGCCTGGATACCCTGGGTAGCATCGACAACCAGTACCGCTCCCTCGCAGGCCACNAGGGTACGCGATACTTCATAAGAGAAGTCGACGTGCCCCGGCGTATCGACAAGATTCAGGCGGTAGATCTGGCCGTCATTGGCCTTGTAGTGCAGGCGCACCGCCTTGGCCTTGATGGTAATACCCCGCTCCCGCTCCAGCTCCATGCTGTCCATCACCTGTTTGCCTATCTCTTCAGGTTTCAGCGTTCCGGTAAGCTCAATCAGCCGGTCGGCCAGCGTTGACTTACCGTGGTCTATATGAGCAATAATGCAGAAATTCCTGGTNAGCCCTTGTTCCATACAACCTCATCTATCTCTTGGGTTAGTTCCGCTATTGTTTTACTCACCGGCCTCACTCCGGCAGGAAGCGCCAGAAAACCTCGTTACTCAGCAACCGGCCGCGGCGGGTGAGTTTCACGCGTCTGCCGGTTTGTTCCAGCAGACCGGNCCTTGTCATTTCTTCGATCTGTTGCTGATAGTATACCAGTATATCGATAACAAAGCGGTGGTGTATCTCGTCGCTGTCGATTCCTTCACTTAATCGTAAGCCGAGTATGGCTGTTTCGACTAGTTCCAGTTCAGGGCTGATCTCTTCATCCAGTTCCGGCCCCGCCGCCGATTCCCCTGAAGAGTCGACCATGTATTTATCCAGACTCGCGGTATTGGCCAGTCGGTGACCATTCAGGCACGAGTGAGCGGCCACCCCCACGCCCAGGTAGGCCAGGTTTCGCCAGTAGGTCAGGTTGTGACGGCACTCACGGCCGCCCATCGCCCAGTTTGATATCTCGTAGTGGTCGTAGCCCCCGACGGCCAGCAAGTCCTCGGCCAGTTCGTATTGGTCGGCGGCGGCATCCTGGTCAAGCTCGTTCAAACAGCCCTCACTGACAGCCTTCCCCATCGGAGTCTCCTCTTCCAGCGTCAGAGCGTAGAGCGAAAGATGTTCCGGCCTCATCGTTATGGCTTCNTCCAGGGAATGCTGCCAGTCGGATAAGCTCTGGCCCGGTAAACCGTACATCAGGTCAATACTTAGATTGTCAAAACCGGCCTCTCGGGCCTGTCGTACCGCCTCTCTTGCCTCAGCCGCCGTATGAATACGCCCCAGCAGGGCCAGTTCCCGGTCATTCAGACTCTGCACCCCCAGACTCAACCGGTTAACTCCCGATTCCCGGATAGCCCTGAGGTACTCCCCTTCAATGGTTCCCGGATTGGCCTCGGCCGTTATCTCGGCCGCTTCATCGACGGCAAACAGTTCTCTGATGACCGACATAAGGTCAGCCAGGTATTCCGCCGAAACCAGGCTCGGAGTCCCTCCTCCGAAATATATGCTGCGGACATTTTCCCCGTCCGCCCGTCGTGCCAGTTCCCTCTTGAGAGCGCTCAGGTACCGGGGAATATCGGTTTCGCGGTGATCGTATGACACGAAGGAGCAATAGGGGCACTTACTGCGGCANAAAGGTAGATGAATGTAGAGCGAAATATCACGTGGCACAATATGATTATAGCAGATAGAACCCTGCCCTCACTAAGGATACCACTCTTTGAGTCAGANTCCCCNTCGGTCTGGCATCAGGATTGGCCCGGCGGATTGCCTGAAACTGCCCCTACCNTTGAAACATTGGCTCCCCGGTCTTGATGACCCGGCACCGGTGAAACGTGCTTGGTCTAGTGCCTGAAATGCACAACAATCCGGCCGAAATTCTTGNCGTCCTTTTTCAACCGGTGATAGAGCTTTTTTACCTCCGGCTGGGCCAGGAATCGCAGAACCCGTTTTTTCAGTTGTCCTGACCCCTTACCCGGGATAATCTCCACCAGACTAATCTTCTTCTCTACGGCTTCCTCAATAACCCGGTTCAGTTCTGCGTCAATCGTGAAGCCCTTATTGTAGATGTNATGTAGATCCAGGACAATCTTGGCCAATGAATTTCACCCGCTAGNTAGCCAACCTGACAGGCCCGGTTGTATTTGGATCGCCACATTAAGTCTTGCCGAACGCCTCGTCGATCGCTTTCTGAATACTGGGAGGTAGCGGAGTCGCCTCTTCTCCCGTCATTTCTTCTCTCTGGTCGTAAATGCTTTCCAGTTCTTTCGACAAGGCCGTCAGCCTTCGTGACTGATGCACTTCTTTGGTCACCATATCATATTGCTCTCTGCCGGCAGACTCGAAGCGGTCGAGGGGAATCTTGATTCCCTCCAGTTTTGACAGAACATTCAGAACACTGTAGACGCCATTATTATCCGGCTCTTCAAGAGACATATAGGTGGGCATGTGTGCTATTAAACTGACGGTCGTAATTCCTTCGGTCTGAAGTTTNGAAGTTATAGCATTAAATATACTGGTTGGACCCTCATATTGTCCTCCACCCAGTGTCGCCCGCACCCCTATTTGCTCGAGCTTCTCCGTCATGTCGGAATCGCTGCTTCTACCGCTGACTCTTATTGGCCTGGTATGAGGAACCGGACTGCCCATCGCTCCGATTACCTGGTATATAACCACATTCAGATTCTTTAGTAAGGCAACAATTCTGTCTACGTAGATCTCTCCAAAGTGGGTCGGCTCCAGCAGATAGATCAGCACNAGATCGTTCAGCGGCTCTTCTCGCCTGACATAAAAGACCTTCGAGTTTGGAAATTCGGTACGCCGCACTCCCTCATTATCGGTGTATGTGCGGCTGTGGTCCCGGTAGGTGACAAAATCATAAAAATCTCCCGGTCTGGCCAGCTCGCCTATTTTCTTTGCTTTGAAATGTTCCAGCAGCTCACTGAAAGATTCATCTCCAACCTCTCCCCAGTTCAACCACCCGATGTGCGCCGCAACAGCGTGCACCCTTCTCCCCTTTATATCGGGGACTTGTAACTCAAAATCCGTTAAGAAATCACTAATATCCATGATGAATTATTATAACCTCATTTGCTAGTCGACTACNAGGGTAGGCCCTCTCTNTTTTCACTATTATATACCATTTTGACCACCTGGTTTTTTTCTGACTAAGCTAAGGTTGATTTCTTGGCTCAGTAGGCCGACCGTCNGACCTCGAGGGAAAGAAAAAAGAAAGAAAAAACGCGGTGGCCGCCCACGATTGATATTAATCTGGCCACCATCCCGGCCTGCCAGCCTGTGCTACTCTTTTCGGATTGACTGCCTTTTATCCTGAACCTGTTTTGGATATGCCGACGTGACTAGTNGGNATGTTTCCGTGCCTGAANCCCCCGTTTCGACGAGTAAGAGGGCTATTTGTTTGGTTGACAATATCTTTCCCCGCGACTAAAATGAGTCCTGAATATCCCGACTAATCCAAGGGGGAATGACATAATCAAAGGAAGAACCAAGGTCCTCGCCTGCGCTGTCCTCGCTGAGGTACTGAATTCCCGGTTGCCGGCCGATATTGAGTGCCAGACGCTCGATTTTGCTCTGCACCGCACTCCTGAAGCCTTGCGAGCCAAATTGCAGGAAAAGATCGATGAATCTGGCGGCTACGATACTATCGTGCTGGCTTACGGCGNTTGTGGCCTGGCGGTTCTGGGGCTTCAGTCTCAGTCGGCTCGTTTGGTGGTGCCCAGAGCCGATGACTGTATTGCCATCCTNCTTGGCTCACGGGCTGCTTATCTAAAACAGCAGTTTGAAAATCCAGGTTCTCTCTTTCTCTCAAAAGGGTGGATAGAAGGCAGAATTGATGATAGCGGTACCCCTCCCGTGATAAAAAACTATCAGCAGATGGTTGAAAAGTACGGTGAGGAGCGTGCCCGGCGGATGCAGACCGTCTATCAGGAAAAANACCGGCTTCGGCACTATCAGAGGATGGCTTTCATCACCACCGAGGATGAGTCCGACCTTGATGAATACAAAGAACAGGCCCGGCGGCGGGCCGCCGGGCTTAACTTAAGTTATGAGGAAATTACCGGTTCAATGGCTTTCATGGACAAGATTGCCGGCGGTCAGTGGGATGAGGAGTTTGTAGTCGTTCCCCCCAGACATCCCATCTGCTTTGCCGATTTCTGGCTTGAGGCTAAGGAGACAGCGATGCCGGGCAGCAGCCTGGCTTGCTCTGTGGANGGAACACCCCCTTTTTAAAAGGCAGTTTCTCGAATCTTCACAGCGCTTTTCAGTTTCGACCTGGCTCGGGAATGTAGGGTCGATTTCAAAAGGATTCAGAAGCAGTCGTTCACNTGGTGCTGTATATTAATATCTCATTGCCACTATTTACCTGGAATGCCCCATCCGTTACTTGATAACTCTCGGAATTACTCAGTATCTTCAAATACTGAGTTTCCTGTGNCATAACACCTTCAGGCTCAGTACAATACATCTCCGTGTGGCCCATCGCAACGAAGGTCAAGGTATTGTCGCTTAATTGATAGTCCCCAAAATAGTCATTACAACCNGCCGAGCCTTCAACTCGCTTTTGGGTNCTACTGAATATAGCCGTTATCTTCGTCCCCTTTTGCACTGAAACCAAATTTCCTGGCTCTCCAAATAATTCCAGTATCCAAATGGTACCCTCCAGAGGGCCTGCGCCCGGCTTGACCCAAACACTAAGTGCAAGACCGAATAGGACTAGCAATGTGATCCCGAAGATTANACCCGGATTAATCCTCAAAAGCATCCTTCCCAAAGCCGTTAGAGATAATAGCAAACGAGTTTACGTTCATTGCCGACCCGGGCAACAACCGCGTTATCAANNTCTCACCAAATANGCNGTGCGAATGGATTTGTGATTCCGTAATACTGCCGGCAGGTTGACCGGTGTCAACTCTTCGTTCCAGGGCNGGTACTCACTTTAAGAGCGGCTTGCTGGCCGTAGCCNATCAAGATGCTGTATTTGTAATCGACGATAATAAACGAGTGAAGNGGCTCTTCGGACNAGGAGACCGAGGGAAACCAGATGGTCACTACTTAACTGAGCGCAAACTGTTCTGATAATTATTCTCTAATCACAACTGAAATCAATCTATGTTCAGGCCAGTCATGCATACGTAACTTCCCCTGGGTATTGACAAGTTATCGTTATTACGATGGGGTATGTTGGCCGCTTCGCGCTTGGCTGGTTAGATGCCCCCTTGTGTAAAGTGCTTTCTGTGCTTCTTGAATATTGGTTGGCTCGTTGGCCCATACANTGAGAGGNAAGCTCTGTAATCCACGCCCATACGAGAAACTCAATTGCCATGGAGCGCCTTCATCTGAAGCGAGCTGGTTGATTGCATTCAGGTTGGCAACAGATTCATCATCAGTCTGACCACCTGACAGAAAGACAATGCCGGGAATTGCTGCCGGGACTGCCCTTTTTAAGCAAGTCAGGGTTTGCTGGCCTACTCCCTCGGGGTTGGCCCTACTAGTTGCTGACTTCCCTGAAAGAACCATGTTTGGTTTTAATAGGCATCCCTCCAAAACAACCCCGTATCGACCCAGATAGCTGAAGACTTCCCGTAATACGTGTTCCGTGACAGAGAAACAGTCTTCAATAGAATGCTCGCCATCCATAAGCACCTCNGGTTCCACTATTGGAACAAGTTCTGCTTCTTGGCTTAACATGGCGTAGAGGGCCAGTGTATGNGCGTTGACATCAATGGCATAAGANCTCGGGGTTTTTTCACTAATAGAGAAAACAGCCCTCCATTTTGTGAAGCGGGCACCAAGGTCTCGATATTCTTCCAGTCGTTCTCTTAGTNCGTCCAATCCTTCTGTAACTAATTCAGCGTTTGAGCCTGCTAGCGGCTTCGTCCCTTTGTCAACCTTGATCCCAGGCACGATTCCAGTTTCTTGCAATACGTTAACAAGTGGTTTCCCATCTTTTCCGTTTTGACGGAGCGTCTCATCAAAAAGAATAATTCCGCTGATGAATTTGCTAATCCCGTCGGTTCTAAACAGCATTTCTCGATAGTCCCTGCGATTTTCTTCAGTGGGCTCTACATTAACAGCCTCGAAGCGCCGTTTCATTGTAGGGGAGCTTTCGTCTGCCGCAAGNATACCTTTCTCCTTGGCTACAAGCGTATTTGCAATTGTTACAAGATCTTCCACATTACTCATATTCTAAACCCCTCGTTAAACTAAGTCTTATCCGATGCCGTAAATATGTGCTACCCAAAAGCTTCTTTTGTGAGTTTATCGATGACATTTGCGTTTCCTACAAACAACGAAGTTCTTTGATGCAGACTTTCCGGTTGAATCTCCAGTATAGGGGAAAGACCATTGGAAGCAGCTCCACCCGCTTGTTCCGCAATAAAACCCAGAGGGTTTGCCTCGTACATTAGCCGTAACTTTCCTTCCGTGTTTTTCTGGTCCGCAGGATACAAGAAGACGCCGCCTTTGAGTAGGTTTCTATGAAAGTCTGCCACAAGTGAGCCTATGTAGCGTAATGAGTAGCNACTCCTGAGGTTCACTAACGCTTTTTGAACACTACTATCCCAGTTCTTGGCGTTGCCTTCGTTAACACTATAGTACGGGCATTTCTCCGGGATCCGTATGTTGTGATGGGTGTGCACGAATCGTCCCGTGGTTGGATCCAAAGTAAATCCATTTACATCGCCTCGAGTTGCTGTTATTAGTATGGTGCTTGACCCATATATAACATATGCAGCCCCTATTTGCTTGTTTCCGGGATGAAGTATTGAAGAATTTGTTACAGGACTATCGGTATCACTTCTCCAAATANCAAATATTGATCCGATACTCACTGCAACATCAATGTTTGACGAACCATCNATGGGGTCCNTGGAAATCACATACNTTTCTTCAGAACTTGGTTCTTCATCTGAGAAAATCGGCTCAGCTTCCTCCTCACAACTCACTGCCGCGACGCAGCCGGTTTTTAGTAAGTTTTCTACAATTATATCAGTAGCAATTCTATCGAGTTTCTGGACTACTTCTCCACTAACGTTAGTTTCGTCAGTAGCTCCAAATACGTTTGAGATCGATGCTCGATTTACCAGGTTTGCCAATTGCGCTGCANTCTCCGAAATCCCTTTGAATACCTCACCCAAACGGCCAAATGCAGATTTAGAACTCCAATCANCAGATGAAAATTCATCCATTTATTGCATTGTCTCCTTTTCAACTGATCTATCACTCATTGCGAACTATTGCCACCAGCCTTTTCCGGTCCTCTTATGTCCTNTACTGCCCGCTGAACGCAGTTCCCCTTCTTCCATCGTTACTGTTTGAAGCAGGGATACAGACCCACATNTATCTCAGTATCATCAGTAAGAATATCATATTGGAATATTTCCTGACCCAATATGAACCACAATATAGCAATGACCGGCGATGGTGTCAAGCTCAAATTACGGGATTCCTGTGTCTAATTATCTAAAATCAGAGCCTCGTCTGTCAAACTCGTACATCGGACGGTGTCAATAATGGCAACTTCTCCAAACGGTCCTTGATCTTGGCAGATGTCGGAGAATTTGGCGCGACACGCAATCGGAGGAGATTTACATCAGCATGATCAGCTTCGACGGATGGTTGACACTTTGACTTGGTCTACTCCGCTATTGTATTTCATGAGATCTGTCACGACTACAATCTTGGAGAGAAATTAGGGGGAGTCAATACCCCCGAGGCAACGAGAATTCTTGCTAATCTGTTTAACTGCTTGCACCAGGATGGAACCTTCATAGTAACAGACTTTGTTGCCTGCGACTTGTACGAGTTCCTTAATCGAGTTCCTTACGAGTTCTTGAAGAGTAAGCAACTTCCTCAGATACTGGAATCGAAAAAGTACTGACGGTTGATAGACACGATTTACGATTGCTGCATAGCGATGGACCCAACACCAAATGCTGCAGAGTCAATAGTCGAACGCAGTCAAATTGAGTTTGGCCAAGATCCTGAAAAGATTCGGAACCTGATGATGCGTTACTATGTGGAGTACGAGCGCTTCACTTTTTCCCTTCTTGCTGCAACTGAAGACCCGTTCATCCACTTGATTCTGCTTTTGAGGAAGTACCGTGACCNCCACACCAGGTGTACGATAAATGATTACCGAGAGGCGGTCGTGTGCGCTGGGTTTGAGGTCACCGAGGAATGGACTCCTGAAAATTTGTGTTACCAGTTAGTATGCAGAAAGTAACCCGCAGAGCCTTTCTTTGATTCGCCTGGGAAAGAAGCTAACTTTCTGCCCTCAGTTAATTGTAGCCCGCGTTTGTTTCAGGTTGATGTCATCGGTGTAAAGTGCCTTTGTTTGTCTAAATTTGTTGTCTAAAATTGTTCCTTTTTCCAGCATTGATAAANGTTTTATGAAATCAAGCNTGTGGTGGTATAATGCTGGAAAAAGATTTCATCTATAACNACAAGAAGAAACGACGAGCATTCAATAGAGATAGTTACATAAATTTGTATTTGTTCGACAGCTTTAGGATAGGAGATTAGAGTATGGACAATGATAAAAGCGAAACCATGTCCACCGGCAATAAGTATGAAGACCTTGTTAGTTTCTTTAAGAAGTGGCGTGAGTTCCAAAAACCAAACGTCGTGAACGGAGTTCCCGACTACACTGTACAAGCGATGGCGGAGCAGAAACGCTTAATCCCGAAATTAAAAAGGGATCTGTCCGCNATCGACTGCAGCAGCTGGCCAATTCCTCAACAGGTTGATTACGAGATCGTCCGGGCGGAAATAAACGGTTTGGAATTTGATCATCGCATTCTAAAACCATGGGCACGCAATCCGATTTTCTACGCGGTCATCCAGATGGAAGAACCGGACGTACCCGCTCGAGAAACCCCAGAAATCTACGGCGTCCTGAACGTCTTCGAATCTAGTTTCCCGTTGAATGAGAAGGATCAAGCCATCTTCAAAGGGAAGCTTGCGGCCATACCGGACATCCTGTTACAAGCGAAGCAGAACCTCATTGAGGAAGCAGGAGATCTGTGGCTGCTTGCTAATCAGAAGAAGAAAAGGGAAAGCGCAAACTTGGCGAATCTGGCCGGCCAGTTAGACGCCAGTAGTCCTGATTTGGCAGATCTAGCCCGGCGTGCACAGGTGGCTGTGGATGACTTTGCTGTCTGGCTTGAGCAGAAGCGCAANGGTATGAAGGCCTTTTCTGGTATCGGAGTGGCCGAATTCGACCGAAACATGAAAGAGGTACATCTGGTTCCTTACGGTTGGAAAGAACAAGTCGAGTTGATAGAACGGGAGCTGGAGCGATCATTGGCGTCGTTGGCACTCGAGGAACATCGAAACAGACGCCTTCCAGCACTTANAGCAGCCGGATCGCTTGAGGAGATTCAGGACCGAAGAAAGAAATCCGTGGCTGAGTTCATGAGTTTTCTGCAGAACGAGGGAATATTCACGGTGCCCGATTACATGCAGCTCAGCGATGAGGTCAGGGTATTTATTCCACCAGAGCAGCTGGATTTCTTCACACATGTCATGTACCGGGACCCCTTAGTGCTGGGGTGCCATGGAGTTCACTGGCTGGAAAAGCAACGTGAGAAGCGTAATACACACTCGATACGGAGTGGAGCTCTACTGTATAAAATTTGGGACAGTCGGGCAGAGGGATTGGCCACGGCCTTCGAAGAGCTAATGATGCAGGCGGGCATTTTTGAGGAGCACCCCAGAGCCAAGGAACTGGTATATATCATGCTGGCTTTTCGGGCGATTCGGGCGATAGGTGGATTGAAACTGCATTCGGGTGAGTTCACACTTGAAGAGGCGATTACGTATGCGGTTGAGAAAACGCCCAGAGGATATATCCAGCCCAACAGCAACATGATCCTACAGGACTATGCTCTCTATCTGTCCGAGCCAGGATATGGGTCGAGCTACGTCATAGGCAAGCTTCAATTAGATAGGCTTAT
>NYYM01000030.1 GCA_002685815.1 Dehalococcoidales bacterium | reverse complement strand
TGACAGAATGAGATCACTGGAATCAGGCGGAAGAGATTAGTTGCCAACACCAAGTCCAGATAAGAATCCAAAAGAACCTGGTGATAAAGAGATGACGCGAAGGAGAAGGTCCTTGCCGACCGGGCGCCTAGACAGGCTCAGAATTAGAAAGGCGCCAGACAGAACCTCAAGCATTTCCTGAAAACCAGTTTGTACGACGGCGAAGTTTATGAAGGAACTAGTAATATTCTGTGAGTCATATTCATTAATCAGGAATTGTTTATATCTGGCAACACTGAATTACCGTAAACGCCCGATCAATATCGTGATCCCAGGCAACAGTGAGCTTTTCAAGTTCTTTGGAGAAAATAACGAGAAGTTTTTTAGCAGTTCTGTTAATATCATATACTTTGAAGCTTTTGAGGGAAGAAGAACAACAGGTAACACGATAGCTCAAATGGTCAACCGTACCCCGGAAATAATAAGGGAAAAACGGTACTTGAGAGAGGTTTACAGTAATTACCTGGCTCACCTGAAAGGGGCGGAAATTTATTTCTTTGTGAGGCAGATAGCCCAGGTCAGCTATTATTTCTTGGAGAAACTGAGCAAGGGAAACAGACTGGTGTATATGGAGAGTGAAGCCCATGTACTGACAGCGGATGAACACCCTCCTGCCAGTCTGATGGATTTGGTGAGTCTGATGATTCTGAAACTGGTCTATGGGCGTGAACTGTCCCTGATAAGACTGGGCGGTTATCCGAGGGGGGCTCCCTACATAGCGGATAGCTTTATCGACCGAAAGGTTGATAAGGTCATTGACGTGGAAGAGGGAAATCGAATGATGAAGGACTTTGATTTAAGCCAGTTCAAGATATTCGACACCTCTATTTATAGCATCATCTATTTCGACGACAGTCTGATTGCAAGCGGTCTAATAGAAGACAGAAATGTTTTCAAGCGAGAACTGGCCGGGATTTTCGAAATAGTGAGCAAGTATTTTCCGGAGAAAGAAATAGCCCGCAAATATCATCCCCGCTACCCCAAGGAGGACAAAACGGTAATAGAAGTGGGTGACGTTTTGCCCGATTTCATACCGGCCGAGTTGCTGTACAATGAGAACGTGGTGGTGTACCTGAGTGTCGCCTCTAATTCAATCATCAACGTGGAAGGAGGCGCGGCTGTTTCTTTGATAGACCTGGTTACTCTCAACAGCGCTGATATCGCAGACGGACTAAGAGAGAGCCTGATACAAAGGAGCAGTTCAGAAATTCTGTTTCCTCAAACACTGGATGAATTCGAAGGGATACTGGTCGATCTGAAAGGGCAGAGAGAGATGAAAAGATGAACAAGAAAGTATCCACGTATATCCTGGCGGAGATGGCGGCTTCCCACGAAGGAAAGCCGAGGCTTGGCCTGACCATCATCGAAGGAGCCGCTGAGGCGAAGGCGGACGGAATTCTACTTCAGATTATCGATCTGGACAGTTATATTATTCCGGCGGACCAGGATTACGCGGAGATAAAGGAGTGCTATTTGACCTGGGAGGACTGGTCAGGTCTCATTGACAGGGCGAACTCGCTGGGGCTGGATGTCTGGGCTAATGTGTACGATATGGAGAGCGCCAGATTCTGCAAAAACCAAAAAGTGAAGGGTTACAAGCTGCACGCGGCCAACCTGGAGAATGAGGAACTAGTGCGTGAGGTAGTCAAAGCAGAAAAGGAAATAGCAATATCGGCCGGGGGGATGGAGGAAAACGAAATAGACAAAGTAATACAGCTAATCTACTCTGAAGATGAAAAGGCTGACATACATTTGATGTACGGTCTGCAAAATTTCCCGACCAATCCGGAGGGAATTAACCTGAATTTTGTGAAGAGACTATCGGAGAAATATGGTGTTCACTTCGGTTATCAGGACCACTCGGAGCCCACGTCGGACGCTTCGACATTCTTGCCGGTACTGTTCATGGTTTCAGGGGCTTCCATTATCGAGAAACATATCACTCATGACCGGAGTCTGAAGGGTGAGGACTTTGAAGCGGCCCTGAATCCGGACGAGTTCGGCGAGTTCGTTAAGAACATCAGGATCATCGACGGTATGCTGAACAAAGATCCGAACGAGGTTTCCGCCGACGAACTGGTCTACCGGCAATACAAATCGCTGATGAAGGTGGTCAGCGGAACAAAGATCAGGGCGGGCGACACGTTTTCCACAGACAATCTGAGTGTTATGAGGGCAAAAAAGGGGGAGGTCGACGGCAAGCGAATAGAATCGCTGCTGGGCAAGAAGTCGGAGTTTGACTATGAGAAATTCGAGCCGCTCAAGAGGGGTGAACTGGTCAGGACCGGTATATTCATCACAGCCCGCTTAAAATCGCAGGGGTTGCCCCTTAAGGTCATCAAACCGATTGAGGGCAGACCGATGATTGACTGGATGATTGACCGCTTGAAACGCCTGAACATAAACCCGCTGGTGTTGATGACATCGACCAATTCTCAGGACGACCCGCTGGTCGAGGCTGCCGAAAGGAACGGAATTCCTTGTTTTCGGGGAAGTGAAGACGACGTACTGGTCTGGATAAGAGACTGCGCCAGGCAGTATGACGTAGACCTGATTATCAGCGCCACCGCCGATGACCCGTTAAAAGAGCCTCTCTTGGCAGAGCAATTGATAAACCTCTATCTCGATGAAGGTTATGACTTCTGCGAGATGGAAGGTGTACCCAACGGGTGCGAGTGCTATGGGCTAAAAAGAATGGCCGTGGAGAAGGCGTGCGAGATGGAGGCTTCCGATGATACCGAAATCTGGGGGCCGTATTTCCGGGAAGCGGGCGTTTTCAAGTGTGAGGTCATCAGCATCACCGACCCAAGGATACGACGCCCCGAATACCGCGTTACGGTGGATACTCAGGAGGATTTCGACCTGATGACCAGGATATTCAATGCCCTGTTGGCGCAGAAAGAAGACTTCGATATTTTTGACATTTGCCGGTTTCTGGACGACAACCCTGAACTGTCAGCCCTGAACGCCGACGTCCAACAGAGGGCCGCTCCGAAAGCAGAGTTCAGGGAGGGGCCATCAGGAAAGAGGGCATGATAGGGATAGAAATAGGCGAGAGAATAATCGGTGAGGGTGAGCCCTGTTTCATTATCGCCGAGGCGGGGGTAAATCATAACGGCGATAACGAGCTGGCTAAGAAGCTCATCGACGCGGCCAGGGAAGCCGGCGCTGACGCGGTCAAGTTTCAGACCTTTCGGGCCGAGGAAATAGCCACCGCCGATGCCGAAAAAGCCATCTACCAGACACAGACCACAAACCGGAACGAACCTCAACTGGAAATGTTGAAAGGGCTTGAGCTTAAGAGAGAAGATTTCAAGCGATTGTCCGACTATGCCAGGAAGAAGAAAATAGTTTTTCTGTCGTCTGCGTTTGACGGAGGCAGCGTTGATTTGCTCGAAGAACTAGAAGTACCTGCTTTCAAGATCGCCTCGGGCGAAATCACCAATTTACCTTTGCTTGAACATGTCGCCAGCAAGAGAAAACCGATAATTCTCTCCACCGGGATGTCCACCCTTGACGAGGTAAAGGATGCTCTGGAAATCATAAAGGGAAAAGGGATGGAGGAAGTTATCCTGCTGCACTGCGTCACCAGCTACCCGGCAAGAATAGAGGAGATGAATCTCAGGGCGATAGAAACCCTGAGAGGCGCCTTCAGTCTGCCAGTGGGCCTCTCCGACCACACACTGGGTATTACGGTTCCGGTAGCAGCGGTGGCCCTGGGCGCTTGTGTAATCGAGAAGCACTTTACCCTGGACCGGAACCTGCCGGGACCGGACCAAAGGGCTTCTTTGGAGCCGGAGGAATTGAAAGAAATGGTATCGGCCATCAGGAACGTTGAGCTTGCTATGGGGGATGGAACAAAGAGGATAACGGCCGGCGAGGAAGAAATCAAGAAGGTAGCCCGAAGAAGTATTGTCGCCAATGTGGATATTACGGAGGGAACGGTGGTCACCGAAGAAATGGTGAGCCTGAAACGACCCGGCAGCGGTCTGGGAGTCAAGTCAATGAATCTGATTGTCGGCAGCCGGACGAGAGCAAGCATAAAAGCGGGAGAAATAATAGCTTTGTCAAAAATGGTATAGGCATGGCATAGGCAATGAAAAGAGTTGCAGTAGTTACCGGGACGAGGGCCGACTACGGAATTCTCAGTCCCGTATTGAGAGCCATAGAGGCTGAGCAAGAGTTAGAACTGTTGCTGGTGGTCACCGGAATGCACCTTTCCGGCGAGTTCGGTAATACCGTCGAGGAAATAGAGAAGGACGGTTTTACGATAGAGGGCAGAGTGGATATGATGCCGGACAGCGACAAGCTGGAAGCGATGGCGGAATCGGTGGGAAAAGGCATTATCGGCCTGGCCCAGACCTGGGAAACATTGAATCCGGATATGATTCTGGTCTTGGGAGATCGAGTGGAGGCACTGGCAGCAGCCATATCCGGGGCCTACATGAACATCCCGATAGCTCACATTCACGGCGGCGACAGCTCTAGGGGGGGTCTGGATGAATACGCCCGCCACGCTATCACCAAGTTTGCTCATATCCATTTCCCGGCGACAGAGAAAAGCGCCGAAAGAATCATCAAGATGGGTGAGGACGAGTGGCGAATCCACATGGTCGGTTCACCCGCCCTGGACGTCATTCTAAATGAGCCCTTGATACCCCGGGAGAGCACGATCAAGAAATTCGGGATAGATTCTTCAAAACCGTTAATCCTAATGGTACAACACCCGGTGACGACGGCGACAGAGCAGGCAGGCCAACAAATGGTGGAGACGCTGGAGGCAGTGGCGGCAACGGGCTATCCAGTCATTCTGGTGTATCCAAATGCCGACGCCGGCGGACGAGAAATGATAGAGATACTCAAGGACTACGAAAAAAGGTATACTTCTATCAAAGCTCTGAAGAGTCTACCCCGGAGGGAGTACCTCAGTCTGATGAAGTTGGCCAGCGTCCTGGTAGGAAACTCGAGCAGCGGAATGATAGACGCCCCTTCGTTTGGCTTGCCGGTGATCAATGTCGGCAGCCGTCAGGAGGGCAGGGAAAGGGAAAATAACGTCATCAATGTGAGGCACGACCGGGATGAGATAACAACGGCGATAAGAAGAGCGATTGGAGACAAGGAGTTTCTGGACGAGATAAAAAGGAGTCATAATCCATACGGAGACGGGAAAGCCGGCACCAGGATTGCTGAGATTCTCAGCGGCGTTGAGAATACTCCCCGTTTGCTCCGGAAACAAATCGCTTATTGAGGTTAATGCAGGTGAATATCGTTATCATAGGAGCCGGCGGACACGGCAAGGTGACACTGGATATCCTGCAGTACGACACGTCTGTAGAAGTTATCGGGTTCATAGATGATGACGAGAACTCCCATGACAAGATAATTAGCGGTGTCCCGGTGCTGGGAAACATGGCCGCACTGCCCAGATTAATTCAAGAAAAGAGGATAGAAGGTGGTATAATTGCCCTGGGGAACCGCAAGGTGCGGGCAGCCCTATTTGAACACTTGAAAGAAATGGGGCTAAAACCGGTAAACGCCGTTCACCCGAGGGCCGTCATCGCCAAGAATGTGAGGATGGGTGACGGGGTAATGATAGCGGCGGGAGCCATAATTAATACCGATTCTATCATCGGCGACGACGTAATCATAAATACGGGGGCTACTATCGACCACGACAACATGATTGGAGACCACGTTAACATACAGCCGGGGGGGAACCTAGGTGGGGCTGTCACCGTCAAGGCTTACACAGAAGTCGGTATCGGAGCCACGGTTATTCAGAACATAAGCATCGGGGAAGGATCAACGATAGCCGCAGGGGCGGCCATAATCAGCGACGTACCGGATAATGTGACCGTGGTGGGGGTGCCGGGGAGGATCTTCAGGGCGGATAAACGGGAAAAAGGTACTTAAGGAGACTCGTTAATGGAATGGAAGATTCCCCTTTTTAAGACGTACTGGGACGATGATGACATAGACAGGGTAACGGAAACACTGAAATCAGGTATGAACTGGGCGATCGGACCTAATGTCCAGGAGTTTGAGGGCCTCATTGAAAGCTATCTCGGCACCAGGTACACTCTCGCCTTTAATTCAGGGACTTCCGTCCTGCATGCCCTTCTTATCGCATATGGAATCGGGCCGGGCGATGAGATTATTGTTCCTTCTTTTACCTTTATTGCTACCGTAAACGCTCCTTTTTTCGTCGGGGCAAAACCTGTCTTTGCCGACATAGAAGAAAAGACCTACGGACTGGACCCCGGGGACGTGACGGCCAAAATCAACGGCAGAACCAGGGCTATTATGCCGATCCATTACGGGGGCAGTCCCTGTCTGATAGAAGAGTTGAGAGAAATCGCCGTCAAGCATGACCTGTTGCTGATCGAAGATGCGGCCGAATCTTTCGGGGCGAAATGGGACGGCAAGAAGGTCGGGAATTTCGGCGACGCTGCCATGTTCAGTTCCTGCCAGAATAAAGTATTTGCTACCGGTGAGGGAGGGTTTGCAGTTACGAATGACCAGGGTATATACGAAAAGCTCAAATTGATAAGATCACACGGCAGGGCGGAGACGGCCGACTATTTTTCTTCTATCGAATACATGGACTACGTGACCTTGGGATATAACTTCAGGATGTCCAATATTCTGGCCGCTCTGGGAGTTACCCAAATAAAGAAGGTCGACCGGCTCATCGAAATAAGACGGAATAATGCTGCATATATGTCCGAACGGTTGTCTAGCATAAGCGGGGTAGAGATTCCAGAATTCCCGACCGAAGCATTTCACGTTTACCAGGAATACCCGATCAGAATCAGAGCCGGGAGTCAAACGAGGGATTCACTTCAAAAGTATCTGGCAGGGCAGGGAATAATGACCAGAATCAGCTTTCACCCGATACACCTGACCCACTATTACAAGAACGTGCTGAGTTACAGCAGCCATTTGCCCGTCACCGAAGAATTGGCATCACGAGCTCTGTCACTACCTATATACCCCGCATTGACAGAGGGGGATATGGACCTCATAGTCAGCAAAATCGACAATTTCTTCAAAGAGGAGAAATAATGAGCCCCCCTGAAAATGAGAACATCGCCAACCTGACGGTAAGCGAGGAGGAAAGCATAAAAACTGCCATGCGGGCAATCGATAACGGTGCCTTGGGTATCGCCTTCGTCGTCGATGAGAACGGTAAATTTGCCGGCCTAGTAACCGATGGAGATGTCAGGGAAGCTATCCTGAGAGGAACAAGCGTAGAAGACCCGATCAGCGGAATCATGAACACTCAGCCGGTGGTCATAACCGGCGAGGTAACAGAAGAGGANCTGTTGACACTCCAGAACAGCGAGGCGATCAAGAGCAAGCTGGGGGTGGGTTCTTCCCTCAAAGTTCCCGTCCTGGACGGCAATTCAGGGGTCAAAGATATCATGGTCTTTTATCACGGAGCCAGGAAAGNGGCCCCGCTNAGCCACTATCGGTCGAGGAATCTAAAAGCCGTAAAGAAAGTCCTGGTGATAGGCTGTTCCGGGTATCTCGGCTCGGTGCTGGTGCGGAAACTTATTTCAAGACGTTTCGTCGTCTACGGGCTCGACAAACAGTTATACGGGAACCANGGCATTAAAGACCTCTACGATAACGAAAGCTTCAATTTTATCGAGGGTGATATCCGGGATATCAAGGTGCTGATGGAGGGAATCAGGGGCTGTGATGCAGTGATACACCTGGCGGCAATCGTCGGCGACCCTGCCTGCAAACTGGACGCCGAGGAGACGATAACCATTAATTATCTGGCCACCAAGATAATTACCGAGGTATGCAAATACAGCCAGATTAACCGGCTGGTATTCGCCTCAACCTGCAGCGTCTACGGAGCCGGCGAGACACCGGGCACCCTGATAACCGAGGGGTCCTCTCTTAACCCGGTATCATTGTACGCCGCGATGAAGATAAAGTCTGAGATGGCAATTCTGGAGGCGGTGGATGATAACTTCTCACCGACGATTTTGAGAATGGCGACCCTGTACGGGTTGTCTCCCCGGATGCGGTTCGACCTGGTAGTGAACCTATTTGCCGCCAGGGCAGCCAATAAAGAACCGATCACGATTTTCGGCGGAAACCAATGGCGGCCTTTGCTTCATCTTGACGATGCCGCCGAAGCATACGTCACGTGCCTGGAAGCACCAATAGAGAAGGTGAGCGGCCAAATATTTAATGTCGGTTCCGACCAGCAGAACTACATGATACGGGAACTAGGCGAGATCGTAAAGGGGATCGTGCCTGATGTGCAAATCGAGAACCGGGACGACCAGGTTGATGAGAGGAATTATAGCGTTAACTTCGACAAGATAACCAGAATACTCGGTTACCGGACGAGGAAATCCGTTGAAGACGGGATATCCGAAATCAAGCAAGCTCTCGAAACAGGCACCATCAGTAATTATACGGACAGTGTATACAGCAACTACGAATCATTATCTGAACAGTCCAATATCGTTTAGAACGACGGGGCGGCTTAGAGGCCTGAAAGATACCGAACCGAAATTACCCACCCTGCGTGACAAAGGGAGAAAGCCTTCGACAATAACATGATAGAGTCCGTCCGTATTTCGCCGGATTTCACTCCTGTCGAATTCAATTATTATACAGAGATAATATTGTATTTCAGCTTCTTTCCGGTAGCGTTTGCCTGGGCAAAAGGGGATCAGTTGCATCCGGTATTAACTTTGGTACTTTTAAAAGTGATCGGATTAGAGAGAAGGTTGAGCGTGAAGTGCTACAATGGAGCCGTATGGTGACATTATTACCCAAATCTCCGGATGAGTTTGAAAGAGTACTGATTATCATAAAGAACCAATGGTCTAAGGAGGCTAAATGAATATAGGCTTTATCGGTCTTGGGAAACTGGGTCTGCCCTGTGCCGTGGCTATTGTTAAGAAAGGGCATACTGTGTACGGTTTCGACGTGAACAAGAAGGCAATCGAAGACTACAAGAACGGCACCAGTAACCTGTACGAGCCCGAAATGGACCACCACCTGGAAGAAGCCTTGCCCAATATGCACTTTGTGGATTCGATGGCTGAAGTTATCTCCAAGACAGATATATGCTTTGTGGCAGTTCAAACACCCCATCCTCCCGAGCTGGACGGATCAATCAGACACAACCATGTCAGAAAAGACTTTGACTATTCTTACTTACAAAAGGTGGCGGATGATATCGCCCGTGCCATCAATAGTTGCGACGAAAAAGATTATAAAGTAGTCTCAATTATCAGCACGGTTTTGCCGGGTACGATCAGAAGTCTCATTTATCCGGCCATGCAAAAGATAATCAGCAGACCTATTGAGCAGGGCTGGGGGCTCTGCTACAACCCTTTCTTCATTGCCATGGGGCAAACGATGGACGATTTCTACAACCCTGAATTTACCCTCATTGGAGAACGGCTCTCCGGAGAGACGCCTTCGAAAGCAGGAGAGATACTGGCGCAGTTCTATGATACGATTCAAGATTCACCCAGATTGAAAATGACCTGGGATAATGCGGAAACGACCAAGATGTCCTACAACACGATGATAGGATTAAAAATCGTTTTCGCGAACACACTGATGCAGATCTGCCACAATACTCCCGGGGGTGACTGCGATGTAGTCTCCGAGGCTTTGTCCCTGGCCACGGATAGACTGATAAGCAAGAAGTATCTCAAGGGAGGCATGGGGGACGGCGGGGCTTGCCACCCGAGGGATAATCTGGCACTGAGCTATCTTTCCGACACTCTGGGGCTGGATTACAATGTCTTTGATTTTGTGATGACTACCAGAGAGAAACAGACCGAGTGGCTGGCCGACCTGATGTGCCAACACAGATTACCCAAAGTGATTCTGGGCAGGACTTTCAAGCCGGAGACTAATCTGGTTGTGGGCTCTCCCAGCATACTTCTAGCCAATATCCTGCAGGAAAGAGGGGAAGAGGTAGTATTCTACGACCCGGTGACAGACCCTGTCCTGCCGCCGGAGGTAGCCTCCGTGTACCTTGTAGGCACGATGTGGCAGGAGTTCAAGAGTTTTCCTTTTGTGCCCGGATCGGTAGTGATAGACCCCTGGAGGTTCATTGATCGGGTACCCCAGAATGTAGAGCTAATCGCCATCGGTCGAAACTCGGGCAAGCAATTAGCACCCGATTGAGCAATAAGGTGGAATAGTCGAGATGACCGAGATGAAAAAAGGGAAAGACATAATGGCATTCTGGGAGCAAGGCCCCCCGATGGGCTTTATCGGCGAAGATATGAGCTACGAGAGGAAAAGGGAATTCCGCTATTCGCTACAAGACTATATGAACGATACATTCAAGTTCGACAGCTTTAACGGCAAACTGGTACTAGAGCTGGGCTGCGGGGCGGGGATTGATTCGGCTGAGTTTGCTCGAAACGGCGCCTCGGTGGTAAGCAGTGACTTCACCCAAATTGCCACTCAATCAACCAAGAGCCTGTTGGAAGAGGCCCAACTTCCGGTCCAAGTAGTCCGGACGGATGCCACTTCTCTCCCTTTTAAGAACGACACTTTTGATTGCGTATATTCCTTTGGAGTGCTACATCACATCCCAGATGTTGAAAGAAG
>NYYM01000029.1 GCA_002685815.1 Dehalococcoidales bacterium | reverse complement strand
TTTATCCAACCTTAGTCTTTGAAAGCGGTGGGAACAAACGGTTGGTATTCCCACAGGAGATTGTTTCCCAGCAGGCCGACGGAGAAATTTCAGTTGACATGGAGCATCCCTTCACCAGTGCCATCCTGGAAGTATCCGGTATTACCCAGAAAAAGGTTTATTTCCTCACTGGCCATGGTGAAAGCAGTACCAGCGCCGATTACACTGCCGTCAGACAAGGTCTGCTGGATAACCTCTACAGAGTAGGCACTTTAGACCTCGACTTTACCCCGGAAATACCGCCGGATACCACCGCCCTGGTAATCGCCGGGCCAGAAACATCCCCCACCAAGGCAGAGATAGCGCTTATTGAAGGTTTTCTGGAGAATAAGGGGTGGTTGATGGTCCTCCTGAACCCGAACTCGCCATCGGAGTACCGGCAGTTGCTATCCGGCTGGGGAGTAAACGTGGAGAACGGAACCGTTATTGACCCGTCGTCTTATGTATCACCAAGTATTGATAACCCCCTCGTGCCCCAGGAAAGGAACATGATGGGTTTATCAGACACTTACTTCCCCGGGGCCACGGCCGTCATTCCCCAGGAAGAATACTCTGACTTGATTATCCAGCAGCCTCTTTTCTTCACCAGCCAGGACAGTTGGCTGGAGAAGAATTTTGACACCTCGAAAACGCCCGAACTCGATGATGGAATAGACAAACCAGGCCCGCTGGCTCTCGGAGTTCTTATCGCCGGAGTCTCGGATGAAGGGGGCGGGACAGAGATACCTGAGGCAGCCCAGATAACCCGCTTGATAGTCGTCGGAGATTCTGATTTTGCTTCTGACCGGCACTATCACAACGGTGACAACGGGATATTATTCCTCAATATGGTGGAGTTACTTACCGCCGGTAAAGAGCTGATTTCAATAGAGCGTAAGGTGCTCCCTTTTCGCAGACTGCTCGTTTCCCAGGAAACGGCCAATTTCATAAATATCTCCAGCATTGCCCTGCTACCCCTCCTGGTGCTGATGGTGGGCGGCGTAATCTGGTGGCGAAGAAGGTAGTGAATCGGGCCTGCCTCGGGAAGGTGTTCTCTTGAGAATCCGAAACATCCTCATTCTGCTGTCTGTGCTGCTGGCTCTCGGCGGCTACTTTTACTTCTCCAATATTCCGGAACCCCCTGAAAAAGTGGAGCCGAGGATGTTCGTTTGGGATATCGATATGGACGCAATACAAAATATCGAAATAAAGCTTCCCCGTGAAAACAAAAGCCAGGCATTTGTTAAAATACCAGAAGAAGACAAGTTTCCNTGGTACTTCGACGACCCTCAGAAATCAAATGTGGANGCAGCCCGGTGGGGAGGAGGCATCACACTTCTTCTCAGCGGCCCCGGAGCAGACAGAGTCATCGCCGAAAATGCCTCCCTTGAGAAACTGACTGAGTTCGGCCTGGCCCAACCTCAGATGGAGATAATTCTGACGCTGGAAGAGGNACGTACCATGAACATTCTAGTGGGTGACGAGACGCCGGACGGCAGTTCATTCTATGTCCAGGCCCCCAGCACGAATGACGTGGCTCTGGTGGACTACACCTGGTATGACGTGCTTGCACGCCTGATTAATGAGCCGCCCCATGTTTCTCTGGAAGAGGAATAGCCGGCTTTCATTAGGGAAGGTATTTCTGCCATTCGCTTCGGATCTGCGGATAATGAGCCGGAACATAGAAAAGACCAGTCACGCGTGGCTGTATCGGCTCTTGAGCTAATCTCATTCCGGCTTCCTTGGGAGTTCTACCTGCTTTACGCCGATTACAAGGCACACAAGCGCTGACAACATTTTCCCAGNTGTGCTGTCCGTCCCGGTAACGGGGAATAACGTGATCGAGGGTAAGTTGCCGGCTTTCCTTTCCGCAATACTGGCAGGCATAATGATCACGTTTGAAAACTTCAAGTCGGGTTAGTTTTCTGTGAGACCGTGGAGGACGCCGGATAATTGTAGCCAGCCGGATTACAGAAGGCACCGGAAATCCATGGCTTACCGAGTGAATAAAACCCGAGCCATTCTCCAGCATCTCGGCCTTGTTTTGATAGATCAAGACTACTGCCCGNCGGACTCGACAGACATTAAGNGGCTCATAGCTTTGATTTAGCACCAGCACGGAGNGGTCTGTCATCACNGAGTTTTCTCTCAACATCGGACTTGGCTCATTTTACTAGAAAATTCCAGGCTGTTCAAACTCCGTTGACAGCCTTTAGCTTCAAAACTACTTCTGAGCGCTGCGAGGTGCCCTCTTNTCACTGTTCCGACCGGAATGGTAGTCCGGAGCGGTAATATGAACAGCGGTGCTTATCTTAGGGTCCGCAAACCTCGAGAGTATCGGACTATCCATCTCATCTGTTGAGGCGTTAGTCGTAATCACGGTGGGCAGTAGGGCATTGTAGCGGTAATTAAAAACCTGGTAGAGTTTCTCCTGAGCCCANGGGGTCGTTGTCTGCTTGCCAAGATCATCCAGCACCAGTAATGGGGTATTCTTTACACTTTCGAATANCTGGTCATAAGATGTCTTGCTGTCCGGACTGAATGTAGACCGCAGATGATCCAAAAAGTCAGGCACGACGATAAACAGGGCCGGTTGCTTCTGTTGATAGCGCCGGTTTACGATAGCCGCAGCCAGGTGCGTCTTACCACAACCATTATCTCCCTGAAACATTAGCCAGCCCTCGGGTGATTCGGCAAAGTCATTGGCCATGTGAAAAATCCCTCCCAGGTTTTCACGTTGCTCGGGCGGCAGACCAAGCCCCCTGGTATCAAAATTACCAAAAGTCATACTTTTCTGCTTTTTGAACTGAGGAGCCCAGCCAAAAGAAAACAAAGCCGGTGATTTCTCGTCAAAGGAGCGCAACTGGTAAGGTTCAGAGGCTACCAGACGAGTGCGTATTCTTTCCTCCAGTTCGTCAATGGGCAGAATAGAAACGATAACCGTCGGGAGTTCATTACTGTAACGGTGGCCCAACAACTGCTCCAATTTCTCCTTGGCCCAGGGAGTACCGGACTGGATCCCCAGNTCATCCAGAATCAGGAGCGGCNTATTGCGTATCTGCTCAAAGAGCTCGTCATAAGGTAACTCGCTGCTTGGGCTGAAGGTGGAGCGCAGGTGGTCCAGCAGGTCCGGGGTAGTGATATAAAAGACAGAACGGCTATTTTCTATGCAGTGGTTAGCAATAGCCGCCGCCAGGTGAGTTTTACCACTGCCGCTGGGTCCGGACAGTACCAGCCATCCCTTGGGCACCTCAGCAAAGGCCCGGGCGGCCTGATAAGCTCGGCTGAACTGCTCCTTGTTGGCCGGATTCTCACTGATGCCTTGTGGCACCAGATTACCAAAGTCAAACCGGGTTAGCAAACCCAGATTACTGTAACGNAGTAAGTGAGCCTCGCGGTCTGAATCTGCTGCTTGTTGAGTGCAATAGCAGGGGATAACCTGGCCGTAGTCCGGCTTGCCGGATGCCAGCAGGGGGTGAACGAACTTGGCCCCTTTGCATTTTGGACAGGNTAGCTCCGGTGCCGTCTCTCCCTCTTCAGNGCTTGAATATGTGCCCGTACTCTTGTTCACTGAATTTGTCCGGACTTGTTTTAGAATCTCCCCGATATGTTCCATCCTTCTTGCCTTCTTTTGCCCACTGCTCCAGAATTGCTGAAATGTAGCTCCACTTGTGAACACCATGTTTGGTTGCTTCTTTGATAGCCTCTCCAATCCACCCTTCGCGATAGACCTTTTCCGCCTCAAGCAACTCATCGACAATNATCGGAGTTAACATCCCCACATTCTCTTCATAAAGTGTAAAGATATCCAGAGGTAACCCGGTATCCCGTTCAGGCTGAGCTTGCCTGCCAGCTTTTAATCCGGCGGGGGCAAGTTCTCCATTCTTAATCTTAGCCACGGTCCGCCTATCANCCTGGCTATTAAGGAAATAAACATCCTCCGGAGATCCATCTATATTCAGTGCCAAGCGGAGGATCGTTCCGCGTTGGGAAGCCATTTCCAGGGCACGGCCCAGCATTTCACCGGCTGACCTTTCTCCGCCTCCCAGGCTACTCATCAAGCTCTTATCGCTCAGCAATTCGCCGTAAGCCACAAGACGAGGATAGCCTTTCTTGGCGTAGAGCAGGCGGAAGACGTGGAGAGTCGTCTTTAGTTCGGCGATATCGTCTATCTGGGGCAGCAGGCTACTAAAAAAAAGATTCGGCAGCGGAGTAAACTGCATCCTGGCCGGGAAGCCGCCAAACTTTTTCATAACAAGCTCGGCTCTTGGCTACCAATATTCTCAAACTTGGCTAATNTGGANACAAACCGCAAACTTACTTGTCCGGTGGGGCCGTTGCGATGCTTGGCAATGATAATATCGGCAATGCCCTCCGGATAGTCTTTTTCCGGGTGTTCTCTTTCCCATTCATCGCGGTTGTAATAGTACTCATCGCGGTAAATAAACATGACCACGTCGGCATCCTGCTCAATGCTGCCACTATCNCGCAGGTCAGATAATTGGGGCCGGTGCGAAGACCTCCATTCTGAAGCCCGACTAAGCTGAGAGATGGCAATCACCGGTATATTAAGCTCNCGGGCCAGCGCTTTGAGGGACCGGGAGATATAGCTGATTTCCTGAACCCTGTCCCTCATCTGTCCGTCCATCAAACCCAAATGGTCCAGGACAATCAGATTAACACCATGCTCATAGTAGAGGCGGCGAGCTTTGCTTCTCATCTCCGCCACCCGGAGACGAGGAGAGTCATCGATATAGAATGGAGCTTCCGAGAGGATGCCGGTAGCATCCATGACCCTCTTCTCCTCTGCTTCGGTGTGCAGTCCAAGACGAACGTGACTTAGATTTACACCTGACTCACTGGCCAACAGCCGCAGCACCAGCGGTTCTCTGGCCATCTCCAGACTGAATAATGCCACACAAGCGCCTTGCTCCACAGCAGCGTTTCTGGCCATGTTAAGCACCAGGCTAGTCTTACCCATACTTGGCCTGCCAGCGATAATTATCAAGTCAGACCGCTCAAAGCCGCCCAGAAATTCGTCCACACCGGTAAAACTTGTCAGCACGTGGTTAATCGGCCCAGTCTGGCCATCTTCCGGAGGAGGAGGAACATCGAAGTAGGTATCAAGCACCTGGCGGATGTGGATAAAGTCTCCGGGAGTCTGCCCGTGCCGCACCCCGAAGAGGACATTCTCTGCNTTGTTCAGGCTGTCATCGATATCCGGGTCTGCCGCGTGGCCGATGGCTTCTATTCTTCGGGCTGCGTCAATCAAACGCCGGCTGATTGCCAAACGATGAACAATTTGAGCATAGTGTTCAATATCAAGAGAAGTAGGCACTATCGACACCAGATGGCTCAGGTAAGCAGCCCCTCCGCAGTCCTCCAGTTTCCCTTGCCTGTCCAACTCTTGAGCCAGGGTTATCTGGTTTATCGCCTCGTCCCGCTCGTAAAGCNCCTTACAGGCCCTATACAACCACTGGTTTCGTTCGTGGTAGAAGTAATCCGGCTCCGGAAGCATATTGTCGACTTGGTAGATTGCCGTACCATCAATCAACAGCGAACCGATTACCGCTTCTTCAGCATCAATATCGTGGGGTGGTAACTTTTCCAATGATTCTTGCCTGCCTCCTTTTGAGACCACTTATGAGTTGGGTTATTCGGCGCTTTTTTCAGTTACCGTAACTTTTATCTTAGGTACGATGCCCTTGGCCAGCCTGATACCAACATCATAACTGCCTATCTGACGNATTGACCCCTCAATCTCGATTTTCCTCTTGTCAACGGCCAAGCCGATGCTGCTCTCCAATTGGGCTGCAATGTCCGCGGAAGTGATTGAGCCGTATAACCGTTCCTTACCGCCACTCTGGGCCTCCAGGAAAATCTCTTTCCCCTCCATTTGGTTTGCCATTTCAANCACTTCAGCTTCTGTTTGAGCCTGATGACGGCTTTGAACCTCAAGTTTTGCTGCAACGGCATTAGTAGACGCGGAGTTAGCCAGCAAGGCTANTTTTCTGGGGATAAGAAAATTCTTGCCATAGCCGTTAGACACTTCTTTTGTCTCACCGGCTTTGGCCACATGGGACACATCTTGAAGAAAAATAACCTTCATNNGCCTCCTCTTTACCCATAATTATACTTTGCAAAGACAACTAAATCAACTGCTGGGGGCAGAATTCACGACTCACAGATTGAAAATTTGCGGATAAGTACCTATAATTGACCAGGGCGCAAGTCAGCTTTTCAGTTTGTTTTGAAATATTCTGTAGTGAGGCGGGGCAATGGGTTTTCTGGACATGGGCATGGCAGAGATATTGCTGGTCATTGTCATAGCCTTGATAATATGGGGACCGGGCAGGTTACCGGAGATTGCCCGGACGATGGGGAAAGCGGTAAGCACCCTCAGAAGAACAAGCTCTGAACTGACATCACAGATAAAAAGGGAGCTGGNAGAGGAAGAAGACCATCCGTCTCGGTCGATGTTCAAACCTGCCGACAAGCAAGGAGAGTCGCCAAATGGGGATAGGCCAGAAGCCGGTAGTGCCGGGGAGACGAACCCCAAAGACGAGTAGGGTTTTGGCCGCAGAATGAGCACTGAAGCAAACAAATTATCCGTCCTCGGGCACATTGGGGAGTTACGCAACCGTTTGGTCAGGAGCGTNATCGTGGTAGCGGTTACCNTAATGATCTCCTTCGCTTTCTACCAGCAACTATTTCAAGTCCTACTCGTCCCGGCCCCTCCGGGCATCAGTCTCCAGGCCATTAAGATGACCGAGATGATCGGCGNCACCATGAGGGTGGTCCTGATTAGCGGTTTTATACTGGCCATGCCCTACCTGACCTACGAACTGATCATGTTTGTCTCCCCGGGCCTCACCCGTCANGAAAAGAAATATGTTTATCTGATACTCCCCTGGATAGCCCTGATGTTTGCTGCCGGGGTCGCTTTTGCCTATTTCGTCCTGGTTCCCCGTATAACCGGGTTCCTGATTAGCTGGGGCAGCGACATAGTAAGCATCCAGCCAACTTTCAGTGATTATGTAAACGTNGTAACCAGACTGCTGCTGGCAGTCGGTCTCGTGTTCGAGATGCCGGTGGTGACAACTTTCNTGGCCCGAATCGGAATTATCAAGCCGAATTGGCTGTCTGACAGACGGAAACCAGCCATCATTGTTGCCTTTATTCTGGCGGCTATGATTACCCCCACCATCGACCCCATAAACCAGACCATCATTGCCGTGCCCCTGATTGGTCTTTATGAGATGAGCATCTGGCTGGCCAANCTGGCTTATAAGAGAAAAGGGGCCGGTGATGAAGCTGCCAAATCGCCAGCGTCGTGACCTTGACAAAAGTAAACAAAATGAATAGACTTTACTACCCTGACTTGAAGAAATATATAAGGGGGTGAGGCCGATGACTTGGNTAAAACGTCCGTTTTTTACTTGACGCTGAGCCGTCCGGTGCTGTGCAGGTTCTGCATCCGTCATCTGTTCGAAGAGCCTCCGGCTTTGCGGGAGTGCGCCAGTGTCCTAGCGTCTCAATGACTTCTGTTTGATNTCCCTGGTNACAGCCGCCAGAGCGGTGGTCGGAGTTCTCCGGCCATCGTTTTTTCTTTGTCTGAAAGCAATCAAAAGGAGCTGGTATCAAATGGCAAGCGAGACGACCCAAAATACGGGGCTAAAACATTATTCCCTCAGTACGNCGGCCTTCCTGGTATCTCTGGGCCTGCTGCTNTTAACAGTGGTCGATATAAGAAGGGGTTTTCTGTTCTCNAATTATTTTGAGGTAGGAGCCCATTCGAGGCTACTTAATCTTGANCNGGGTCACCTGCCGCTATTGCTGGTCGGAAGTCTGGGAGCATGGCTGAGTTACAGGGCCATGANNAGACTTGAGNGTAACTTCAAACAAGATGGCCTGGNCCTCAAGNCCATGGCCAGGGNTGTGGCCATGTTTATCGGGACATTCTTAATCATTGACCTTTTCACCTACCGGGGAGTCCCGACATCACNAATTCTGGCTGCCGGAGAGATGGGCCTCAGTCCCGGAACGATGGGTCTAGGGTGGGCTATGCCTATTTACAGCTTTCAAAGTTGGCTTCAGCCCATGGCCGAGGGTATAAANTATCTTCTGGTGGTCTGGCATGCTGCTAGGAGGTCCTTTCCTGGTCGTCAGGCAGATATTCTCACTAAAGCTAAAAGGTAGCGGCCTTGGCGCTCACCTCGCCGGTGTGGTTTCAGCCCTGCCACAACCTGTTTGTTCCTGCTTCGCCGCTCCCGTTGGAGCAACTCTCTACAGCAAGGGAGCTTCGCTGGGGCCGATGCTGGCCNTCACAGTTTCCTCACCTATGCTTAACATCACCACTCTAATTCTGGCTGCCGCCCTCTTGCCAATCGAGTTCGCCGTCCTTAGGACTGGGGGGCATCATAGTGGGCGTCTTCATAACCTATGGCGTCTCTCTCATCGCAGCCAGATGGGTGAGCGAAGACGGACCGNAAGCAGGAGAGAGCAAACTCGTCGACTGGAACTCAAAGGTGCTTGGCGCCTACAGNCGGCTTTTCCATTTTGAAAAGCTCTTCTCTGAGACAATCATAGAGTCACCGGCAGCCTTGATATCAAACTGGCTGGGCATGACCTGGAGACTAACCAGAGTTGTCGTCCCCCTACTTGTTATCTTCTCGGTTATAGCTGTCTATATTGTGCAGGTAATGCCGGATTCGGNAAACAATATAACCGNTGTGGCCGTTACAGCTATATTTGCCACCCTGCTCATGATCCCCACCTGGACGGAGGTACCACTAGCCGNAGGACTAATAAATAACGGTCTTACCGGAATAGCCGCGGTGATGCTCATAACTCTCCCGGCAGTCAGCATACCGGGCCTCCTTATCACAGCTGGAGCGGTCCGAAGCCTGAAAGTGGCTCTCATCCTCGGGCTTTCAGTCCTGATAGCCGGGATTCTGGCAGGTATCATCTTCCTCTAGAGACGGACGTAGATTATTGTGCTAGGCGGGCAATTAATATATACTAGAACCTGCCTACAGACGGGGGAGCGGATGAGTCCCGGTGGGCTTCGCGGACTTCAAATCCGTTGGGGGGCATTAATAGTGTCTTCGGTGGGTTCGACTCCCATGCGCTCCCGCCACGAGTTTGCTTAACATCACTTACCACTTTTTTCGCCGTTTTAGCTTGAGACCGAGGATTCCTAATCCCTTGGGTGGTAAGCATTGAACCGTGTGCATTGTTGTTCGGAGACCTGGATTCCAATGCTCTCCCGCTATTACTACTTAAATTTTGCTTAACTTTTCTCGCTGTTCTGCCCTCCATTTCGACTTTTATATATATTATAAACCCTTGTCAAGCCCTACCAATCTTTGCATATGGGGCAGATTCCCCCAAAAGTTGCCCTTCTAGCCAATATCCTTAGAGAAGCCGCAATTTCATAGGGGTTTTCCTCGAGGACCTGTTCCCAATATTTCCCTTTGAGTCCCGTATATTCTTCAGAAAAATGGGGCAGAAACAGGTTTTCGAAATCCCACGAACCTTGGTCGAGACACAGATTATAAAGGTTGCGTTCTAGTTCGTTGCTGATGCCTTCTTTATCTATCTCAGACAGTGCCCCATCTTTCTGCGCAATCTGATATTCGGACTCGATTAGATCGTGACAAGCTATTTTTATTGTATCAACTCCATTTTCGAGTAGATTCTTGGTTATGTCGGCAAGTTGAGCGAAATGGTGTTTGCGTTGTTCAATGATGACTGGGTCTATCTCGCGCGTAATCGCAACTTGAAGCACCTTCCTCGCAACGTCAAAGTGGAGTTTACGCTGGCAAATAAAGCGCTTGCTTTTTGGAACGGACATACTCTCCTGTATTTCCTCACGTATCGTTTGCTCATCTTGATTTTCGCTGAATCCCTTGAATATTAGTTCTAGTTCTTCCCATGATGGGTCGGGGTTCTTGCCCATAATTAACCCTCCAAAAAGTAAACCAATTAACGCTAATTATGCACCGATTACCGCACGCCTGCAATGTTATCATAAGGCTGAACGTTCAAGTACTCGGTCTACCGTCAAAAGGAGGAATCACAGGGGGTCGGTTTAACAGAATAAGAGCATCCTATTGCCCTCAGTAGAGGGCAGACAAGAAATGTGTAGATAAAAAGTGTAAAAGGAGTGTACGAATGTCAGACATTATTACTTTGCCAGAAATGGCTCCGGGCACGTTCAACGGTTTCTGAAATGGGGGGACGGGGTTACCTAGTACAGCACCCGCTCGTCACCGACACGGCGGGTTATCTTCTTTTCGTCCAGGTGCTCCAACAAAGCTTGAACGTATTTACGGCTGGTCTTGAACAAATCCCTCACTTCGGCCAGGCTTACCTTACCTTGTGACTGGATAAGGGAGGTGATTATTTTAACCATTTCGTCATAGACAGATGCCGCAAAGACCACGCCATCGCCTATTTTCACCACCCGGCCCTGCTCAATGAGCAGACTAAGCACATCCGGCTCCGGTATCTGGTCGCTGGGGGGGGAGTACGGATTCTGATCCAGAGAACGCAGAAAAGTATCAACCGCGTTTTGCTGAGCCTGGGAAAGCCGGACCTGGTACGAAGCCAGACGAACGGCCAGCCCTTCTTCACCTAGAACTTCTTCATCGCTGAGCCTCTGCCAGACAGACGGAGAGTACTTGCCCAGCTTCAGCCGGCTGCCCAATTCCGCTTTGGGCATCCCCAAGCGGGCCGGGAACTTCCGGTGGTACTCCTGGAGTATGGCAGTGGCCTGTTTAATCAGACCGTCCCAACCGTGGGCCGTCAGCAGAAGGCGCTGCTCCCCCTGCCCCACCCCTTTCACTTGCCCCTGCTCGAGCAAAGATTCTATCGCCGTTCGCGCTTCATCGTCCGGCAGATCAGCCTGAGCCAGAAGAAGGGGTAGATCCTGGGGTTGTTTATTCTCCAGCAAGGTCATGATAACTTCTTCGGAAGTGCCCTCCTCTTTAACTATCAAGCTATCAATAATGGCCGATCGGAAACGGCGGAACCGTTTGGTCTGAGAATCAACAACTCTGCCACCGCCCAGAGTATCCATAGTTGAACGGATAATAAAATAGTCGCCCTTAACCAGGGCCACGGGATTGGTCAAGACCAGTTGCGCCCAAGCGGTATCTCCTGGCTCAAGGTTGTCGGTCTCCAGGAAACGGACTTTGGCCATCGTCTCGGCAGCCCCGGTATGAAAACTGACGGTAGCGTTGTGGGGTAAGGGACGGCGGAGGTGGGGAAGCAGCCGCAAACGGGCGCTCAACATCATGGTTGGTGTCAGCCAGCCGGGCTTGGTAACTACATCGCCACGCTGCAACTGTGAGGTAGCGATGCCAACCAGATTGACGGCCACCCGGCTGCCGGATGTCACCGCATCCAGACGAGCTTTATGAGTCTGCAAGCCCCTTATACGTGACTTGAGACCCGTCGGGACGATCTCTACGTCTTGCCCCATGGAAAGAGACCCATCCGTCAGGGTGCCGGTAACCACCGTGCCGGAACCGGCTATGGTGAAAACCCTGTCTACAGGCAGTCTCGGCCGGCCAGTATCCTTTCTGGAGTCGGTTGAGCTTAACAGTTCGTCTATTGTCGAAATCAGGTCAGGCATCCCATCCCCGGTTACGGCGGAAACAGCCACGATGGGGGCCTTAGACAGACTGGTGGGGACGATCAGTTCTTCCACATCCATTTTGACCAGCTCCAGAAATTCCTCATCGACCAGGTCTTTCTTGGTCAAGGCTACAAGCCCTCTTTCAATTCCCAACAAGTCCAGAATTGCCAGGTGTTCCCTGGTCTGGGGCATTACCCCTTCGTTGGCAGCCACAATAAGCATGGCCAGATCAATGCCGCCCACTCCGGCCAGCATGTTCTTGATGAATCTCTCGTGCCCGGGAACGTCGACAATGCCCATCTCTTGACCGCTGGGCAGCGTTAGCCAGGCGAAGCCGAGGTCAATGGTCATACCCCGCTCTTTTTCCTCACGCAGCCGATCAGGGTCAATCCCAGTCAAAGCCCGCACCAAGACTGACTTACCGTGGTCTATGTGCCCGGCGGTACCCAGCACAAACATCTTTCTGCCTCACTTACCTCTACGATGAGTGAACTAGTGGTGAAAGAGCCTGATTCCTGAAAAAGCCATAACCATGCCATAATCGTCACAGGCCTTGATCACTTCTTCATCTCGCAGGGAATTACCGGCCTGCACCAGGTACTTGACCCCACTCTGATGGGCTCGATCGATTGTATCACGGAAGGGCATGAACGCGTCTGAACTGAGAGAGACCCCGGCCATCGTGCACATCCAGTCACCTCTTTCTTTCACAGAAAGCCGAGGGGGCACTTTTTCAAGGGCGTTTTGAAGAATCTTCTGCTCAATATCAGTCGGGTTTTGCTCCAAATAGAGGTCGATGGCATTATTTTTCTCCGGTCGACCGACTCCTTTTCGCCATTTGAAATCCAATATGGTGGGGTGCTGACGCAGAAACCAGCGGTCGGCTTTCTCTCCGGCCAAGCGGGTGCAATGAATTCTGGATTGCTGTCCGGCCCCGATTCCTATCGCCTGCCCGTCAACGGCGAACCCGATAGTATTGGATTGGGTGTATTTAATGGTAGTCGTGACTACAATGAGGTCTCTTTCGGCCGAGGCTGATAACTCTTTGTTTTCGGTGACGATATTTTTCAGCATGTCAGAAGTTATCTCCAGATTATTGCGCGCCTGCTCAAGCTGAATGCCGAAGACCTCTCTGGTTTCCAACTTTTCCGGTTCATAGCCGGGGTCCATTTCAATTACCGCATATCTTCCATTCTTCTTCCGGCTCAGGATTTCGAGGGCTTTGCCTTCGTATCCGGGAGCTATCACCCCATCCGAGACTTCCCGGTTGATTAATCTAGCAGTAGGCACGTCTACGGTATCGCTCAAAGCTGCCCAATCACCGTAAGAAGAAACCCGGTCGGCCCCCCTGGCTCTGGCGTAGGCGGTGGAAAGAGGGGACATTTCCACATCATCAACAAAATAAGACTTCTTGAGGGCGTCACTCAGCGGAATACCGACAGCTGCCCCGGCCGGGCTGACGTGCTTGAAAGAAGCCGCCGCCGGTAAAGCCAAATTCCTTTTAAGTTCTCTAACCAGTTGCCAGGAGTTGAGAGCATCCAGCATATTTATGTACCCCGGAGAACCATTCAGCACCCGGAAGGGAAGCTCACCTTTCTGACGAAAAAGTCTGGCTGGCACCTGATGAGGATTGAACCCGTAACGAAGAACTATCTCGTTGACACCCAAATCCCTACCTCCGTATTTTATTAGGATCGTCAGCCACTCTTCGATTCAGCCACCAGACCCTTCAGAGCCTGAATCATAATTTTATCCTCTTCCGGCAGGACGGAGCGTGGGTCAAGCAGCAGAACATCGTCGCTGATACGGCCGATAACGGGAAAACTCTCGTTTCTGCGCAGTTCTCGGGCCAGCCTTTGAGCCAGGGCTTTGCCCTTTACCTTTCCTTCGCCGATAGCCACCAGCCTTGTCGGCAGGGTGCTACCCGGCAGACTGCCCCCACCCACCATGCTCTCCCCGTCAACTACCTGAGACGAGCCACCACTAGCCTCGGCCCATACCTCGGCCCTCTGAGCAATCTCCTCAACCGAGGCAGAAATCATCCGCCATATCGGGATTTTTCCTGTCGCCTCACCCTTCAAGTAATGCAGTAGAGTAGCCGCAAGACCGGCCAGCCTGATCTTGTCTATACGCACCGCTCTGGCCAGGGGGTGCTTCTTCAGCTTATCGATAAGCTTCTTTTTACCCACCATAATCCCGGCCTGCGGCCCCCCCACCAGTTTGTCCCCGGAAAAGCAGATCAACCCCACTCCGGCCGCCACGCTTTGTTGTACCATGGGTTCCGGAGCCAGGCCATAGACGGTTGCATCGAGAAAACAGCCGCTACCAAGGTCGTCAAATACCGTCAGATCATTCCGCTGACCAAGTTCGGCCAGACCCTCGATGTCAACTGCCTGTGTAAAGCCCACCACCTTAAAGTTACTGGAGTGGACCCGCATCAAAGCGGCTGTACGGGGTGTAATAGCCTCTTCGTAATCGGCAATATAGGTGCAGTTAGTTGTACCTACCTCAATCAGCTTGGATCCACTCTGGCGCATTACATCGGGGATACGAAAGCTGCCCCCAATCTCCACTGCCTCACCCCGGGAGACAATTACTTCTTTTCTCCTGGCCAGGGCGCTCAAGCCCAACAGCACCGCCGAGGCATTATTATTCACCACCAAGGCCGCCTCGGCCCCGGTCAACTGGCACAGGAGCGACTCTATATGGACTTGACGAGAACCGCGCGTGCCACTATCCAAGTCAAACTCCAGACTGGAATAGTCCCTAGCTACGGCTTCCATCGCCGCCACCGCCTCTCCGCTGAGCGGAGCGCGTCCCAGATTAGTGTGCAGGATAACTCCCGTAGCATTTACTACCGGACGCAGGCCAGGACTTTCCAGCGCCCGTACCCGATTGACGATGACGGCCACTATCTTATCAAACGCAGAAGCGGCCCGGCCGCCGGCAACAGACCGACGTTCGCATTCCAATTGTTTCCGGGCCAAGTCCACCAGCAGATCATGAGGATAAACTTCGGCAAGGCGGGTCAAGCGCTCACTAGCCAGAATTTTATCGACACCGGGCAGGCGGCGAAACTCGGTCTCCATCTCAAACATTCTACATGATGTGGAACCTGCTTTCAAAAGACATGGTAGATATAAATATTTGGTGACCCTTGATCACAAACCCTCACCAATGACAATTGACATCGCCGCCTGCCATTGTTAGAATATGACAAATTGAATAACGACTAGGGGAGCTGTCCGGATGAGAGTCTTTCGGGGAAAGACAACCCTTGGAATCTGAACTCGGTAATTCGAGCGGAGGGAAGTTAAAAAGTAAAACCACTGGTTTTTTATTTTAAATGACTACCGGCTACAAAAAAAGCAGGAAAAATTAGAAGAACACCTGAAGATACTGGAGAACGCAAGCGGTATTACCGCCTCCCCCATTGAATCAGGCAGACCAGAGGAAAAACAGAGCGCACCTTAAGGTCGGGAGGAAGCTATCGTGGTCAAGCGCTGCGTAATATTCACCTTTTCCCAAGAGATGGTACAAGAACCGGTTATTTATACCATGAGTCAGCAATTTAACATCATCACCAACATCCGCCGGGCCGATATCTCCGAGGATAAAGGCTGGGCCATAGTAGAGCTGGAAGGTAATGAGAACGACATCGAACAAGGTATTACCTGGGTAACCAGCCGGGGGGCTAGGGTTGACCCGGCAGACGAAAACTTTCCGGAGAACTAGCATGAAAAGAATATATCTTGACTATGCAGCGACCACGCCGACACACCTCGACGTGGTCGCTACCATGCTGCCCTATTTCAGTGAAGCCTATGGCAATCCTTCCGCCATCCATGCTTACGGGCAGGAAGCCCGGGGAGCCATGGAAGAAGCCAGAACCAGAGTCGCCCGCCTCATCGGCGCCCAAGATGAGGAAATCGTCTTCACCGGCAGCGGGACCGAGGCAGATAACTTCGCCTTAAAAGGCACCGCCTACGCCAGCGAAAACAAAGGGAACCACATCATCACCACCCCCATCGAGCACCACGCCGTACTGGAGACGTGCCATTTTTTGGAAAAGAGGGGCTTTAAGGTAACTTATCTTCCGGTAGACGAACATGGCCTGGTGAACCCGGAAGATGTCCGCCGGGCGATTACCGCCAAGACCATTCTAGTCTCGGTAATGCACGCCAATAACGAGATAGGCACCAT
>NYYM01000028.1 GCA_002685815.1 Dehalococcoidales bacterium | reverse complement strand
GAGCCAATAGCAAAACCCTTACCGGTGGCCGCGGTGGTATTCCCCAGAGAATCCAGAGCGTCAGTCCGCTCTCTGACGTCAGCACCGAGATGGGCTTGCTCGGCGATGCCCCCGGCATTGTCAGCCACCGGGCCGTAGGCATCCGTTGCCAAGGTAATACCCAGGGTGGAAAGCATACCCAAAGCGGCGATAGCGATGCCGTAAAGGCCTGCTACCTGGTAAGAAACCATGATAGCCGCTGATACCAACAGGACCGGGAACAAGGTGCTTAACATGGCGGTGCCAAAACCCTTGATGATAAGCGTTCCGGTGCCAGTTTCGGCTGCCTCGGCTATGGCCTGGGTGGGTTTGTAGGTATATGAGGTATAGTATTCAACGCTCAAACCGATCAGTATGCCGGCCACCAGACCGGCTACCACCGCCCAGAATACCCCGAATTCCACTCCGTCGAGTTGCCAGACGACCACTCCCGATATAATGACAACCAGCGCCGAAGCTACGTATATTCCCCGGCGCAGCGCCCAGAGCAAAGCCCCCATCTGGGCCTTTTCTCCCGTCCTGACAAAAAAAGTGCCTATTACTCCGGCCAGAATCCCCCCGGCGGCAATGACGAAGGGCAGTATGGCCATGTCCGAGTTCCAGGCAAAACCGGCCGCTACCGCCACTACCATAGTAGCGACGATCGAAGCGGCGTAGGACTCAAAAAGGTCGGCGCCCATACCGGCGATGTCGCCGACGTTATCTCCAACATTGTCAGCGATGACCCCGGGATTTCTGGGGTCGTCCTCGGGAATACCCGCTTCCACCTTACCTACGAGATCGGAACCTACATCAGCCCCTTTGGTAAAAATACCCCCGCCCACTCTTGAAAAAAGGGCGATCGAAGAAGCACCGAAGCTGAAGCCGACGATGATATTGACCAGGTTTGCTCCACCGAAAATAAGGTAGATAGCACTCAAGCCAAGTATGCCAAGGGCTACTACGGTAGTGCCCATGACGGCTCCACTGGAGAAAGCAACCCGCAAGGCGGGATTGAGACCCTTCTGGGCCGCCGTGGCAGTCCGCCCGTTGGCCTTGATACCCATCCTCATGCCGATATAGCCGGCACCGGCCGAGGTTATCGCTCCGGCCAGATAAGCGACCCCTGTCTTCCAACCAATACCGGGCAACAATGAGAGAAGGGCAAACACAAGAATAACGAATATTGTCAAAGTCCAGTATTCGCGCTTGAGAAAGGCCAGCGCTCCCTCCTCAATGGCCGAGGTGATCTCGCGGACCAGCTCATTCCCCATANCGTTCTTCATGACAGTGGAGGCAAGATAGGCTACGAATCCAAGCCCGAGAATTCCAGCTATTACCGCATACCATATTAAGTCCATTTAGCAGACTCCTTTCTCTATTTCCTCTAACTCTGATGGGCGTTTATCAACGCCAGTTCCCAGTTGTTGTCTTTTAAAACACCACCAACGGCGCAAANCCTGATATCCTGGTCGTTATTGGTGGCTTCCGAAATACCATAAACATAGTCGGCCAGTTCAGCGGCCGTTCTTCCTGATACCGTCAATCGGGGCAAAGCGGCCCCGGTGTCAAAAGGCTGAGGGTTTTCCAGGTCTCCGCTATAGGTAGCCACCCCGGTCAAGACTCCGTTCTCTGCCTCTACCCCGGTTGCCAGGGCAACTCCGCTGTCCGTAATAACGCTCACAAACAGCATCCAGCCGGGTTGTTCGGGGCGACGGGTTATGACGGCGCCTATCCGGGGGGTGTGAAGAGAATCCGGCTCAAAAGCGGCCCCTTCCATTATCAACTTCAGATAGGCCGCCGTAGGCGGTGTGTCAACGTTATAGAGAAGTTTGTAGGTCTCAAAGATGGCCTGGGTCTGAATGCCGTTACTGACCGCCAATATAGCGCTGGCAGTATCGTACTCCACGGCCGTGTAATGGCGCAGCGGATCGTAGGGTACGTCACCCAGCGGGCCCATAATGACGGTATTATCGCGTCTGGTCGCTATTCTTTCGCGGCTCTGGGGGCTGCGGCCGGTAACCAGATAAGCAAAAGCCTGATTGCCGTCAGTGGTCAAACCGATAAATAGTTGTCTCCCGGGGTAAGGTCCATTGGGATTATTCAAGGTGCCCCTCCAGATTTCTTTCCAATTTATCCAGCCTGTTTCCCAGGTCCTTTTGTCTGATAGCCAAGGTCAGGTCACTGCGAGTCCTCTCCAGGACACCGCGGAGCATGTCAGTGGTGCGCCGCAAGCCACCGGTTATGGCNTCAGGGAAGTCCATGGTGACCAGAACGTCATAAATATCATCCATGGCCCTCAGCAGTTCTTCGCCTTTGGACAGGTCTCCCTGTCTCATACTGTCCAGCAGATAACGGCGCATCTCACTNGCGGCCTCGGCCAGTCCGTTAAGATAGGCCGCGGAATCAACCCTCAGTACGTCCGGGGTGGGCAGCGGTTTGCCGGTCACGATGGTCAGAACGACATTCCCTTCCACGAACTCTTTCTGGGCGTCTTTGAAAAAACCGGTATTTCTGAGCTCAGCGCTCGCGGCCAAGGCTTCTTCCGCCTCATCAAGCAATTTGCGAGCGGATTCAAGCAGTCCTTCCGCTTTGACAAATTCCTGGCGGTGCACGGCTCGGATAGCCTCGCTGGAGCAGCGAATAGCGTCACGGCATCGGGGTAACATCTTTTCCCGGGCTGCGTCCTTGGCGGTCAAGTTTTGTCTTATCTGCTCGGAAATCGAGTCCAGATTGTCCGTCGCTTCACTCATCTAATACGAATACTAACTCCCTAATAATCAATAAGAGTAATCCGGACTGGTGCAGACTGTTTCCAAACATGATTTTCTGGCTCATTGCCTGATAATGTCCGAGAGGTCAGTCTTCCGGATTTCGGGATTGGGGAAACTGCCGCCAGAGCGAGGCATCAGTACTGCCCAAGATTTGGCTTTAATTACTCCCCAAAGCAGCCCATTTTAACACAGGCTGACGGGCGGGTAAAGCATTATGACGGAGGGAAGTCTAGGCAGAACGAGACGCTTTTTTAAGAAGGATGCCCGTTTTACCCCTCTACCGTGTTCACGATAAGCTCAATACGTGAGACTTCACCTTTTTGATTCAGCTCTACGGCTACTACATTAATGCGCCATGATTCCGGCAGGTCATTATGGGTCTGTCGGTAATGAAAGGCGCTGGCTATCATTCTTTCCTTCTTGACCGAGGTGATCGATTCCTCAGGAGTGCCAAAGCCATGACCCGTTTTCGTCCTCACCTCGACAAAGACAACGGTATCTTTCTACCTGGTGATAATATCAATTTCACCGTGAGGCAACGATAATTAGTCTCCAGAATACGATATTTCCGCTTCTTAAGAAAATCCCGGGCCAGTTTCTCACCCAGAATTCCGATATCTCTTCGTTTCATGTCTCTATCATTTCTCTGACCGGTTTGAAGGAACGGCGGTGCGCCGGTGACGGTCCCAGCCGGAGGAGACAGTCAAGGTGCTGCCTGGTGCCGTAGCCTTTGTGCCGGGCCATTCCATAGCCTTGATGCACTTCATCAAGCTCCACCATCAACCGATCCCGAGTCACTTTAGCAATGATTGAAGCACAGGCGATGGAAAAGCAAAGGCTGTCACCGAAGGTTATCCCCTTCTGGGGCAAATTAATCTCGGGAAGATGCAGATAATCAATCAGGAGAAACTCGGGGGCCGGAGATAGTTGTTGTACCGCCATTTTCATTGACAGTCGCGTCGCCACGACAATGCCCCTGGCATCCACGACCTCGCAGTCGGCGATACCAATTCCAACAGCCACAGCTATTTTCCGGATATGATGGAAGAGGATTTCCCGCCCGCCCGGGGTCAGTTGTTTGCTGTCTCTGACCAAGCTGGTCCAAGAGGCCCGAATGCGGGACGGGAGAATGACCGCGGCCGAAGCTACCGGACCGGCCAGAGCGCCCCGCCCAACTTCATCGATACCGGCGATATAGCGGTACCCCTGCGCCTGGAGTATTTTTTCTTCGGTAAAAGACGGGATTTGGAAATTACTGATTGTCCCTTTCCCCTTTATCCCCTTCCCCTTGATAAGGAGAAGGGGAAGACTTTCTGTTAAGAGGGGATTCGCCCCTCTTAAACTCCCCTTTTACCTTTTACTCTTACTTAGAAGAGTTTACTCCGATGTCTACTTCCTCTGTTTGTCAGGCTGCTGGTTTTCCAAGGTGATCTCGCTGAGAAGCAGTTCTGTTCTGACACGGTCCTCCAGTTCAACCATAACAGCCTCTTTCAGAGGATTACTCCCGACTACCTTGGCGCGGCCCTTGGCCGTCGTCACCCACTGGCCGTTCTTAGGCAGTTTCCCCTTCATCTGGCGGTATTGTTCATTTTCATAGACCAGGCAACACATCAGACGCCCGCAACAACCCGATATCTTCATCGGATTGAGGGGCAAGCCCTGGTCCTTGGCCATTCTCATGGAAACCGGGGAGAACTCACTCAGGAAACTGGCGCAACAGAGGGGACGACCGCACCGGCCGCAACCGCCTACCAGCCTGGCCTCGTCTCTGGGTCCCGTCTGCCGCATCTCCATCCGCACTTTCAAAAGTCCGGCTAACTCCCGCACCAGTTCGCGGAAATCAACTCTCTCGGCAGCGCTAAAGTAAAGAACAAGACGGCTGCCATCAAAGTTATATTCGGCGGACAGCAGCTTCATCTGGAGATTCAGTTTATTGATCAGCTTGCCGCATTCGGCCAAAGCTTCTCTTTCCTTCTCCTCGAGTTCCNGGGCCCGCCCAATATCTTCAGGATTCGCTTTGCGCATCACCGGCTTTAGCGGGTTTTCCACGTCACTGGCCAGTACCTGCTTGGGGGCAATAGTCACCTGTCCCATCTCCAGGCCCTGGGCGGTCTCAACTATTACGTGGTCATTTACCTCCAGTTCAATATCTGCAGGGTCAAAGTAATACACCTTGCCAGCCCGCTTAAATCGTACTCCAACAATTTCGGCCATAACTTACCTCATATCAAGCGGCAGTTTATACCGCCACTGATTCTTCTGTTTCCGGTATATCAAGCATCAACACCTCCAACACCAACCGGGCGTTAGCGTTCTGCCTCAGTTGTTTAGCGGCGGTTCTGATACTCTGAATAAATGCCCTTATCCGGGCAAGACTAAAACCCCCCGACATATCAGTAAGCAGGTCAAGACGGTCAATATTAGTAATACTATCGCCCGAACCCACCTTTACCAGCAGCAAGNCCCGCCNCCACTCAAGCCACAAGTCCAGCCTCTGGTGAACCAGGCCCCTGTTCCGGCCAAACTGGGTGGCCAGTTGAGCGGCGTAGGTAAAGCGCTCCTCAGCATCGCCATTGATAATATCAAGCCATTTATCCAGTCCTTCTCCACGCTGTTTCACCAGGTTGTCATCAAGGGCCGCCGATACGGCCCAACCCAGGCAACCGTGAGAAAGCCTGGCCAGTAGTCTAGCCTTTTCCGGTTCAATACTCCAGCGGCTACTGAGGACGACCTCGATCTCGTCAGCCGGGGTGGCAGATAACTCCACCCGCTGGCAGCGAGAAACAACGGTAGCCGGAAGAAGCTGCTCATCGGTAGTCAGTAAGATGAAGACCACATTATCCAGCGGCTCTTCCAGGGTTTTGAGCAAACGGTTGGCGGCTCCGATGGAGAGAAACTCGGCCCCATCGATAATAAACACTTTGTACTTACCTTCGAAGGGGGGCAGGCTGGCCGAGTGCTGAAGCTCCTCAATCTGCTCAACCCGAATTTTGACCCGGTTTTCAGTTTCGGCTGAATCCTCATCCTGGCTCAGATCAATAATCCGGACATCAGCGTGCTTGGCCGAAATTATCTTCTGACAGGAGAGACACTCACCGCAAGGAGCATCAGGCGCTTCACAGTTCAGACCCTGGGACAGGTTCAGGGCCAGAGCCATCTTGCCCACGTGAGCCGGACCGATAAAAAGGTAGGCGTGGGCCAGAGAATCCGTCTCCAGACTACGCTGAAGCAAGGACACGGCTCTGGCCTGCCTGATTACCGTCCACATCCTAAATTCCTTCTTTGTTCATGTATAGTTAGACCTTGTTTCACTCTACCTGAACCACATCGTATCGGGTCAGGTCCTCAAGAGTTTCCCGTCGCCGGATAAGGCGGGCCTGGCCATCTTTGGCCATGACGATTGACGGTCTGAATGAGGCGTTATAGTTCATCGCCTCCGGTATGCTGTAGGCCCCGCAACCAGCCACCGCCAGAATATCACCGGCTGTAAGCACGGGCAAAACTATGTCCCTTATCAGGATGTCCCCGGATTCACAGTACTTGCCGGCAATGGTAACTTCATCAGCCAGTTTCGCCTCCATATTATTGGCCACCACCGCCTCCAAACGGGCTTCGTAGAGGGCGGGGCGGATGTTATCGGCCATGCCACCATCCACCGAGACGTAACGCCTGACACCGGGTATATCTTTTATCACCCCCACCGTATAAAGGGCCACTCCCGCCCGGGCCACCATCGACCGGCCCGGCTCGATAATCAGCCGGGGTAGCTCCAGGCCCAGTTCCCGGCATTTAGTGATGATCGAAAATGTTATCACCTCGGCGTAGGTGGAGATTGGCGGCGCCGGAGAGTCCAGTGTATATTGGACGGCAAAGCCTCCACCAACGCTCAACTCTTTGAGCTCAAAGCCGTGCTTCTTCCTCATCCCGGCGGCAAGGTCCAGAATAAAATCAATAGACTGTCGGTACGGTTCCATTTCAACAAGCTGGGAACCGACGTGGAAATGGAGCCCGGTCAGATTAATCTCCGGCATGGACAGGGCAATCTCCACCGCCTTCTCAGCCAGAACCAGGGGAATTCCAAACTTGCTATCGATATTCCCGGTGGAAATATATTTGTGGGTATGAGGATCCACCCCGGGAGAGATACGCAGCAGTATATCAGGGGTAATTCCCTTGTCCCGGGCTACTTTCCCAAGCATTTCAAGCTCATCGAAGTTATCGACAACGATATGCCCGACACCAGACTCCAGAGCCAAAGCCAGCTCTCCGGCCGACTTGTTGTTACCCGGAAAGTCGACCCTGTCCATGGGGAATCCGGCCGACAGGGCATAGCCAATCTCGCCCCCGGAGACGACATCCAGCCCCAATCCTTCCTCCATAAAAAGGTGCAGCAAGGCCATATTTATGAAAGCCTTGCAGGAATAGTTGATGGTGGTATCGGCATAACGCTGCCCGAACTCTTGCTTGAACTCAAGACATTGATGGCGCAGGTTATCCTCGTCATAGAGATACAAGGGCGTGCCAAACTCGGCGGCCAGTTCCGCGGTATCACAACCACCAATCACCAGCCGCCCCCGTTCGTCTACCCCGGCGGTCGAGGGGAATAGAATAACTCGGTCGATTTGCTCGGTCACAGCCTGTCCTACCTTTAGGTCAATAGTACCAGTGCTTACCGGTCAAGTCAAAAAATCAGGGCGGTTTTCCAGTGTGAAAACGGCTCTTGTACTGGCAGGACAGTTCAAGAATTGATATAGTGAAACCGATGGGAAAGATAGTTGCCATTGGTGGCGGAGAGACCGGAAAACCGGGATATCCGGTCGAAACGCCCGAAACAAACCGAGAAATAATCAGACTGTCGGGCAAACCCATACCCAGGTTGCTCTTCATCCCGACGGCCACCTCTGGTTCTGAGTTGTATTGCAGTGTAATAAAGAGCCATTTCGGAGGAAGACTTGGCTGTGATATGGACATTCTCTATCTGCTCGACAACAGTCCCCCGAGAAGAGAGATCGAAGAGAAGATACTTTCCTCTGATATCATCTACGTGGGCGGTGGCAACACCCTGAAGATGATGATTGCCTGGAGAAAACAGGGGGGCGATAAAGTTCTAGAAGAAGCCTATATGAGAGGTATCGTACTATCCGGTCTGAGCGCCGGGGCGATCTGTTGGTTCAAACAGAGTAGTTCCGACTCCAGAAAGTATACCAATCCGGAGGCCGGACTAATCAAGGTCAGCGGCCTGAATTTCATTAATGCCCTCTGTTTCCCTCATTACCATACCGAAGAAGCCCGGAAACCCCATCTCAGGGAGTTAATAAAAAAGACCCCGGGAACGGCAATCGCCATTGATAACTGCTGTGCCATCGAAATCGTGGATGACGGGTACAGGATTATTAGCTCAAAAAGTAATGCCGGCGCCTACAAAGTATACTTCAGTAAGGGGGAATTCCACGAAGAACTTATCGAGCAAAAGACAGAGTTCTCTTCAATTGGCCCCCTGCTCTCAAAATAATGACCAACTCAAAATCAACTGAATCAGTGGCAACTCAGGCAAGAGAAAAAGCCCACTGTGTTACTGACACTCGATATGATAGAATCAGAGCAACAGACCTCAGGTAATTTTCACGAGGGGAACCAATGACCAAAAAGGCTAACAACAGCGAAAAGCCAGGGGGTACGGACGCCGACCAGCCGAAGCATTCTGACGAATATCTGGAAGAGCTGGAACGGACGCAGCAGGAACTGAAAGCCGGGGAAATCGGGGTTAATGAAGCCAAACAAAGGCTTCAAAATATTCCCGGGATGACCCCTCAGGCAATTGTGGAACAGGAAACCGGGCAGACCAAACAAGGCAGACAAGAGGAATCCAGTCAAGTCCTGCGGGCCCATGGCGGCGAGCTTTTCGAGGGAGAACAGGTCCTTTTGCTGGTGTCGCCGGTGAATCTAGGTCGGATGAGAGAATTACAAAGACACCTGTCACAGGTTGAAGACCTCCGCATAGTGATGCTGAGCGGCTCGACAGACGGAGGCACTACAAGTACGGTGACGGCGGAAAAAGCCATCCCCTTGACGGACATCCTCGGAGACATGCCACCTGTAAGCCAGGTAGATAAGATGGGCAATGGGATTCAGGTCGCGTTAAAGGGAGAGCAGTGATAAATTTCGTTGAAAAACTGACCGGCGCCTCCCGAAAAAACAAGAGCCTACTCTGCGTCGGACTTGACCCTGACCCGGCACTGATGCCTGATAAGACAACCGTCCTTGAATTCAACAAGGCAATTATTGATGCCACCTCCGACCTAGTATGCGCCTATAAACCTAACGTGGCCTTTTACGAGGCTTTGGGAGATGAAGGATTCGCCACCCTGAAAAGCACGCGGGACTACATATCCCGAGACATACCGGTGATTGCCGACGCAAAGCGTGGCGATATCGGCAATACGGCCAAGGCCTACGCCAAGGCTCTCTTTGACATCCTTAACTTCGATGCCACTGTGGTCAGTCCCTACCTCGGTTTTGATTCGCTGGAACCGTTCATTCGGTACCGGGATAAAGGAATAATTATCCTCTGCCGAACATCGAACGCCGGGGCGGTTGATTTTCAATCTCTGCTTTGCCAAGTAGGAGACGTGAAGCGCCCCCTGTTTGAAATAGTGGCAANCAAGGCCGAAGAGTGGAACACTCAGGGCAATATCGGCCTGGTTGTCGGGGCTACCTACCCCGAGGAACTAAGATTGATCCGGCAGAGCCACCCCGATATGCCCCTGCTCATTCCGGGTATCGGGGCACAGGGGGGAGACCTGGCTGCCACCGTCGCCTACGGAGTTGACCCTCAGGGAGAAAAAGCCATCATCAATTCATCCCGCCAGATTCTATATGCCTCACGGGATAAGGATTTTGCCGAAGCGGCCCGGCAGGCTGCTACGACACTGCGGGACCAGATCAATCAGCAACTGTCCGTAACGGCATCGCAGGAAGAATAGACTTGGAGATAAAGCTCGGTGATGTTGTCTGCCTGAAGAAGAAGCACCCCTGCGGCAGCTATGAATGGCAAGTGGTGAGGCTGGGGGCTGATATAGGCATCAAATGCCTTAAATGTCACCACCACGTCCTTCTTAAAAGAAGCGTCT
>NYYM01000027.1 GCA_002685815.1 Dehalococcoidales bacterium | reverse complement strand
AATAGCCTCGGCTCCCATGCCGGCCTCAAAAACCCGCCCGTATTTCTGTTTCAGGTCCCGATATTGATTTTCGGAAAGCAAGTTTCCCAAACGGAGGTCTTTTAGCTGTTCCACTTCCGCAGAAAGCTGCTCTGCGAGCTGGCCTTTTTCTTCTTCCCAGCCTTGCCGGAGCTTATTCACTTCTTCTACCGTCGACTCCGTAGACTCAAGAATTCTGGCGTCTAACGCCTCCTGGCGTTCATCCGTTTCCAAGACATGTTGCTCGTTGAGTTGCTCTTCTGCGAGCGTCCGAGCCCCGTCATCAATGGACGTGACTATGTAATGGGAGAAGTATAAAACTCGCTCCAAATTACGCGGAGACAGGTCAAGCAGCAACCCTAATCGGCTGGGTATTCCTTTGGCAAACCAGATATGACTTACCGGGCAGGCCAGTTCAATATGCCCCATCCGTTCACGGCGCACCTTAGACTGGGCTACCTCAACACCGCACTTATCGCAGATAACCCCTTTATAGCGTATTCTCTTATATTTACCACAAAAACACTCGAAGTCTTTGGTCGGGCCAAAGATTCTCTCACAGAAAAGCCCGTCCCTCTCCGGTTTTAGGGTACGGTAATTGATAGTCTCCGGCTTGGTCACTTCACCGTAGGACCAGCTTCTAATTTGCTCCGATGAAGCCAAGGAGATACGGATGGCATCAAAATCATTAACTTCAAGCATTTTCTTCTTCTACCTCTCCTGAATTCGAGTCTTCGGCAACTTCAATCCCTGCCTCCGGTTTGGCCACTTCTTCAGTTTCTTCCGGCGGGTTTACTTCTTCGTCAACAGCCCCAGTTTCAATAGAGTCTTCAGCGACTTCGATTTCCGCTACTGGTCCGGATACTTCTTGGCGATCTTCAACTGGAGCTACCCCTCCTTCATCCGTTCCGGTTTCAGCAGAGTCTTCAGCGACTTCGATTTCCGCTACTGGTTCGGATACTTCTTGGCGATCTTCAACTGGAGCTACCCCTCCTTCATCCGTTCCGGTTTCAGCAGAGTCTTCAGCGGCTTCAACATCTGCCTCCAATTGAGGTACTTTGGCAGTTTCTCCGGCGAAACCTGTCCGGTCTTCTTCATTAATCACTTCGATAGCAAGCCCCAGGCTTTGAAGTTCCTTAACCAGGACTTTAAACGATTCCGGAACACCGGGTTGGAGAATGTCCTCATTCTTCACTATAGCTTCATAGGCTTTAGCCCGGCCGATGACATCGTCCGATTTGATGGTCAAAACTTCCTGGAGATTATGAGCAGCCCCGTAAGCCTCCAATGCCCAGACCTCCATTTCACCAAAACGTTGGCCCCCAAATTGAGCCTTGCCACCGAGTGGCTGTTGACTAATCAAGGAATAGGGTCCGGTCGAGCGAGCATGAACCTTATCTTCAACCAGATGGTTTAGTTTCATCATATACATCTGGCCCACCGTTATCGGCCGGTCGAACGGTTCACCGGTCCGCCCGTCCCGAAGTATCTCTTTTCCAATAATGGGCGATGGTGAGTTCTTCTCGGCGCTGACTTCTGCCACAACTCGCTCCAATTCCTGAGCGTCTAGATCCCGGCTGGCTACCCCCATTTCTTCGAGCCATAGTCGCAAGCAAGTATTTCTTGCCGCTCCCCGATGGTCGGAGCTGAAAACCTTATCAGCATCATAACCTCTGCCACTAATCCATTCCCTGGCATCTTCCAGTTCCAAAACGCCGCTGCTATCGTTAGGATTGAGGTCAACCGGACCGGCTTTTTGAACTAACCAGGCCCTAGCCAAGACATCTTCAATGGCAAGGTCATCAGCGCCATCAAAAACAGGCGTAAGCGCCTTGAAGCCCAATACCTTAGCTCCCCAACCCAGATGCGTTTCCAGAACCTGCCCAATATTCATACGTGACGGGACACCTACTGGATTAAGGATCATATCTATGGGTGTGCCGTCAGGAAGGAAGGGCATCTCTTCAGCCGGGGCTATGATGGAGACAACTCCCTTGTTACCATGTCGCCCGGCCAGTTTGTCACCAACAGCATTTCTTCGTTTCTGAGCAACCCAGACCTGCACCAACTGATTAACTCCTGCCGGCAAATCATCACCAGTGAGTACCTTCACATTAATTACCTTACCCCACTCGCCATGAGGCACCCGTCCTGAGGTGTCTTTGACCTCCCGGGCTTTTTCGCCAAAGATGGCCCGTAACAGCTTCTCTTCTGCCGATAACTCAGCTTCACCCTTCGGAGTAATCTTGCCCACCAGTATATCATCTGGCCCAACCCCGGCACCGATGCGAATAATGCCACTTTCATCAAGCTCTCGCAAATTTTCTTCGCCTACGTTAGGCACGTCTCTGGTGATTTCTTCAGGGCCCAATTTGGTATCCCGGGCTTCTATCTCATGCTTCTCAATGTGAATAGAGGTAAAAGTATCTTTCTCTACCAGACGATTGCTGACAATGATAGCATCCTCAAAGTTATAACCTTCCCATGTCATAAAGGCGACCAGCACATTCTGGCCCAAGGCCAGTTCTCCCTGCTCCACAGACGAGCTATCAACCAGGACTTGCCCGGCCTCTAACCGGTCCCCCTTGTTCACTACGGGGCGTTGGTTAACACAAGTTCCCTGATTGGTACGCACGAACTTCATCAGAGGATAGGCGTCTTCATCACCGTTGTCAGTAGTGACTACAATCCGCTCGCTGGTAGCCGAAGTTACCACTCCGGCGTTTTTGGCAAATAAGACCTGTCCGCTGTGGGTCGCGGCTTCCGCTTCCATGCCAGTGGCCACCAAGGGTGATTTAGGTATAAGCAAAGGCACGGCTTGTCGCTGCATATTAGAGCCCATCAGGGCGCGATTCGCGTCATCGTGTTCCAGGAAGGGTACCAATGAGGCAGCAACACTGAATATCTGCTTGGGCGATACATCCATAAAATGAATGTTTTCAGGTACTTCATTCAGGTACCTGCCAGCTAACCTGGCTTCAATCCTTTCATCTACAAATTGCTTCTTTTCATCAAGCTTGGCGTTTGCCTGGGCGATAGTATATTTGTCCTCCTCATCAGCCGGCAGATAAACTACTTCATCAGAGACGAAAGGCACCACCTTTACCACTGTGGGGGCCAGTTCAGATATTCTGGCAATATGTTTGGCGGTAAAGGTAGTCCCGGCTTTCACTACGACTTTGTTATCGTCGCGCACTGTCTCCTTAGCAGTCCTGCCTATCAGTCCATCATAATCATCGCCTATCTCAGCGACAATCCTGCGGTACGGAGTCTCAATGAAGCCATAACTGTTCACCCGACTGTAGGTAGACAAAGAGCCGATAAGGCCGATGTTAGGCCCCTCCGGAGTCTCAATAGGACAAATTCTGCCATAATGGGAAAAATGAACGTCACGGACTTCAAAACCAGCACGGTCGCGAGATAATCCCCTCGGACCCATAGCCGAAAGACGTCGTTTATGAGTCAATTCAGCCAGCGGATTAGTCTGGTCCATAAACTGGGACAACTGTGAACTCCCGAAGAACTCCCTGATGGCTGCCACCACGGGGCGAATATTAANCANAGCGCTAGGAGTGGCTGATTCCGTGGGAATAGTGCTCATGCGGTCCTGAGCGATCCTCTCCAGACGAACCAGCCCGATGCGAAACTGGTTTTGAACCAACTCACCTACGGTGCGCACTCTCCGATTCCCCAGATGGTCAATATCGTCAGCGTTATCCTTGCCCGTATTCACCATAATGATATGCCTGATGATCTCTATAATATCTTCTCTGGTCAGCGCCCGCTGANTCTCCGGNNAGTCAAGTCCTAGCCTCTTGTTCAGTTTGTAGCGCCCCACGTAGCCCAGGTCATACTGCAGAGGATCAAAGAACATTNTTTCTATCAACTTTCTGGCATTTTCAACATTGGGCGGGTTGCCGGGACGCAACTTCTTATAGATACTAATCAGAGCTTCAGCCTTGTCTCTGACCAGAGGCTCACGCTCCATGGTTGACATGATAAACTGAAGTTCCGAAGAATCATCTTCATCGGAGAACAGGGCTAGCACTTCCTCATCACTGCTGTAGCCGATAGCTCGCAAAAGGGTAGTTNCCGGAATCTTCCGTTTGCCGTTTATCTTGACCGATATTACATTTTGGTTGGTACTCTCAAACTCCAACCAGGCTCCGTGATCAGGNACCAGCTTGGCGTGACACAGTTTTCTCCCTTGGGCNGATTCATNTTCAGCGATAAAATAGACGCCGGGAGAACGAAGTAACTGACTTACCACCACTCGTTCGACCCCGCCAGTGATAAAGGTGCCTTTAGTCGTCATCATCGGGATGTCACCGAAAAACATGTCTTGCTCTTTGATTTCACCCGTTGACTTTACCAGCAGTCTTGTCTTGACATAGAGGGGAGCCGAATAGGTCAGGTCTCGCTGAATGCATTCTTGCTCGGAGTGGCGAGGCTCACGAAACTCATAGCTGATGAAANCAATCTCNTGCCTGTTTCCCGTGAAATCTTTGATAGGAGATACCTCGTCCAGCAATTGCTTTAGTCCGTCTTGCTGAAACCATCGGAATGAGTCCAGTTGAACCTGAACAAGATTGGGTACGGCCATTATCTGAGGTAACTTGGCATAGGAAGTTCTGGAAACCGGGGAGTTCACATTTTCAGCGTTTGCTGGCGACACAGAAACCATTTGTAGCACTACTCCTTCAAAAAAATCACGACGTTTGGACTACTCAAACAGCAGAGCAGANTAGGATAGAATAACATCAGNGGCTAGCCAGTGGCTTGTGNAGATAAAAAATGTAGAAATCATAGAAGACATACTACCGNACANTAATCCTAACACCATTCTCGACATCTGTCAAGTGAGAACCTTGTTCTCCGGCAGACAGTTTTCCCGTGGCGCTTCATTCTTCTAACTGGTCTGCGTCAGATTGAACGCAGAGTAATTTATTATGCGACTCTCAGGCGACCGGTTACAACGAGTTGGCACCATGTATTCATCGGGCAATCTCTCCGGCCCTTCCCTAAGATTGGTCCCGGACCCATCCCACCGCTAGTTCGCGGGTCAGGCGAGGACGCCCTTTGTGGGCTCTCAACGGTTCAATGCTCCATTCCCAGAGCCACTCGCGGATTGCATCATCGGTCTTAAAGCCGGCTTCATAAGGGGATAGAGCATCTCCTCAACCATGACATAAACAACACCCCGTTCACTACCAACCCAGACGATGGGCAGGAGGCGGCCGGCCGGTGATGCGGTCCAATCAAGGCGCATTTAACGTCAAGACAACCGGGTGAACCGCATTTCCGGGGCGCCATTCAGGCCGCCCTCCATCACCCCAAGATGCATCCGGAAAATAATTCCTTAGGCTGATTCAGCTCCGGTTTGCTTGTCCCTGTGCCAGCGGCGGAGCAGCACCGGGCCTGGGACCATAGGCCCTCAGTACGGCTACAATCTTTCCCCGATAAATGCTCAATTCTTCCTCAGTGGGAGGTTCCGTATCCGCCAAATCGGAGGCAACCTTGACGTCCCAACTGAGTTCAGCCTTGACTTGGTCCAGATCTACGCCGCAGCCGGCGTGAACGGACTTCACCGTCATCTCCCTGTCCTCAAAAGTATAGGTAGCCAGGTTAGTAATCACCACTACCGGGCCTGTATTGGGAGGTAGCCCTATCTCTTCTCTGCGTCCCGGTTTTCCGTCCAGGTAGCCGGGGCAAGTATTAAAGTCAACCTTCTCCAAAAATCTCCGCTTACTTTGCTCAAGAATAATAATCGTCCGTCCGCAGAAGCTCATCACATCATTACCGCCGCCACTTCCCTGCCAGCGGTGTACCGGGTTGCGGTAATCACCAACCGCGGTATCGTTACAATTTCCGTAACGATCGATCTGTCCCGCTCCCAGAAAACCGGTCGTGACATGGCCTGCCTGAGCCAGGTTCATCACATAGAACAGCCCGGAAAGTTGTTCGGCATATGATTGTGAGTGGAGGTTATCGGTCGCTCTCGGTATTGGAAATCTACTCGCCCTTACTATCCCGTTCTCGATAACGATTACGCTATTGGGTGCGTGATTATTCTTAGCCAAAACCCCGGCCTGCATCGGAAGTCCCACTCCAACGTAAACGATATCATTATCTTTAATTTCACGGGCCGCGGAAATAACCATCTGCTCGGTGGCATTGTAGTCCGTAGCATACTTGGTCTGAGTCACTTCTATACCTCCTAGTAACCAGTAATAATTGGCTCACTCATGGCCGGATTCTGTATCCTGAGCTTATCAAAAAAATCTTCCCCGTTGGTTTCCTTCAGATTATCTAGGTATTCGTTCCAGTCTTTCACCGCATGAACCGCTTCCTTCATGTATTCGTCATAGGATTCCTTATCCGCCATGGCCCCAAAAACGTTCGGCCCATCTGTGTAGCAGCCAGCCAGGTGCACCGGATATGCCCCCCAGGGCTGTTCAACAACGGCACTGACCCTGAAGCCAGGTATAATGGTGCGATTCGGATCCCGCTGGATAACCTCAGAATCGACAATCTTTTCTGTAGTGATAATGACTCTTTTGCTGGCATTTACACCTTCGTGATCAACTCCAAGGGTGCCCCATTTCTGGGCATTACCCTCAATATCAGATCGCTGGACATGAAGAATCCCGACGTCCGGCACAAAAGCCTTGATAGCGCAGAGTTGACCCCCAGAGAACGGACTTTCAAAAGTGGTAATGCTTTCATTGTATTTAGGCATATCGGACCCAAGATGACTCCTGGTCGGCATGAAAGGTACACCCAGATACCCGGCAAACAGGGCCAGAGCAATACCGTAATGAGAGTATTCCTCAAAAATCGGCAACTTGTTCATCTCCTTGGCTCTTCGGATAACGTAAGAGCGCTTCTCATCCATTACCGTGAANCCAGTCAGCAGCTTATCCGTTAGACCCTCAGAAATAAGCAAGTTTGTATTCGAAAGCAAGGCGATCACCGTCAGGTGGTCGATCTTCTGACGCACTATCTCGTGTACCGCCGCCGAGGGTGCTCCGTGCTGCGCCCCACCGAGAAACAGCTTGTCGCCACTATTAAGATTCTCAGCTATTGCCTGTTTCATCGTCATTAGTTTACTCATTGAATTACACCTCCTCTGGCTNCAAACGGCAGACGCCTACCTCTTGATTAGCGTCCGAACCGGTTTCTCACCGGGGTAAATCCGCCTGCCCTCCCGATCGCCACTTGAATCATCGTTCTAAAGTTCTACTTGAGTATACCTACTCAGGGAGCATCTATTCAGGTTGGAGACAGACGATGTTTGGGGGCTGGAAGATTTGAGTCCTCCAGCCCCCTTTTCATGTTCGATAGTCCTACGTTGTCAGCCCTAGTATCCCATTTCCTTCTTCAGGTCCTGGTCAAGCCAGACAAACTTTGTCCAGTATCTGTTGAAGTAACCCACGCTAGTTTCACCTCCGTAGTTCTTTATCCAGGGCCACCAAAAACGACTGGCCAAACCACCCATACCCGGGACTTCGGGCGCCAGCTCGAGTTCGCGTATCGTCACCTGCCTGGTCAGCTTCATAGCTGCATCCAAGCCTTCGGTGACGGCAAGCACTCGAACCTGCTCCATCGTCTCGTTGATCCAGGGGTCGTTAAGCATATTGCGGTTCACATTGGATGTTCCAGTGTATGATGGCTGGGTATGAAAGATGGCGTAGGGATTGCCGCTGGTGCTTACCATATTTGGGTGTTCATGCTTGGNCATGACGGTATTAAAAGNGCCAGACTCCTTGACATCAAATATAAGCTCGATGCCNACTTTNTCCCACATAGACTTATATATCGAGTAGTTATCCACCTGGGTAGCGGTCATCATAGCATGAATCTTAAAGCCGTCGGGATAGCCGGCTTCGGCCAGCAGTTCCTTGGCTCTCTTGGGATTATAAGTAAAATTCTCCTTGACGGATTCAGGCAGGTCCGGGGCGTCTATAGCGACATGGACGGTTTCNTATCCTTTGGCATAGGTGGTTGGCCGGGTAAAGAATCGCCCCTGACCACCCGCTATAGCCTGGTGGATAGNATTAAAATCGGTCGCCATCAGTATTGCCCGGCGTACCCGGATATCGTCCGTGGGAGCCATATCCGTCCTCATTTGAACGGTTTGCCCGCCGGCACCCGGGTAGGTTATCTCCAGCAGCTCCGGAGCTTGCTGCCTCATCGCACCGGCGTCTTCCCAGGTGATCCCGGCCAGAAAGTCAACCTTGCCTGTCCGCAGGGCGGCCAGCCGGGTAGACAAGTCAGGTATGATGAGAGACTGAACNATGTCCAGGTAAGGCAACTGGTTACCCTTGCCAGGACCTATCGGGTCCGTCATCCAGTAACTGGGGTTCCTCTCCAGGACAATCGANCTGCCCGCGATGTAGTCCTTAAGCATGTATGGACCGGTGCCAACGCTAGTNTGGGCATTAATCTGGCCGCCGTATTTCTCCACTATCTCCGGGGCCACCAACTGTGTCGAATCGCCAAAACGGTCAATGGCGGTTATCAGAGAAGCAAGCGGCACCTTGACGGTGACTTCCCAGGGAGCGGTCTTGGTAATCTCGGCGGCCCTCAGTTCCGCATTAGACCTGNAGATATAAGCCGCTTTGTCAGAAGTAATCCGTTTCAGGTGGAAGACGACATCGTCAGCGGTAAACTGNCGCCCACCGAGCAGGCGACTGGCCTCGAATTNCGGGTTGAGAGCGTANTGTACGCCCTGGCGAACCTGGTAGACGATAGTACCCTGGGCATTCGCTTCATCGACTGTCCAGGTCGTACTCTCGGCAAGCACTCCTTGATTGAGGTGCCAGAGATTATAGTTACCGCCCCAGTCAGTGTCATTCGTGCCGACAGGCCCCTTCGTCCAGTCGCCGCCCCAGAGTTCCTCGTTAATAGGGGAAATGATAGCGCTGGCAACAGTATGGGCGATCGGGCTATACCTGGTTATGTCGCCGTTCTCAACGAGAATAAGCTTGCCCCCATACTTGGGGCCCANGTCTTCCACCACTTCCTCCTCCACCACCTCCGTCTCTTTTGGCTGCTCTTTCTCCTCGTCCGGCTGGGAGATTACTTTCTTTTCCCCCTCTTCGGTAGTCTCCACCGGTGCCGCTGGCCCGCAGGCTGCCATCACCAGGGACAGCGCCATCAATGCACNGACCACCATCCAAACAATCTTCTTTGTCATACCTACCTCCTTTTATTTGATAGTNCCTTTCTTTTCCGATACNACTACAACNGAAGANTTTAAACTTTTCCNGATGTTTTGTCAATAGCCGAGATTGGCCACAGTTGTTTCATCATCTTCGTAGTATCAATTTAGCCGTTGTTCTGATAACTCGCCTGGCAGACCGATGGCCAGGCAAACTCCGTTGGNAAACAGAAGAATGCACATCCCGGCGGTAATCTCCTATGCCTGGAGTCTCTCCCATAGTCGTTTTACCTTTACTTTCACGTCCTCAACGTCACCATCGTTGTCGATCACCACGTTGGCCTGCTCTGCCCGCTCCTCGTGAGAGAGCTGGGAGTGAATGCGAGCCAGCACCTGTTCCTCAGATAATCCGCGCTGTTCTGTAATCCGCTTCAGCACCTCCATTTCATGAGTAGCCGTAACCCAGATTTCATCTACCAATGAAGTCCAGTCAGCTTCGGTTTCCAGCAACACCGCAGCTTCAACTATTACCGCTNTCGCTTTCTGTTGGCGGCACTCTTCAATCCGGCCCACCATCATGGCACGCATCCGATGATGCATTATCCCGTTCAGCTTGGCCAGGGATTCGGGATTGCTGAAGACTATCTCGCCAAGTTTCTTGCGGTCGATTTCGCCGTCAGGGGCAAACACCCCGTGGCCAAAAGTAGTCGAAATCTCCTGTTTCACTTCAGCCGTTCTGAGGGCTTCATGACCTACTTTATCGGCATCTATGATGGTGGCCCCCAGNTCAGCAAGATACTGTGATACCGTGCTTTTACCACTGCCGATCCCACCGGTGAGACCAATAACCTTCATTTCGTATACCTTCCTTCTTAAGATTGGGCGCGCCAACCGGGGTTGTTGAATCCTAGTAGGTACGAATTGCTTNCTGAGCAGAGGGATTAATGTTAAATTATGCCTATGTCAGTAATTACTAATCTAACCCAACCTTTTTCAATCTCCTGGCTTTCCTGTTTAGCAGGCGAAACCTGGTCTGCAGGAATGGCCGTAGTCTTACTGGTATCTGAGAAACTAAACAGAGGGCAGAGCGGGGGCATGACACGCGGCAACAGATTCCGGCAGGACGGACAAATAAGAGCGCCCTCTCTACTGCAACCCAGGCACCTCTGGGGGAAGAAAAAGTCCAGCACCGTCCTCTTNAGTCTGACTACTTGAGGAAGCACACTCACCATCCATCCACCCAAAATTCTAGAGCGAACACCAAGAATCCTAGTGAGAGCGGCTGTTGTGGAGTGTTCCGTTNATAACGGGCTCATCTATATAGACATCACCATTCCTGATTTTCAGATTGAAACCACAATCAGGATTGGTGCAGACCCANGCTTTGTAGTGAATATTCGCCCCCTGACTACCGAAGTCCGACAGGGGCACTAAATCTCCAGATTTGCATCGCTGACACTTGGGGAAACTTTCTTGTTCCACGAGCTCCTCCTCCCAACCAAATTCAAATTTTCTACAGTATACACCACAAGTTTGGCGATGGCAAGAAGCTTTACAGCCTGACTGAGCTTATCCGCGTGTAGACAGCCCCCTGCCTGGAAAGTTCACTTTTCATCAGACTGACGGCTCTCACTTCAGTAGTCCCGGCCTCGAATCCGGCCCCAGTTATGAGACGTCCAAATCTCTGTCTNTCCTCCAAGGACACCTGTTTTTCGAGACGGGCCAGCGTCAGATGAGGGGCAAAAGCCCGCGGTTCCGGAGCAAACCCGAGATGGCCAAGATTAACTTCAATACCTTGTTGCAGCCGGAGCAACTCGTCTACCTCTCCACTCAACCCCACCCAGGCCACTTGAGGCNGCCTCTGGTTCGGAAACACTCCCAGGTCTTTGACGGTCAGGGAGAAAGGAGGAATTCCCCGGATAGCCTCCTCTATAGCCCTGGTTACCTGTCCAGTGCTGTCAACGTCAATATTACCCAGGAATTTCAGTGTCAGGTGAATACTCTCCGGATTAACCCACTTCACGCGGAGCGGCTCAACTGACTTCAGCTGATCTTCAAGGCGGCCCAGCTTCTCCGTCAGATCGTCAGGAAGCTCGATGGCGATAAAAGACCGAATCTGTTCCATATCCAGGCGTCACCTCTGGAAACAATAATTGATATTCGCTAAATCCTGCTGTTAATACCCAGTAACTTCTGGGCATTGGCTGACAGAATCAGTTCTTTTGCATCCTGAGGGAGTTCCAAGGAATTNATCTCGCCCAGAAGTCGACTTGGGGCAAGCAGGGGGTAGTCACTTCCAAAAAGGATTTTGTCAGCACCAACAAGTTGGGTAACCTGTGGATATATCTGGGGACTATAGAGAAAGGGAGAGGCGGAGGTATCAAAAAAGACGTTCCTCATCGCTTGTCTTACTTCAGGCATTAAGGCATAAAACGGCAGACCCGCGCCCCAGTGGGCACAAACTATGGTCAAATCAGGATAGCTGGTGATAAAGGGGTAAAGCAGTTCCGGGGTAACCGATCCTTTACCCGGGTACTTGTGGCCTACCGGTTCAGATGCATGGGTGAGCAAGATTAGATTGTGCTGACTGACAGCTTCAATGAAAGGTTTCATTACTTCTTCGTCCCTGAGGTTAAATAGTTGGATGTCCGGCCTCATTTCACCTACCCCTTTTATCCCGCCTTGAGCACAGTGCTTAATCTCGTCCACTGTAGCTTCGAGTGAGCGTGGTTGAACGCTGCAAAAGCCTACCAGGCGTTCGGGATAGCGGTTGACCGATTCCAGAATGTAATCGTTGGTCTCGTGACACAGNTCCTGCCGAGTCCAACCGATGTTAAGCACCACCGAAATATCAATCCCGTGTTTGTCCATACTGTTGATAAGTTCATCAGCTGTAGCCAGGTCGGCATTCTTCCCTGAGTACAAAGCGGCAAAGCAGGAATCNCTATCGATATACTTACTCCGGTTTTCCTTTATGTTAGGAGAAAAGATATGGGTATGGAAGTCAATAATCATTGCCAGATTATAGCAGAACAGTCCACGCAGCTTCAAGACAACCCATCGAAGGGAGTATTAAGGCAGTAATAGGGTGTATGACGAAGATTCAAAGATATAAATTGGTATCTACCTCCCCTGAATGATTGTAATGAACTGTAACCAAACACATACTGAGTTGCGATAGGTATCTAGCTGGGCTATTATGTATTTAGCAGTCGCAGGGTTAGACTGCTAACTGATCGACCCTTCACGGGGTTGATTTAATTTTAGGAAGGAGGACTAGAATGGCATTTAAGCTTGAGCCGTTAGCAGACCGGCTGGTGGTCAAGCCCATCGAAAGGGAGGAGGTGACCAAAGGGGGGATTCTTCTGCCCGATACGGCTAAGGAGAAACCACAGGAAGGGAAGGTATTGGCGGTTGGTCCGGGTAAGTTATCCGATGATGGGAAGAGGATAGCTATGGAGACTAAAGTCGGTGATACGGTTATTTATGCCAGGTACGGAGGCCAGGAATACAAGATCGATGATGAAGAAGTAATGATCTTGAAAGAGAGTGATATTCTGGCTGTTCTGGCCGGGAAGAAAGCCAAGTAACAAAATACAGGTTTTGTGAGGAGGATAAAGTATGGCTAAACAGATAATATTTGGCGACGAAGTTAGACAGTCCCTGAAAAAAGGGGTAGATATTCTGGCCGACGCAGTTAAGGTGACCCTGGGACCCAAGGGACACCCAGTCGCTCTGGACAAGAAATGGGGAGCACCCTCGGTAATCGATGACGGGGTTACCATCGCCAAGGAAATTGAGCTTCCCGACCCGTTCGAGAATATGGGAGTGCAGCTAGTTAAGGAGGCGGCCAGTAAGACCAACGATTCCTGCGGCGATGGGACAACTACCTCAACTGTGCTGGCTCACGCTATCATCACCCACGGTTTCAAGAATGTAGCCGCCGGGGCTGAACCTATCGCCCTGAAAAGGGGTATCGAGCAGGCAACCCAGGCTATAATCGGAGAGCTTAAGAAAGTATCTACCGAGGTGAAAGGGAAGGACCAGATTGCCCAGGTGGCCAATATCACCGCCAAGGATCAAAAGATCGGTGACCTGATTGCCGAGGTTATGGAGAAGGTCGGCAAGGACGGGGTCATTACCGTTGAGGAGTCCAAGGGCTTGGAATACGAAACAGAGTTCGTTGAAGGAATGCAGTTCGACCGAGGTTATATCAGCCCCTATTTCGTCACCAACGCCGAGAAGATGGAAACGGTTATAGAAGACCCTTATATCCTTCTAACCGATAAGAAGATATCGGCTGTATCCGACATTTTGCCGGCTCTGGAAAAGCTGCTCCAGATTTCAAAGAATCTGCTTATCATCGCCGAAGATGTAGATGGCGAAGCCCTTGCCACGCTGGTGGTAAACAAGCTGCGAGGTACCCTTAATATCCTGACCGTTAAGGCCCCCGGTTTCGGTGACCGGCGTAAAGAGATGCTGGAAGATATGGCCATCCTGACCGGCGGCAAGGTTATCTCGGAGGAAGTCGGACGTAAGCTGGATTCGGTTGACGTGGAAGACTTGGGCCGGGCTCGACGGGTAACTTCAGACAAGGACAATACCACTATTGTTGAGGGTAGAGGTTCGGATGATGCTATTACAGCCCGAATCAAGCAGATTAAGGCCCAGATAGAAGAAACGACCTCCGATTTTGACCGGGAGAAACTTCAGGAGAGACAAGCGAAGCTGGTTGGTGGAGTGGCTGTAATCAAGGTGGGAGCGGCTACCGAGGTTGAACTCAAGGAGAGGAAACACCGCGTTGAGGACGCCTTATCGGCTACCAGAGCCGCAGTGGAAGAAGGGATCTTGCCCGGCGGTGGTGTCGCTTTACTCAATTCGCTGGCAGTTTTGGACAAGCTGAAAGTAGACGGGGACGAGTCTGTTGGCGTTGATACCGTGAAAAAAGCCGTGGAAGAGCCGATTCGCTGGATTGCAGAGAATGCAGGTAAAGACGGCTCGGTAATAATCGACGCGGTCAAGAAGAGCCCCGGCGGTACCGGCTACGATGCCGAGACAGATACTTTTGGCGTCATGATAGATAAAGGTATTATTGACCCAACCAAGGTTGTCAGGTCTGCCCTGCAAAATGCGGCCAGCATTGCCAGCATGGTGCTGATCACGGAATCGCTGGTCACTGATATTCCGGAAAAGAACCCGATGCCCGGTGGCATGCCTCCAGGCGGAATGGGTGATATGGGCGGAATGATGTAGTAACGAATACTGCACTTTTATGTGAGGTATTGAGAACAGCCGTAGCCTAAAAAGCTACGGCTGTTTTTTGTCCTGAGAGGGGCTTCGTCCGTCCGCTAGGATACAGCATTTACGCGGACTTTACGTGACATGGAAAAAAGGATGATGCGAAAATCCTGATTGGCGCGAATGCCGTTACTTGAACCGTGCCTGTTATAACTTCAGCAACGCATCCAGAGCGTCTTCCCCTGTAACCGGGCCAACTGCCGCCAAACGCAGACCGTCACTTACCAGCAACTCACGGGCCAACTCATTCAGTTGGTCAGTAGTAATGGCTTCAATATTGGCCACCACCTGGTCAACGGAAAGAATCTCTCCGGTAAGAGCCTCTTGCCCCCCCATCCAGCCGGTGACGCTACGGGTATCCTCCATACGCAGCAGCAGACGCCCCTTGGACAGCTCCTTGGCTTTTGATAGTTCTGGTTCGGAGATGGGTTCCTTGAGTTTTGATAGCTGTTCTGTAATCGCCTTAACTGCTACCGGCAGGTTCTTCGGCTCCACCCCGGCATAAACAGTAACCGCGCCTGAATCCAGGAAATGGTCAATATAGCTGTGGATACTGTAGGCGAGCCCTAGCTTGTCTCGGATTTCTGTGAAGAGACGGCTGCTCATTCCCTCGCCCAGGATAACATTGAGCAGTCCGAGGGTGTACCGCCTGGAATCGAGAAGAGATAGTCCGGGTAAAGCCAAGCAAAGATGGACCTGCTCGGTATCCCGTTTCTCAAGCAGCAACCGCGGGTTAGTTTGTTCTTCATAGGCCGGATAATCAGGACAAGACTTAGAGTTAGTCCATCCACCTGTTACCTGACTGACAGCGTCGACTGCTTCCTGGTGCTGGATATTACCGGAAATGGAAATCACGGTATTGCCAGGCAGGTATTTGTTTTCAAGGTATCCCGTCATCATGTCACGGCTAATAGTAGCCATGGATTGCTTGGTTCCGGCAATATCCCGTCCCAAGGGATGTCCGGGCCACAATATTTCATCAACCAGCATGTGCACTTGCTGTGATGGGGAATCTTTGGTCATGTGCATTTCTTCGATGATAATCTGGCGTTCCCTCTCAATGTCCTCGGCGTCAAGTTTGGAATTGAGCAGCATATCTGCCAGCACGTCCAAAGCCAGAAGAAAATTAGGTTGAGCCACTCTCCCCCAGTAGAGTGTCAATTCTTTATCGGTGCCCCCGTTGAGGCTCCCTCCAACTCCCTCTATCGCCTCTGATATCTCCTTGGCGGTCACTCGTTTCGATGTGCCCCTGAAGAGCAGGTGTTCAATAAAATGGGAGATACCGGCCTGTTCCTCAGTCTCGTATCTGGAGCCGACTCCGATAAAGATGCCAACTGATACCGAGCGGGTATGAGGCAAGGTGGTGGTGACAATCCGTAGCCCGTTATCCAGAGTAGTCTTCTGATGCAATAACCCACCTCATGTCGAACTATCAAGGTATATTGTATGCGTATTATCACCTCAGGTCAATTTATATATGATCTGGAAGAGGGAATGATCGGCAGAAAAGAAGTTCAAATGCCATCCCGGCAAAGGAGGAAAGAACAATCCCTAATTACCTCGGTTGACGAATATTTTCGGATAAGCTAAAGTTAATTGTTCCACCCTGCCGAAGTGGCGGAACGGCAGACGCGCTACGTTCAGGGCGTAGTGTCCGCAAGGGCGTGTGAGTTCAAATCTCACCTTCGGCACCAGTCAACCGCGCCCGTGGCGCAGTGGATAGCGCGTTTGGTTGCGGACCAAAAGGTCGGAGGTTCGAGTCCTCCCGGGCGTACCAGCAAATGAACGTGGACGGCCGCCATTTCGGCGGCCGTTTGCTATGCTGACCGACCCAAAGAGGACCCGAACAGGGCCGGGCCACTCGCAGTCAGTCAAGGGGTAATGACATGTACCTGAACACCTTCGCCCAGAACAGCGCTCCAGTGGACATGACGGCCACCGACGAGT
>NYYM01000026.1 GCA_002685815.1 Dehalococcoidales bacterium | reverse complement strand
TTGCTCCAAAGAAGGCGCCACTCGCTGCCAGGAAGATGCCGGTGACCACATAGGCCATGGGAGACGCCAGATAGGACTTAAACTCCTTGCCAGCGATTATTGTCGCCTTTCTCACTGGGCCGTCTCCTCTTGAGTGGTTAACTTGAGGAAGATATCTTCAAGGCTGAGCTCCATGGATTCCAGGGAGAGGAGAGTCCAACCGCTCTGGACCATGGCCTCCATTATCCTGGACCGGGGGTCTTCTCCCGCCGAACTTTCAATAGTATATTGAGCTCCATCATACCTGACCGTACGAACTCCCTGAAGTTGGCGCAGGCGTTCGGCTACCTCCTTGGAAGGGCCCTCTACCTCTAGTCGAAAACGTTTGCCGCCGCTTACCGCAGTTGAAAGGTTTTCAATGCTGTCCTGAGCGACAATCTTGCCTTCGTGAATGATGATCACTCTCTGACAGGTCATGCTTACTTCAGGGAGGATATGAGTGGAGAGAAGAACGGTACGTTCTTTACCCAGATCCGTGATGAGCTGTCTGGTCATTGTCACCTGAATAGGGTCGATCCCAACTGTTGGTTCATCAAGAATCAGTACCTCTGGTTCATGGATGATGGCTTGAGCAACGCCAACTCGCTGACGAAAGCCTCTCGATAGCTTGCCGATAAGTACGTCAGTGTATTCTTCCAGGTGGCAAATTCCGACGACGTCTTCTATTCTGCGCTTTATCCTGGTTTTATCCAGCCCCCTGAGTTTGGCCAGAAAATCAAGGTAGGAGCGAACGGTCATATCCGTGTACAGGGGTACCGACTCGGCGAAGTAGCCGATGCGTCGGCGTGCCTCCAGAGATTGGCTTAGCACATTATAGTCGGCAACCCACGCCTCGCCCCGAGTTGGCGAGAGAAAGCCGGTGAGGATGCGCATCGTGGTCGTCTTACCGGCTGCATTGGGTCCGAGGAAGCCTACAATTTCTCCCTGGTCCACATCGAAGCTGATGTCGTCTACGGCCAGGCGGTCTCCGTAATATTTGGTTAGATTTTTAACTTTTATCATTCATGCTCACCAGGGAGTTGGCGTTTAGACGGCGGTGCCGGAGTTATGGTTTCGCCATTTGGAATCGGATCCAGGCATCGGTGTAAGAGTCAAATCCGTTATTGAAACCGTGCCATTTTACCGTGTGTTTGCCTCTTTCCACCGAGATCCATTCAGCAAGGGCGTTGGACTTTATCGCATTCAGGGATGCCTCATCCAGTTCCCTGGCAGCCGCTTTGTCTGAAACTTTGATGATATAGTAGCCCAGTATGGCCGGCACCGGTTCTCCCTGCGGTGTCGCCTCTTCTCCCACAAAGGTTATCGGTTGGCTGACATTGCCGGTTGCGAGACTAAAAGCTTCAAATTCCACTTCGGGGTTCAGAGTCCCACCTTGGGGGAACCAGCCAAGCTCACCCCCCTGCTCCCCGGTGATTTCATCCAAGGATAATTCCCGGGCAAGGTCGCCAAAATCCTCCCCCGCGGCCCATCTGGATCTCGCCTCCTCTGCTTCCTCAAAAGTCTCCACGAAGATAATATGGATCTGAACTTGCTCGGCCACGGTTGGCACTCTTTCCGCGAGATATCGATGAAGGCGAGAGGACAGTAGGCCAATGGCTAGAATATCCCTGTATTCAGTGTCGGATAGTTCGCTCTCGTTAAGTGATTGACGGTACCACTCCTTGAATTCACTCTCAGAAAATGATTCGCTATCTCCCAGAAACATCGTTTTCAATGTTTCATCAATCTCTTCCGGACTGACTTCTATGCCGTACTGGGGCGCTCCGAGTATTATTATCTGTTCTTCAGTAAGCTGGGTAAGCATACTTATGGGGTCGACTTCACCGGCCAGCGTGATTCTCTTTAGAAAATAGTCCATACGGATATCGGTGTCATCCACGGTAATCACGACTAGACGATAAGGGGCCACATACTGCTGATAGGCGAAGAAGCCTATTGTTCCCGCTATGAGAGCGATAACAACGGCGGCAATAATGATTCTTGTCCATCTTCCCTGGTGCCCCCCGCCCACAGGGGCGGGATTTGTGGCCTGGTCTGTTGGCCTTTTATCGGACCGTTTTCTTCTGGATAGAGACATGCCTCACCTTAGTTTGTAGGGTATTCCGGAGGGAACAAAGATCTCCGTTGAGCGCAAAAACAACCCTAGAATCTCCCGTTGATGACAGGGTTTACCGGGTTACCGAGAGGCCCCCTCGAATCAAACGCGGTGGCAGGATACCCAATGTTCATTACCAATGTCCCTGAATTCCGGAGATTGTTCTTTGCAGATATCAATCGCCTGGTGACATCTGGGATGGAAGGTACAGCCAGACGGAGGATTAACAGGGCTGGGCACATCACCAGCCAGCAAGACCCGCTTGCGCTGGCGGTCAACCACGGGGTCAGGTATGGGGACCGCTGAGAGTAACGCTTGAGTGTAGGGGTGGAGGGGGTTGTCATAAAGCTCGTCACTATTGGTAATCTCTACAACTCTGCCCAGGTACATGACCGCCACCCGATCACTGATATAACGCACTACCGATAAGTCGTGAGCGATGAAGAGGTATGTAAGACCGAGTTCTTGCCGCAGTCTCATCAGCAGAGTAATAATCTGGGTCTGGATTGAAACATCCAGAGCCGAAACGGGCTCGTCACACACGATAAGACTCGGTCTGGTAGCCAGCGCCCGGGCTATACCGAGACGCTGCCTTTGACCACCACTAAACTCGTGGGGGTATCGGTCTGCCATATAAGGCTCGAGCTGGACCAATCTGAATAGCTCGTCCACCTGCCCTTTGTACTCCTTGCCACTGACCAACTGGTGAACGAGCATTGGCTCGCCGATGATGTCGCCAGCCGTCATACGCGGGTCGAGTGAAGCGTAGGGGTCCTGGAATACGAGCTGCATATTCTTCCGAATGCTTCTTAAGTTTCTTTGGTTTAATGCGGTAAGGTCTTGTCCTTCAAAAGTTACCTTGCCTCCGGTGGGCTCATAAAGCCGCAAGATACAGCGCCCGGTGGTCGTCTTCCCACAGCCGCTTTCACCCACCAGTCCCAGCGTCTCGCCTTTCTTGATGTTGAAACTTACCCCATCTACCGCCTTGACGTCACCTATCTTTCTTCGCATCACTCCGGCGGTCACCGGGAAATACATGTAAAGGTCTTCTACTTCAACTAAATTATCGTTGGTCGCCATCAGGCTACCCTCTCCTTCTCAAGTAACTCAGTCATTTCCCCGCTTCGGAAACACGCGGAAAGATGGTCCTCGCCTATTTGTTCCAGTTCCGGGGTTTCCTGGTGGCATCGGTCAATAGTATAGGCGCAACGGGGACTGAAAGAGCAGCCCGAAGGCAGGCGGGCCAAGTGAGGTGGCAGTCCGGGAATGACGTAGAGATCACGATCCCTGGGCAAATCCAGCCTTGGCACCGAACCGATCAGACCGATAGTGTAAGGGTGTTTTGGCGCACCATATATTTCATCTGTTGGGGCGGTTTCCACCAGCCTTCCCGCGTACATTACATTCACCCGATCGACGTAGCGGGCAACTATTCCCAGGTTATGCGTTATCATGATCACCGCTGCCCCGAATTGTGCCCTAAGGTTGTCTACCAGTTCCAGCAGCTGCGCCTGAACGGTAACGTCAACGGAGGTAGTCGGCTCGTCAGCTATTATCAGGTCCGGGTTACAGCTCAGGGCCATCGCCAGCATTATCCGCTGCTGCATTCCTCCGCTGAATTGGTAAGGGTAGTCAGTCACCCGTTTTTCCGCATCCGGTATGCCCACCAATTTGAGTAGTTTTATTGCCTCTTCGGTAGCTGCCTTCTTTTCGATATCACGGTGCAACTCCAATGCCTCGGCTAGTTGGGTCCTGACGCTAAGCACGGGATTCAGGGATGTCGATGGTTCCTGGAAGACCATGGCTATCTCATTCCCTCTGATTTTGCGCATTTCGTTCTCGTTAACCTTNAGGAGGTCTTGTTCTTTAAAGATAACCTCTCCCCCGACGATAATACCNGGCGGATAGGGAATGAGCCGCAAAATGGAGAGGGCGCTGACGCTCTTACCGCAGGCACTCTCACCAACTACTCCTACACTCTCCCCTTTGTTAACATGGTAGGAAAGGTTGTTAACCGCTTTCACCTCTCCTTCTCGAGTGTAGAAATGGGTCTGTAGGTTCTTAACTTCTAAGATTTTCTCAGCGATAGTCCCTCACCTCATTTCTGTCGTTCTATATTGANGCTGTCTAGTTGCTAGACAGCNTCAATATGTTTCAAGGTCATTACTTTGCATGGTTAACCGGGTTCTTAACTAGGCGTCAGCGATTTGCCNACTCTTCTTGGCTGCCAGCTTCTGGAGTTGTTCCTGTGACATCCCTCCGTAGCGTCCCAGACCACCTCTCAGCCTTGGGTCCATCAAATCCCTGATGGCATCTGCCAGCATGTTAAAGCCGAATATTACCGACGACAGAGCCAAGCCGGGCCAGAGCATCATCCAGGGAGCAACCATCATGAATTGACGTCCTGCCCCGCTGAGCATGCCTCCCCAACTCGGGAACGGAGGCGGTATACCAAAGCCGAGGAAACTGAGCGATGACTCGGCGAGAATCACTCCACCCATACCGCCGGCCAGATTGATAACTACGACTGAGGCGATATTGGGTATGACGTGTTTCATCATTATTCTGCGGGTGGGAACACCGATAGCTCTGGCTGCTTCAAAGTACATTTCTTCNCTGATACGGATAACAGCAGCCCTTATTACTCTGGTACCTCCGATGCCNCCACTTACTCCCAGAACAAGTATTACCTGCCAGATGCCAGGGCCCAGGACGGCCATAACGGTCAAGTAAAGGGCGAGCATGGGAAAGCAGATCCAGGCGTCAATAAACCGTTGCAGTATCAGGTCATATTTGCCGCCGAAGTATCCCGAAGGTACGGCCAGCGCTAGCTTAACAACCAGGTTGATGGTTTGAGCACCCAAGGCAACGGTCATAGAAATACGGGCCCCGTGGATAATTCGACTGAGCAGGTCCCGCCCCACGTTATCTGCCCCGAGAAGTAATTCCGGGTTTGGAGGGGCAAGGCGGTGCTGGAGCATGATTTCGTTCCAGCCAAAAGGAGATAAGAAGTCAGCAAAGATGCCGGTGAGAAACAGTAGTATGACTATCACGAATCCCAAAGCACCCAGNGGCTTGGTCTTGAACAGCCTGACCAGCATGTCAAGTAAATAGGGACGCTTTTTTCTCCGTACTATTACATCCGAGGATGATTCTTTTGGAGTCTCAGCCATTTTCTGTTTCTCCCTCTATTTATAGCGAATCCTGGGGTCTAGCCAGGCGTAGGCTATATCAACGATGACATTCATTNTCAACACAGCGATAGCAATCATCGTATTTATGGCGCTGATTATGGGGTAGTCCCTCTGTCCAAGAGCGGCGATGAAGACACGGCCGATCCCGGGCAGAGCAAATATCGTCTCTAAAATAATCTGGCCGCTGAGCACGCTNGGCAGCCTGGCTCCCATTACGGTAATCACCGGGATAAAGGCATTCTTGACAGCGTGCTTCAGTAGCACAGCCCGTTCGGTGAGTCCTTTTGACCAAGCCGTCCTGATGTAATCCTGGCGCAGCACCTCAAGCATCATGGTACGCGTCAGCCTCATGGTCATAGCTGAAGAACTCGCTCCCGTAATGAAAGCTGGCAAGAGAAATTGCTTGAGATTCTCAATAACATTTTCGGCGAGGGGGACGTAGACAATATTTGGCATNGTCCCCCACCAGATTGAGGGATAGACTATCACCATGGTTGCTATCCAAAAGTTAGGTAGGGAGAGCATGATTACGGCAAAGAGACGACCCGAATAGTCTGTCACGCTGTCCTGCCGCGTTGCAGCAAATACCCCGATGGGCAGGGCTACCAAATAGGCTATTACCAGAGAAAAGAAACCGAGTTCTATCGATACGGGAAGCCTTTGCCTCATTATGTCCGTTATGGGCTCATTGGTCCACAATGATTTGCCGAGGTCACCCTGGAACAAACCGGAAACCGCACCTTCATANGGCCCATCAACTGCTTGCGGCCAGACTCCCAACCAGCGTCCGTACTGAATGGGTATCGGTTGGTCTAGCCCCAACTGACGTCTGAGACCTTCGATGTCGGCGAATTCTTCACCCGTTTCCTCCGACATTTCGGCCACCATCATGTCCAGAACATCGCCAGGAATGAATCGCACCAACATGAAGACGATCATGGTCACTATAATCAGGGTAGGTATTGTCAGAAGTGCTCTTCTGATTAAATAAGATCGCATGCCATTCCCTTCCTTGTCTTCCGCACTTCAACTGAAGTTTGAATTATCTAGACCAACTACAGACTTTCTTTACTATGANTAAAGGTTATATCATAGCTATTAATGTTTGTCAATAGCCGCTCTANATATNCCTGAACAGTACTCCAAATCGACCTGTTACGTACTGTGGCAGCGGCGGGATTTGAACCTGCGACCAAGGGCTTATGAGTCCCCTGCTCTGCCACTGAGCTACGCTGCCCCAAAGAGATTGACTTAATTGTAATTAGTCCTAGTGGGGTTGTCAAACGATAGTTCCCGGATCTTCTCAAGCTCCGTTGTTGACCCGCATTCGTGGGAAGGGGAGTCTATCATGCCCACCTCTCAGCATAGGAAGAAAGATCTAGGGCTGAATTTGGAATCAGTAACCTGGGGCGAGTTGACCTGGCTAAATATTGAGCAGCCCGGGGAGAGGGAGATAGAGTATCTGGCTCANAATTATCCCTTCCACGCCCTGGACCTTGATGACTGTCTCAGCCGGATTCAGCGACCTAAAACAGATGAGTATCCTGATTACCTGTTCTTGGTCTTGCATTTCCCGGTTTTTAATGCTGGGGCACGGGTGACTACGCCCAGCCAGGTATCGGTTTTTATCGGGAATAACTACCTGATTACTTTGCATCGGGGCGATCTGAAGCCCCTGGTTAAGCTGTTCAGGGACTGCCAGCTTGACGAACAAACACGGNACGAGCAGTTTGGTCGGGGTTCCGGTTATTTACTCTACCGGGTTATGACAGGCTGGTTGACTATTGCCTGCCGATATTGAACAAGATTGGTGATAATATTGAGAAAGTAGAGGAAGATATTTTCTCCAGCGCGATGCCAAAGGCCATAAAGGAAATCTCANTATTGCGGAGGGATGTTATTTCGTTTCGTCGTATCATCTGGCCCATGCGGGCCGTTCTCGGCAGTCTGGAAAGCAGGGTTCGGCGCTTTNCCAGCGCGGATTTGTCGGTTTACTTCGGCGATGTCGTTGACCATACGGATAAGATATGGGATGGTCTGGACGAATACAAAGAGATAATCGAAGGGCTGAACGACACCCACGACTCGCTGGCTACTAACGGCACCAACGAAGCGATACGAATGTTGCCCATTATTGCTACGGTTCTTCTGCCGATTACGGTGGTTGCCAGCATCTTTGGGATGAACATCCCGTTGGGGCCGTTCGCGGATTCTGCCTATTCTGCCCTCTATGTTCTCCTTATCTGCATCCTTATTGTCAGTGGTATGCTATACTTCTTCCGGCGGCATCACTGGATTTAGTAGTTGCGGTTCGTAATCAGCCAGTGGTCTTGGTCTGAAAGGGCAAAGTTATGAGTGTTTCGCACCGATTTGTCATTATTGCTGCTGTCTTCGTCACCTCCCTCATCACGGCCAATGTCGTCGCTGTGAAGGTGATAAGTTTTGGTTCTGTTATCCTGCCGGCGGCGATATTTATTTTCCCGTTGAGCTACATCTTTGGAGACGTCCTTACCGAGGTCTACGGTTATCGCTGGGCAAGGAGAGTCATCTGGCTCGGTTTTGCCTGTAATCTGATTTTCGTCATCTTTGCCTGGGTGGGGCAGATTCTACCTGCCGCTCCCTTCTGGGAAGGTCAGGAAGCCTATGAGGTCATTTTGGGCTACACCCCTAGGTTACTTGGCGCCTCGTTCTTTGGATATCTGGCCGGTGAATTCGTCAATTCGTTTATCCTGGCAAGAATGAAAATTCTGACCCNGGGGCGCTGGTTATGGAGCCGAACTATCGGCTCCACAATTGTCGGGCAGGGCTTGGATACTTCGATATTTATCGTCTTGGCTTTTGTCGGTACGCCGGTGTTCACCCCAGTGCTGATTCTGTACCACTGGCTGGCCAAGATTGTTATTGAGGCCGCCGCCACCCCATTAACCTACGTCGTGGTCAACTACCTGAAGAGAAAAGAAATGATTGACACTTATGATTACGAAACGAATTTCTCTCCTTTCTCGATAGACAGGGAGTGATTCTCCCGGATATGCTGTAGGAAGAAAATGCGTGTCAGTATACTGGGAGCCCACAACACCGAGTCGCGAGATACCAGGTTATCCGGCCTGTTAGTAGATGATATCCTGGCACTGGATGCCGGTTCCATTACCTCCGCTCTATCTTTCGCAGCTCAGAAAAGGCTTAGAATAGTCCTGCTGACGCACCATCACTATGACCATATCAGGGACCTTCCGGCACTGGGCATAAATTTGTTCCTATCCGGTGANAGCGTCAGCGTCTATGCCACTCTACCGGNGGCTGATGCCATCACCAGCCACCTCTTTGACNGCGGTATTTATCCTAATTACCTGGAGAGGCCGCCGGAAAATCCGACACTTANACTAAACATTATCGAACCCCTGAAGAGACAGCAAATTGAAGANTACAGCATTCTGGCCGTGCCGGTGAGCCACTCTATTCCCAGCGTTGGTTACCAGATCACTTCCGCGGATGGCAAGATCATGTTCTATACCGGTGATACCGGGCCGGGGCTGAGTGACTGCTGGCAGCAAATAGCNCCTGGACTGCTCGTCACCGAACTCACTGCATCAAACAGGTTTGACGAGTTTGGCAGAGAATCGGGACATCTGACCCCCAGCTTGCTCAAAGAGGAATTGATAAACTTCAGGGAGCTTAAGGGTTACCTGCCACAGGTAGTTACCGTTCACATGAGTCCTGGACTGGAAGAGGAGATAGAGGCAGAAATGGCCGTTGTGGCCGGAGAGCTGAATATCCGGATTAGTCTGGGTTACGAGGGGATGGAAATCAACTTCTAGCCTGATACAGTAAGACGATAAAAAGGGTCTCATTGAGCATTGATGAAATTCATGGTCAACCANAATGTGGGCAAGCTGGTCAGGTGGTTGAGGATGTTGGGTTATGACNGTTTCTTCTTCAAGGATGATGATGACTGGCAGATGATAATTACTGCCTTGAATGAGGACAGCGTGCTACTGACTCGTGATACCCGGATAATGAGCCGGGGAGTGATAGCCAGTGGCAGACTTAAATCCGTTCTTATCCGGAGTGATGACCCGGAACAGCAACTGCGTCAGGTAGTGGATGAATCAAAGCTGAATACCCGGTCAAAGGTATTTTCTCGTTGCCTGGAGTGTAACCAACCCTGGAAGAAAGAACCAGGGAGCAGGTGAAAGACCAGGTACCTCCTTATGTTTTCCAAACTTAANACCAGTACGCAGAGTGCCCGGCTTGCCATCGAATCTACTGGAAGGGCACCCAAAGGCAGGCGATGACCGGAATGCTGGAGAANCTCAGTCAGGACTGACTGNAGAAACTGCCTACCGACCCTATCTGCTCAGTTCTTGCAAAGCCCATCCCCTTTTATTGACCGCAGTCTATGATATTGTTACACTTCAAAANAGACTTTATTGCAGTGACCTTAGTATGAAAATTGTAACTGCTGATCAGATGAGGAAAATAGACCGGGAGTGCGATAAGATTGGCCTGCCTGCCAGCTTGCTGATGGAAAATGCCGGCAAGGCGGTGGCTGAAGAGNTTTGGCGGATATCAGGGCCCGTTGAGCGGCAACACATCCTAATGCTGATCGGCCCTGGCAATAATGGTGGAGATGGGCTGGTGGCGGCTCGCCACTTTCACGACTGGGGGGCAAGGGTCAGTCTCTATCTTTTTGGAAAGAGACCGCTCGATGACCTAAACCTTGATCAGGTTCGAGAACGTAATATTCCCTGCGTTGAGGTGGATCAAGAGGGNGACTTGGACGGTCTTGACGGTCAGTTGGCGATGGCAACGGCCGTTGTTGATGCCTTACTTGGCACCGGTACCAGCCGACCTGTNGGCGACGTCTTTGGTCAAGCCCTGGGACGGGTGAGCAGAGTCAAGGAAGAACGACCCAGCCTCCACATTATCGCCGTGGACTTGCCATCAGGACTTAATGCCGATAACGGGGCCGTGGACCCTGCCTGTCTGTATGCCGATGATACCGTTACGCTGGCTTTCCCCAAGATGGGTCTGTATAATCCCCCTGGTCTGGAGAGAGCCGGTAGAATAACCATCGCTGATATNGGCGTCCCATCATATTTGGCCGACGAGGTTCATATCGAGCTTATTACCGCTGATTGGGCCCGGTCGGTTCTGCCGAAACGTCCCCTCGGAGCTAATAAAGGGACTTTTGGCAAGGTACTGGTTGTTGCCGGTTCAATTCATTATGTTGGGGCGGCCTATTTAGCTTGCAGCGGAGCTATGAGAGTCGGGGCAGGGACGGTAACACTGGCGACAGCGGCCAGCTTGAGCCCTATTCTNGCTTCAAAACTGACTGAGGTAACCCACCTGCCTTTGCCCGAGTCCAGTCCGGGCATGATTTCTCATCAAGCAGACTGGATGATACACACGGAACTGGGCAAATATGACGTCTTGCTAATGGGTTGTGGATTAGGACAGGGTGAGTCAGCGGTAAGGTTGGTAAAATCGGCACTTTTGGGAGAGAGGGTGCCATTGCCTGCGGTGGTCCTGGACGCCGATGCCCTCAACACACTAGCTGACAGTAAGGACTGGTGGCAGCAGTTAGCTGGTGATGTTATACTTACCCCACATCCGGGCGAGATGGCCAGATTGACTGGAGTGTCTGTAGAAGAAGTGCAATCAGACCGGGTCGGGCTGGCCAGGAAGATGGCCATGGAGTGGAATAAGACGCTTGTCTTGAAAGGAGCCTATACGATCATAGCTACTCCGGGCGGTGGTGTCAGGATTGGGCCGGAGGCTAACCCGGGACTGGCATCGGCCGGGACCGGGGATGTCCTTGGCGGGGTTATCGCCGGACTGGTAGCCCAGGGCCTGACNTTAAGTGACGCTGCTGGTTGCGGCGTCTACATTCACGGGCAGGCTGGCGATATGGTTAGAGAGAAACTGGGTAATGCCGGTATGGTCGCTTCCGACCTTCTGCCGGTACTGCCCCTNGTGATCAAGCAGCTAAAGGAAAATTTGTTCGATCAATAGACGGGGAAGAGGTCATGTTATTAACCATCGATATCGGTAATACCAATATCACCTTTGGGGTCTTTGAAGGCGAGCGCCTTCGGGCTACCTGGCGTATGGCGACCCGGGTTGACCAGATGGCGGACGAGTATGCNGCCATACTCCTTAACCTGCTGCACCTGCAAAGCCTGAAAATATCGGATATTAAAGAGGTAGCCCTTTGCTGTGTTGTCCCGCCTTTGTTGGGCACCGCTGAGGAATTAATCAGGCGTTATTTCCACGTCCCGCCACTAGTAGTAGGTCCCGGCCTCAAGACCGGGGTGCATATCCGTGTGGATAACCCNAAAGAAGTCGGTACCGACCGAATTGTAAATACTGCCGCTGCCCATCACCTTTATGGTGGCCCGATANTCATTGTTGACGTGGGGACGGCCACCACCTTTGACACCGTATCGAGAGAAGGAGACTTCTTGGGAACGGCTATTGCCCCAGGCATTGCTACTGCCGCTGAGGCTCTGTTCGCCAAGGCATCGGCGCTGCCCCGGATAGAACTGGTTCCTCCCCAGCATGCCATCGGGACCAATACCGTTACTTCCATGCAATCGGGAATCGTCTTCGGCTATGTGGGACTTGTCGAGGGAATAGTAGCTCGCATCCACGAGGAACTGGGTGAAAAAGCTACCGTAGTGGCTACCGGAGGTTACGCCGGGCTTATCGCCGGAGAGACGTCAGTAATTGATAAAGTAAACGCCGATTTAACGCTAGTGGGCTTACGGCTCATCCATGAAATGAATAAAAGCTAGCCTTTGGAGCCGGAAGCGAAGAGTTCTCTTTCAGGCGACAGGGTAGTGTGATCATGAAGTTGCTGCATTATCTCCAGAAAGGAGGCAACCGATGTTGACCGATAAAACAATAGTTTTGGGTATAAGTGGAGGTATAGCCGCCTATAAGGCGGCCGATCTGGCCAGTAAGTTGACCCAGGCCGGAGCAAGAGTGGAGGTGATAATGACCGCAGCAGCCACCAAGTTTATCACCTCTCTGACCCTGCGCAGCCTCACCAACCGGCCGGTCATAACTGACATGTTTGAGATGGCTTCTGAGTTCAGTATCGAGCATGTTTCCCTAGCTGAGGCGGCTGATATTGTAGTTGTTGCTCCCGCTACGGCTAATATCATTGCCAAAATGGCGGTTGGTATTGCCAATGATGCTCTCAGCACTACGGTGCTGGCTACCGAGGCGCCGGTGGTTGTTGCTCCGGCGATGCACACCAAGATGTTTCAGAATTCGATTACTCAGGAAAACCTGGCTAAACTTAAGGCCAGGGGTTTTACCATTATCGAGCCTGAGTACGGTCGCTTAGCCTCAGGCGGCACTGGCATAGGGCGCCTGCCTGAGCGTGAGAAAATCATCGGCGTCATAGAACAGGTATTGGAAAAGGGGTAATGAGTCTGGCCGATAAACATATTGTGGTCACGGCCGGCGGTACCCGAGAGGCTATCGACCCGGTGCGCTATATCGGCAACCGTTCTTCAGGCAAGATGGGCTACGCCCTGGCTGAAGCAGCCAGGGACAGAGGAGCTGAAGTGACTCTGGTTACCGCCCCTACCACCCTGTCCGATCCGTCGGGTATCGAGGTTATCCGTATTGAAAGTGCCGTGCAGATGAAAGCGGCCGTGACTGAGGCTACCTCCGGGGCTGATGTTTTGATTATGGCGGCGGCTGTGGCGGACTATCAACCCAAGAAGGTCGCCGGACAAAAAATCAAGAAAGAAACCGGTGACGGCCTGACACTGGAACTGATTAAAACACCGGATACGCTGGCTGAGGTAGAAGGTAATTTTGTCAGGGTCGGCTTTGCTGCCGAAAGTCAGGACTTACTGGTCAATGCCAGGGCGAAGCTTCAAAAGAAGCGATGCGACCTTTTTGTAGCTAACGATATTACTGCGCCTGACAGCGGGTTTGAGGTTGATACCAATAAAGTGAGTCTGATTGATAAAGACGGACAGGTGGATGACCTCCCCCTGATGAGTAAGAGGGAAGTGGCTCATAAGGTACTGGACCGGGTGGAGGAACTACTCAACAAAAGAACAAAGGAAAAGAAAGACGGGGGTCAGTAGGAAAAGGAAGCATGGCAGAAAAAGCACAAACGCCGGGTGAGATGCCCCGGGCCTATGAATCGGCCAGTGTTGAGGCCAAATTGTATGATTTCTGGATGGAGAAGGGCTATTTTACCCCCAAGATAGAGCCGGACAAGAAACCTTTCGTTATCATTCATCCGCCCACTAATATTACCGGAGATATGCACCTGGGCACAGCCTTGGTGGCGACTCTTCAGGACATAATGATCCGCTGGCACCGGATGATGGGCGAGCCGACACTTTGGCTGCCGGGCGTTGACCATGCCGGCATCGCTACCCAAGTGGTGGTGGAAAGACTGATTGCCGAGGAAGGAACCGATCGTCACCAGCTTGGGCGGGAGAAATTTCTGGAACGAGTCTGGGAGTGGGCAGATACCTATCGGAACAATATCGTCGGCCAGCACAAAAGGTTAGGCGCTTCGTTGGACTGGACCCGGTTACGTTTTACTATGGACGAAGGACCAAGCCGGGCGGTACGGACCACTTTTGTCCGGCTCTATGAAAAAGGGCTTATATATCGTGGTGAGAGAATTATTAACTGGTGTCCTCGTTGTGCTACCGCTCTCTCTGACCTTGAGACCGACCACGATGACCTGACAGGGCACCTGTGGTATATCCGTTATCATCTGGTTGGTGGCGATGGTTCTATTACCGTGGCTACCACTCGGCCCGAAACGATATTGGGTGATACCGCCCTGGCCGTTAATCCCGAAGATGAGCGGTTCAAGGCGATGATTGGCAAGAAGGCTATCCTGCCGGCCGTCAACCGGGAAATACCGATTATTTCTGATGAGGCAATCGACCCTGCCTTTGGCACCGGGGCGGTGAAAATCACCCCGGCCCACGACCCGGTGGATTTTGAGGTGGCCCAGCGGCACAATCTGCCTCTGATAAACATACTGAACCTGGACATCACCATGAATGAACAGGCTGGTCCATATGTGGGGATGGACCGTTTTGATTGCCGCGAAGCAATACTGGCTGACTTGGAAAGAGAGGGGCTGCTAGAAAAAGTTGAGCCCTACGAGCACTCGGTGGGACACTGCCAGAGGTGCCAGACGGTTATCGAGCCGATAGCCAGCGAACAGTGGTTCGTAAAAGTTGCTCCGCTGGCAAAGCCGGCTATCGAAGCCGTGGCTGATGGACGCATTAATATTATTCCGTCTCGATTCACCAAGGTCTACACCAACTGGATGGAGAACATCCATGACTGGTGCATCAGCCGCCAGCTATGGTGGGGACACCGTATCCCGGCCTGGTATTGCCGGGACTGCGCTGAGGTAATAGTAGTCATTGATGAACTGGATACCTGCCCCAAATGCGAATCGGACAACATCGAGCAAGACCCGGATGTTCTCGATACCTGGTTCAGTTCGGCGCTGTGGCCATATTCGACTCTGGGATGGCCGGATGATACCGAGGACTTGCGCTACTTCTACCCCACAACCGTACTGGAGACGGCTTATGACATCCTTTCTTTCTGGGTGGTCCGGATGATTATGATGGGTTTGGATGGAACCGGTGACATTCCTTTCCAGACCGTCTATTTCCACGGTCTGATCCGGGATGAAAAGGGAGAGAAGATGACCAAGACCCGGGGTAACGTGGTTAATCCGGTTGACGTCATAGAACAATACGGCACGGACGCTCTCCGTTTTGCCCTGATTACGGGTTCCTCACCGGGGAACGACAGTAAGTTGAGTCCGATTAAGCTGGAAATGGGGCGTAACTTTGCCAACAAGCTGTGGAATGCCACCCGCTTTGTGCTCAGAAGCATTGAGGCAACGGGGGCGGCCCGGGAGATCGAGTGGGGCTCATTACAGATGGAAGACCGCTGGATTCTAAGCCGGCTGAGCCAGACTGTATCCGGGGTAAACAAGGCCATGGCCGACTTCCAGTTTGCCGAAGCGCAGAGACAGATTTACGATTTTCTCTGGAGTGAATTCTGCGATTGGTATATCGAGCTGGCCAAGATTCGCCTGCGGACCACCGCTGAGGAAGTGCTAATGCCTTTGACCGTGCTGGTCTATGTCCTGGAGGCATCTCTTCGTCTGATCCATCCTTACATGCCTTTCCTCACTGAGGAGTTATGGCAGAACCTTAAAGGCCATCTGTCTCCGGACTGGCAAATTGGTGACTCCATAATGGTGGCTCCATATCCCGAGGCCGACGCCAATGCGATCGATCCAGAGGCGGAGCGAGTTATCGAGTCAGTTATTGAGATAATCCGCTCCATCCGGAACACTCGGGCCCAATACAGCGTCGACAATGCCAGGTGGGTTGAGGCGAAAGTCTATGGTGGTAGACTGGCTCCGGCCATTGCTCCCTATTCTCAGGCTATCGAGACCCTGGCCAGGGCAAGGCCGGTTACTATCCGGGAGGTAAAAGAAGAAGGTGCCTCGACTGAGAATACCTTGGTCTCGGTGCTGAGCGAGACCGAAGTGGTTGTACCTATGGAGAGCATGGTGGACGCGGAGGCGGAAATGAAGCGGCTGGAGAAGGAAATAGAACAGGGCCGGACAGAAGTGGCCCGCCTTGAGACCAGACTAGAGAACCAGGATTTCCTGGCCAAGGCGCCAGCCCCCGTTGTTGAGAAGGAGCGCCAGAGGTGTTATGCTTTAACTGATAAGTTAGACAGGTTGGAGCAACAGATGTCCAAATATCAGGGAGGAGAAAAATGACAGAGAAAATACTTTTGCCATTAGACGGTTCTAAAGTAGGTGAGGCCGCCTTGCCCTATGTTGAAGAGTTGATAGGCAAGCTCTTACCAGGGGAGGCGGTGGAGGTTACCCTTATTCAGGTATTGTCGTCTCTGTCCCACTACATTGTCGCTGGGGAAGCAACTGCCCGGGTCCCCTATACTGCACCGGAAATAGAAGAGATGAAGAAGACGGCTGAGCAGTACCTGGAGAAGACCATGGAGGTGCTGGAAAAAGCAGGGGCTACCACCAACACTCGAGTTGAGGTGGGACAAGCTGCTGAGGAGATTATCAAGGCGGCAGGCGAAATTCAGGCAAACATTATTGCCATGTCGAGCCATGGCCGTTCCGGTCTCAGCCGCTGGGCTTTCGGCAGCGTCACCGACCGGGTGTTGAGGGGCGGAAGCCAGCCGGTGCTGGTGGTGAAGGCCCCGAAAGGCACATAACAGAGCTGATTAACCAGCCGGTGATGAAGGCAACATATTGATAAACTCCAGATCAGAATCACTCCGGTCCGGCTGCTGGGAGAAGCCGTTGCTTTTCAACCAGTCAAGGGCCTTCTTGGTATCGCTAGCTACTTTTGCCTTGTCGCACTGTTTCAGTCGATGTTTGAATAGCCAGTAAGTAAACTCTTTGAGTTCGGCCAGGCTGATAGACTTGAGTTGGGGGTAACCCCGGTTTTGTCTGAAGCGTCTGAGCATGACAGCTTTGGTGGTGGCGTATATTCGGCGGTATGCCTCATTAGTAGTATAAGCGGCATCCTTCTCTCTGTAGTAGCCTGAAATCCATCTCTCCTTGCGTACCTCTTCCTCTACCGCCAGGATCAGAGCTTCCTCCACAGTGGCGCCGTAGAAATAGTTCAGGTGTTGAAGATACTTGACACTGCCGATGAGTTCTTTGAATTCCCCCGGGGGCAGGTCAAGCGGTGGTTTCCCGTGAAAAAGAAGGGCCGTCTTTTCGCCTTCGGGTAAGAGACTGTCGACTGCCCGGCAGAGCCGCTCCGCCAGCAGTAGCCAGTCGAAGGCTTCGGCAGCGATGAGATATTGATAAGTACGACCGTCTTGAGTTTCCTTGATGGTATCCCACAGTCCGATGGCTTCCAGCAGGGCTAGATACCAGTGCTTGCCGCTGATAATTGCCTGCTCCAGGTGCCTCAATGCCTGGCTATTGGGTGTCTGCGTCAAATGGGAGCCTGGTTCGTGGCCGGAAACTTCAGGCATTCTGGGCCTCGGTAGGTTCGGCCTTCAGCTTCTCGTAGTACTCAAGGCGTCCGGTGCTGACCATCTCGATGATCTTCTTGTTGATTGCCTCCCCCACGCCCGGGATTTCTTTCACCCTGTCCTCCCTGACCAGTTGCTCTAGACTCTCCGTCAGTCCCTCGATGGACCTCGCTGCCCCCTCGTAAGCCCTGATTTTGAAGTTATTGCCCCGCCTTACTTTCAGCAGGGCAGCGATATCCCTAAGAACTCTAGCGACGTCGGCGTTTTCATTTCGGGTCGCTCTCATTACGTCCGGTATTTTTCGGATGAGATAACGCGCAAACGAGTTCCCATCATGTTATGCCTCGTCTTCACCCCCCATGGCAGTGCTTGTATTTTTTGCCTGAACCGCAGGGGCAGGGGTCATTGCGACCTACCTTCTTGCCGGCTACTTTTTGTTTTTGTTTAGTGGCGGTGCCGATAGTAGCGGCGGCGGCTTTGGCCATCGGTGACTGGGCTGGAGGAGATGTCTGCTGTCGGGCAATGCCAACGTGGAATATGGTGTGAGCAATATCATGTCGGATGGTTTCCATCAGTACCTGAAACTGCGCGTAGCCTTCTTTCTTGTAGGCATCCACGGCTTTCACCTGGCGTAAGCTCTGCCATCCTGCCTGAAGGCGCATTTCTTCCATAGCCGTCAGGTGCTCAATCCAGAGGCTGTCTATGGTGCGCAGCATTATCATCCTCTCAAGGACTCTCATATCCTGGGAGCCCAATTCCTCTTCACGCTGCTGGTAGAAAGCCTCCGCTGGTGCGATTAGTTTTTCTTCAATCTGGTCAGATTTGAGCGGCGAGAGAGTTTCGGCGTTCAGATCCGGGGGGAGAGGTAAGATCGTGGACACCTCAGCCAACAGGCCTTCGATATCCCGGTCATCGTCTTGGTCATTGCCGACGTGGCTGAAGACGATACCTTGCATTTCTTCGCTGACCATTGACATGATATTTGTTTTGAGGTCGGCCCCGCCCAATATCTTCCGGCGCTCGCCGTAGATGAGTTCCCGTTGGTGGTTGGCCACGTCGTCATACTCAACCAGGTGTTTACGCATGTCGAAGTGGACGCCTTCCACCTTGACCTGAGCATTTTCAACTGCCCGATTGACCATCTTGTTCTCAATGGGGGTATCCTCATCCATGCCGGCCTTTTCCATGATCCACTTGATCCGATCACCGCCGAAGCGCTTCATGATGTCGTCCTCCACGGAGACATAGAAACGGGAGTTTCCCGGGTCGCCCTGTCGCCCACCTCGTCCCCGGAGNTGGTTATCGATTCGTCTAGCCTCGTGGCGTTCGGTGCCGATGATGAAGAGTCCGCCAAGTTCGATTACCTTTTCGTGTTCCTGCTGCCACTCTGTTTCACCCCTGTCGGTGGGGTTTCCTCCCAACATGATATCAACTCCGCGCCCGGCCATGTTGGTGGCTACGGTTACTGCCCCCAACCGCCCNGCCTGGGCGATGATATGAGCTTCCTTCTCGTGCTGCTTAGCGTTGAGCACCTGGTGGGCGATGCCTCTTCTCTTCAACAGGTCACTGAGTAGTTCCGATCTTTCAATGGACACGGTACCGATGAGTACCGGTTGGTCTTCTTTATGAATCTCCGCTACCTCATTTACCACAGCTTTGAATTTGGACTTCTCATCTTTGTAAATGCGGTCGGGGGCGTCTTCACGAATCATCGGTTTGTTGGTGGGGATAACCACCACCTCCAGTCTGTATATCTTGTGGAACTCCTCCGCTTCGGTAAGGGCGGTGCCAGTCATTCCGGAAAGTTTAAGGTACATCCGGAAATAGTTTTGAAAAGTAACGGTGGCAAAGGTCNTGCTCTCCCGTTGAACCTGGACTCTCTCCTTGGCTTCTATCGCCTGGTGCAGCCCTTCCGAGTAGCGCCGACCGGGCATCAGCCGGCCGGTGAATTCGTCAACGATAACAACCTCGCCGTCTTTTACCACGTAGTTCTGGTCTTTCTTGAACAGGACATGGGCTTTAAGAGCNCTTTCCATGTGGCGGGTCAGTGAATAGTTCTCCGGGTCGTAGAGACTGGCCGACANCAGCAGGCCTTCTCTTTTTAGCAGGGCTTCAATACTGATGATGCCTGCTTCGGTTAGGTTAGCCGAACGGTGTCTCTCGTCCAGAGTGTAATCAACATCCTGGCGCAAGCGAGGAACGAGCCGGGCAAAAACCTGGTATTTCTGGGCCGCTTCTTCCGCCGGGCCGCTGATAATGAGAGGGGTGCGGGCTTCATCAATAAGGATATTGTCCACCTCGTCAACAATGGCGTAGTTCAAGTCCCGCTGGGTGCACCGGGACAGGTCAGGGACCATGTTGTCCCTCAGATAGTCGAAGCCGAATTCATTGTTGGTGCCGTAGACGATATCGGCCCGGTAAGCTTCGTTGCGTGAGACAGGGCGCAAAAAGTTCCAGTTTTCGTCTTCGGCGTTGTACTCCGGGTCGTAAATGAACGAGGCGTCATGCTGAATGCTGGCTATTGTAACTCCCAGAGCCTGATAGATAGGTGCCATCCAGAGGTGCTGCCACTTGGCAAGGTAATCATTGACCGTAACCAGATGACAACCTTGACCGCTCAGGGAGTTGAGATAAAGGGGCAGGGTGGCTACTAAGGTCTTGCCCTCGCCGGTTCTCATTTCAGCGATTTTCCCTTGATGAAGGATAATGCCTCCCATCATTTGGACATCAAAGTGGCGCTGACCTATTGTCCGCCGGGCGGTTTCACGGACGGCGGCGAAGGCTTCCGGCAGCAGTTCATCAAGCGAACTGCCGTCTTGAAACCGGGCCTTGAAGTCCTCGGTCTTGGCCCGTAACGCGGTATCGCTGAGTGCCTNGAATTCAGACTCAAGCGAATTTATCTCGTCGATTCTTGGCNGTAAATGCTTCAGCTCTTTTTCGTTTGAATCGATCAGCTTACCCAGCCACTTTAACATGCAGACTTCTCCTCTGTGGATGCCTGATAACCCATCGTTCTACCCCGTTCCTTCTCAAGGAAGGGAGATCCCTGAAAGGGATTACGGCGGTGAGATTAACAAAGAATATTTTTCAGTGCTCAAACAGAGCTCCCACGGATTGCCCGGTGTGAATACGCTGTATCGCTTCACCCAGCAGTGGGGCGATAGACAGTACTTTTATCTTGTCTAGTTTTCTCTCACCGTTAACCGGAATAGTGTTGGTCACGGTGACTTCTTTTACCTGGCTTGAGTCTATCCTCTGGATGGCCGGGCCGGAAAATACCGGGTGAGTGGCGCAGGCACAGACTTCTTTTGCGCCGTGCTCAAGAATGACCGAGATAACATTGGTCAGGGACCCGGCGGTATCTATCTCATCATCAAAAATAAGAGCTGACTTCCCCTCAACATCTCCGATAACATTGAGGGCTTCTTTATTGTCAACATTACCCACGCGTCTCTGTTCTATGATGGCCAGGGGAGCATCAAGTCTGGCGGCCACATCTCTGGCCCGCCGGGAAATGCCGATATCAGCGGCAACTACTACAAGGTCCTCTATGTTTTTCTGTTTATAGTAATCAACCAGAATGGAAAGGGCTGTGAGTTCGTCAACCGGTATGCTGAAAAAGCCTTGAATCTGGGCCGCGTGCAGATCCATGGTCAGCACTCTATTTGCCCCAGCCACAGTGAGAAGGTCAGCCACTAATCTGGCGGTTATCGGTATCCGGGGCTGGTCTTTCCTGTCGCTGCGGCCGTAACTGTAATGAGGAATCACGGCCGTAATGCGATGCGCAGAGGCCCTTTTCAGGGCATCGATCATAATCAGCAACTCAACCAGACTTTTATTGACCGGAGAACAGAAGGGCTGAATCACAAAGGTGTCTCGCTCGCGGACGTTGTCCAGGATACGCACGAAGATATTTTCGTTGCTGAACTCAAAGACTTCACAGTTACCCAGCGGTATGCCCAGATAATCAACCACTTCTTTGGCNAGGGCAGGATGGGCGTTCCCGGTAAACACTTTTAACTCATCCACGCTAATTTCTTCCTTTCTGACTTACAAATTACAGAGTTATTATAGCACTATTTGGTGGATGGCTCACCCCCTTCTGGCCCATAATTCCGGAAGAAAGACGATAGTGGGAAAAATGAATAGGGGCGAATCCCTTGTTAGAAAACTCCATCCCGATTTCTCCTTGAGCGTCGTCGGGGAAAAGAGTGAGGGGTTGTCAGGAAATAACTAGCTTTTGTTCCCGGGTACAGAAAAACGGGAACAGATCTGGCCAACCTCCCGGCGCATCTGGTCCTCAATGTCCTGGTCACCTGGGTTGGTGATTATTCTGACTACCAGAGAAGCAATCTGCTTCATCTCTTCTTTACCGAAGCCGCGGGTGGTAACCGCCGGCGTGCCCAATCTGATACCGCTGGTTTTCAGGGCCGGAAGCGGGTCAAATGGAATGCCGTCGCGGTTGGCCACTATGCCTACTCTACCTAAGGCTTCTTCAGCTTCCTTGCCGTTGATTCCGATCTGAGTAAGGTTGATCAGCATCAGATGGGTATCCGTTCCCCCTGAAACCAGGCACATGCCCAGGTTTTTCAACTCACTGGCAAGGGTAAGGGCATTGTCCAGAGTGGAGCGCTGGTAACTGACGAACTCTGGTTGCATTGCTTCATAAAAGGTAACTGCTTTGGCAGCGATGACATGCATGAAAGGCCCGCCCTGTGTCCCAGGACAGACGGCGGTGTCTATGGGTGAAGCTAGTTCCTTGCGGCATAAAATGAAACCGCCCCTGGGACCGCGTAAAGTCTTGTGGGTGGTTGATGTTATTACGTCGGCGTATGGAACGGGAGAAGGGTGAAGTCCGGCGGCGATCATACCGGCCGTATGTGCCATATCAACCATCAGTTTGGCGCCGACAAGGTCGGCCACGTAGCGACAGCGCTCAAAATCTATGATTCGGGGGTACGCGCTGGCCCCGGTAACAATTAACTTGGGTTTGTGCTCCAGAGCAAGCCTCTCCATCTCCGGAAAATCGATTCTTTCTGTTTTCTGGCTAACCCCGTAGCGGACAAAATTATATGATTTACCGGAAAAGTTGACCTTGTCGCCGTGGGTAAGGTGGCCGCCGGCGGTGTGTTTCATGCTCATAACGGTGTCGCCATACTTGAGCAGGGCGTTGTATACAGCCATGTTGGCCTGAGACCCGGCGTGGGGCTGCACGTTGGCATGTTCGGCCCGATATAACTCTTTAGCCCGCTCAACGGCCAGGCGTTCCACCGCGTCGACATTCTCACAGCCGCCGTAGTAGCGTTTTCCCGGATAGCCCTCAGCGTATTTGCTGGTCAAAACCGAACACTCGGCCTCAAATGCAGCTTGGCTGGGAAAGTTCTCCGAAGCGATAAGGTTTATCGTGTTGGTCTGTCGCCGTTCTTCGTCGCTGATAATACGGCTGATTTCCGGATCAAACTGACTTAA
>NYYM01000025.1 GCA_002685815.1 Dehalococcoidales bacterium | reverse complement strand
TGATGTACTGGATATTGTTCACCGCACCGCCGAGTTTCTTGCCGAAGAAAGCTGCGGTAAATGTTCGCCTTGCCGGGAGGGAACTCTGGCGATGGCTGGAATTCTGGAAAGATTATCTGGGGGAGAAGGACGGGAGAGGGATATCAGCGTTCTTGGAGAATTGTCCAATGCCATGATGCTTGCCTCCTTATGCGGTCTCGGCCAGGCGGCCCCGAACCCGGTGATGGATACTCTGGAGCATTTCCTGAGTGATTATGAAGAGCAAATTAGCAAAGTTTAAGGTGGTGCCATCATGATATCGGTTACCGAATACAAACCTCAGGAAGAGGTACTGGAATTTCTGGAGAAATGCCAGTCAGTTTACATAATCGGCTGCGGTTCCTGCACCACCATAACCCACACCGGTGGCAAAGCTGAAGTGTTGAAAATGAAGGAGAGCCTCGCGGAAACCGGCAAGGAAATCACCGGTTGGATGGTAATTCCTACCGCCTGTGATGAACTGGCCAAGGATGCCTTGAAAGAGGCCGGCGATGAAATACAGTCGGCCGATTGTCTCTTGATAATGACCTGCGCTTTCGGTGTTCAGAACATAGCAATGTTCACCGGTAAGCCGGTCTTCCCTGCCCTGAACACTATTTTTATTGGCAAAGAGCAGACCACTCCTGGTCTCTTCTCAGAAGTGTGCCGCCAGTGTGGCGACTGCGTCCTGGCCTGGACCGGCGGCATCTGCCCTGTGGTTTCCTGTAGCAAAGGCCTGCTCAATGGCCCTTGCGGCGGCACCGATGAAGGCAAGTGTGAAGTCGACTCCGACAAAGACTGCGCCTGGACCATGATATACAACCGCCTCAAAGACCAGGGCAGGCTTGACCTTTTCGACAAAGAACAACCGCCAAAGCATTACCAGTCCGGGACCAGACCGGGTAAAATCACCATTCAATAAAGCGGAGGGATAATGGTCATACCTTTTAAGGAAATTCTAAACTCCGGAAAATTTATTGTCACTAGTGAGATTGCCCCCCCCAAAGGGACTAACCTTGACAATACCATCCATCACATTGATTTGCTTAAAGACAAGGTGGACGCTCTTAACGCCACCGATAACCAGAGTTCGGTCATGCGCTACCCTTCCTTGGGACTCTGTCTCCTGATCAAGGAACATGGCGGAGAGCCTATCCTTCAGATGACCTGCCGCGACCGTAACCGAATGGCTCTCGAGTCTGATCTCTTGTTTGCTTACTCGCGGGGCATAGAGAACGTCCTCTGCTTGACCGGAGACTCTATGGTGGTGGGTGACCACAAAGGGGCCAAGCAGGTCTTTGATCTTGAATCTGTCCAATTGTTGAGGGCAATTCGGCTTATGGAATCGGGTGAAGATCTGGGAGGTAATGAACTAGATGGTGTCGTCGAGTTCTGTGCCGGAGCTATTGTTACCCCTGAGGCGCATCCCGTTGAACCGCAGTTACTCAAGTTTAAGAAGAAAGTAGCCGCCGGAGCCGAATTTTTTCAGACACAGGCAGTCTATGACCTGGACAACTTCCGAAAATTCATGGAGTATGCCATACCACTCAATACTAAAGTCTTGGCCGGGATTGTCTTGCTGACGTCGGCCCGGATGGCCAGATTTATGACCGCCAATCTCCCCGGTATCTTTGTTCCCGATAACCTGATTGACGAGATTGCTGGTGCTGAGAAGGGGATGGCCCTCCAAACGGGCATTGAAATCGCCGGCCGCATGATCAAGACTATCCAGGAAGAGTCCATCTGCGATGGAGTTCATATTATGGCCATCGGCCGAGAAGACCGGGTGCCTGATATTTTGGCCGCCGCCGGACTCTAATAAATACCTGAAAGGAAGAACCAGTGACCCGGATAGCAACCTCCGACCGAACTTAAGCCAGATGGAAAGTAAGCATATCTCAGTGCCGGAACAGAAGAATTACGAGCAGGCCGGTTTGCTTGCCTATAAACTCGCCCGTGAAAAACTCGCCGGAATCACTGATATCGAGGAACAGTGCCGCAGGAGCGGCGCCCGGTATCAGGTGGTGGATTCTCAGAATACAATAACCCTTCCATATCTGAACCAGTCTTATCAAATCACCTTTCCGGATGGTGATATTTCATTTCTGGACGGGGCCGGCGAAGTTCCGACAAGGGATGGGCTTTTGATACTTCACTACTTTAACTCCGCCAAAGGCACTCCCGCTTCCGGGAAATTGATTGCCTTTAAGGAACTGCCGGAAGGAGGCGTCTACTCACCCACTTTTTCTAACCGGACCATAAATCCTCTCGTGAAGAACTTTGGGGAAGAACCCGCCAGGTTGGTGGAGGTCGGTCGGAAATTGGGAGGATACGCGGCTGACCACGGAGATACGGCCGTAACCATCGACGCTTTCAGCCGGGTGTCGATAACCATTGTCTTGTGGCAGGGGGATGACGAATTTGCTGCCGAAGGCAACATACTGTTTGATGCCACTGTTTCCGATTATCTTGCTACTGAGGATGTAACAGTGCTTTGTGAAATCATTACCTGGCGTTTAATCCGATTTTTGGCAGAGGCGTGAGACACCTGCTGCTGAAAGAACAAGCCGGGGCGAGTATTGGAATCCGAGTCTGCTTGATGAACGTAACGGTCACATGAAAGCAACATCGATTATTCTGGCTGGCGGCAAAAATCTGCGCCTGGGTAGAATCAAGGCCCTGGAGATTATCGGTGGTAAAAGTCTGATTGAACGTGTTATTGAACGCCTTACCCCGATCTCCAGCCGGATTCTGGTAGTAACCTCTCTCGAGCATTCTGACTTCCCCGTCGGTGGTGATGTAGAAATCCTGGCGGACCTTTACCCGGGTCAGGGCCCTCTGGTTGGTATCTACACCGGATTGATGGCTTCGCGGTCTTCACACAGCATTGTGGTCGCTTGTGACATGCCGTTTTTGAACACCGAACTCCTTGACCACATGCTTGGACAAACCACTGACTATGATGCGGTTGTTCCCAGACTGGAAACCGGCCTGATAGAACCGCTCCATGCTGTCTATTCAAGGAACTGCCTTGAGAAAATGAAGGAACGGGTGGAGCGCGGGCAATTGGCGGTTGAGTCGTTAATCGAAGCATTAAGGGTCAAATATGTTCAGCAGGAGGAAATCTGCAGGCTGGACCCTGACCTCCTGTCGTTCTTCAACATAAACTACCAGTCGGACATTGACCGGGCCCTGGCTCTGGCCGACGAGGACAAAGGTTGACCCCAAGCCCGATATCATGGTTCTGCCCGGATCGCTCCCCTGTTGAATAAGCTTTCCCTTGACTGGGCTCATTGAGGGGCTTCCTTCTTGCTGTCACGAGTGGTATAATTCAAATGGAAATTGGTTCGTTCTCCAATAGGGAATAAGACGACCATAAGATAAGAGGAGCCTGCAAAATGACTGATGCTCTAAATGAAGCCAATGGGATAGTCCAGTGCAAGGAGTGTCCCTGGTATAAATCCTGTGCCATGCCGATGCGCTTCACGGTAGAGGATATTCGTCGGCAGATGGAGGCCGCGTCGCCGGGTATGGACTCTTCGCAACAGGCTGACCTGGGTATGCAAAATCTCTTGTCCGGTATGGCCACAGCTGCCCAGAACTCACTGCTTGAGGGCTGCCCCATCTTTATTGAACGCTTGCGCTCCAGCCCCAATCTGGCCCGGCGTATCAAGGAAATAATGCAGAACTGGAGCCAGGAAGAATAGCTGGAGCTTCATTACCTTATATTCCCCCGGACAAAAAGGATTAGCCTGATTGTCGGAGACTAGAATGTCTGATGATGTTGAGATAAAAAAAGAGCAACTTAAAACCTTGAAAGAGCGGCGGGTCAAAGCCGCTGAGATGGGTGGCAGTGACCGCGTGGCTACCCAGAAAAAGAAAGGAAAGCTGACCGCTCGGGAGCGGATAGCCGCCCTTTTGGATGAAGGTTCTTTCCGTGAAACCGGCCTCTTTGCCAAAAGCCGTGGCACGGTAACGGATATAGCCGCCGACGCCGTAATCACCGGTTACGGCAGCATTGATGGTAAGAAAGTATATATCTACTCTCAGGACTTTACCAGCACCGGAGGTACCTTGGCCGAGATACATTCCCAAAAGATCTGCCGGGTACTGGACAGCGCCACTAGAGAAGGCCACCCCGTTATCGGCCTGAATGACTCCGGGGGAGCCCGGATCCAGGATGGGGTCGATGCTCTGGCCGGTTACGGCAAAATATTCTTTAGAAACACCCGGGCATCGGGAGTAATTCCCCAGATATGCGCTATTCTGGGCCCCAACGCCGGAGGGGCCGTTTATTCTCCGGCCTTGATGGACTTCACCTTTATGGTCAAAGGAATAAGTTATGCTTACATTACCGGGCCAAGGGTGGTTAAGGCAGCCATGGGACAGGAAGTTAATGACGAGGAATTAGGTGGGGCTGTCACCGTTCAGAAGAAGGCCGGGGTTGCCTGCCGTTCGGAGGATAGTGAAGAAGAGTGTTTTCAGCACATAAGAGAGTTACTGAGTTTTTTGCCTTCAAATAACCGGGCGAAACTGCCTTCGAGAATCGACTGGGGCGATACACCCGATCGGGAAGACAGTTCCTTATTCGATATCGTTCCGGCCGCACCCAACAAACCCTACGATATGCACCGGATAATCGAAAGCCTGTTTGACCGGAAGAAGGAAGGGCAGAACTATTTTGAATTATTTCCCCTCTTCGCCACCAACATCATTACCTGTTTCTCCCGACTGAACGGTTGGTCGGTAGGCATTATCGCCAACCAGCCGATGTCAAAAGCCGGCTGCCTGGACATTGACGCTAGTGACAAGGCTTCCCGGTTCATCAGGTTCTGCGACGCCTTTGGCATTCCCATCATCAATCTGGTGGACGTGCCCGGATATCTGCCCGGGACGGAGCAGGAATGGGGCGGTATCATCAGGCATGGGGCCAAGATGCTTTTTGCCTACTCGGAAGCCACGGTGCCGAAAATAACCCTTACCATCAGAAAAGCCTATGGCGGTTCCTATCTCGGCATGTGCAGCAAGGATTTGGGTGCCGATTTCGTCTTTTGCTGGCCCAGTACTGAGCTAGCCGTGATGGGTGCGGAAGGGGCAGCCCCGATAATATTCCGTCGGGAGCTGGAAAGCGCGGATGATTCCGAAAAGCTATTGGAAGAAAAAATTAGGGAATACCGCCAGGAATTTGCTAATCCCTATAGAGCNGCCGAGCACCTTCATGTTGATGACGTTCTGGACCCGGCCGAAACAAGACCCCGCTTGATAGAAGCTTTGGAAATGGTAATCACCAAAACGGAAGACAGACCCGCCAAAAAGCACGGCACCATCCCGACATGATTCTTTCCCCGTAGGGCGGCTTTTCGTAGCCACTCCCCTTTATCCTTTCCCTTGCAGAAGGCTTTTCCAGGAAGAGTGGGAAGTTCTCTCTAGCGGTTCTGCCTCTCTTGATTCACTGTTTCTGACTTTACTGCATTTCTGATGATATGGTTCTTCGTATCACGTCGACAACCCATGCCGGACTCGCACCATAACGGCGAGAGGTTTAGAAACGGTCTTAAGGCAGTAATTTACCGGACACCCCTGANGTATGATAAAATTGGGTGAATCACTACTAGAGGACAAACTTGTTATACGTATTAACCGGTCAGGACGATTACTCAATCGCCCGGTCACTTGAAGCCATCAAGAAGCAGATAGGCGACCAAGCGGCCCTGGAGACTGCCACCACCACTCTCGCCGGACAGAAGCTGACTTTGGATGAGCTAAGAACCGTGTGTGAGACTGTGCCTTTTCTGACTGAAAAGCGCCTGGTTATTGTTGACGGATTATTGGAGCGATTTGAGACGAGGAACCGGCCCCGCCGCCAGTCCAGGACCCATTCGGCCAAAAGCCANCCGGAAGGGCATAAACCATTCGGTGATTATATGGGTAATATACCGGACAGCACCGTACTGGTTCTAACNGACGGCCTGATATCCAAGGCTAACCCCCTGCTCAAAGATCTGCCCGGCAAAGCCACAGTGCAAGACTTTCCTCTCCTCAGAGAACCTCAATTGCGCGAGTGGGTGCAAAAACAAGTAGCAGCAGAGGGAGGAAACATCTCTCCCCGGGCCGCTAACTTGCTAGCCAGACTTGTGGGTAGTAATCTATGGATTTTGTCCAGCGAGATTAACAAACTGAACCTGTTTGCTCCCGGTCGCCCCATTGAGGAAGATGATATAGAAACAATGGTAGGATACTCCCAGCAGACCACTGTTTTCATCATGATTGACGCTGTTCTGGAGTTCAAGGCGGAGTTGGCCGAACAATCATTACACAGGCTTCTGCAAACAGGGGCCGCGTCCGGCTACTTGCTCACCATGTTGGCCCGGCAGGTTCAGATGATAGTCCGGGCTAGTGAATTAAAAAAACAAAAACGGACGAATATGGAGATTCAGGGTAAATTGGGCCTAAATTCAGAGTACGTCTTGCGCAAGGTGCTGGAGCAAGCTGCCAGGTATTCGCTGCCCAGACTTAAGGAGGTATATCACAAACTCCTGGAGACTGATATCTCGATCAAAACCGGGAAGTTTGACGCTGATTTTGCCCTTGTTATCCTTGTTGCCTAGTTGTCCCGCCGTAC
>NYYM01000024.1 GCA_002685815.1 Dehalococcoidales bacterium | reverse complement strand
TTGGTCTTGAGCTTGGGGAATTCCTCATCCACAATTCCAAGGTCGTTAACAATCACGTTGCACATTGCCAGGACTACGGCCACGTCCGCGCCGGGGATGATGGGTACCCATTCGTTCGCTTTGCCGGCGGCAAAATTACACATCGGGTCAAAAACAACCAGCTTCATGCCCCTGGCTTTGGCATCGGCTACCATTCTGGCGGCCGTCATGGCGGAATGTCCCGAGCCATGACCCTTGCTCGCCCCGAAATATATAGCGTAGTTGCAATACTTAAAGTCGGGCACTATGGACCATGAGCCGTGAATCAAGCCACCTATTGGATGGGCGGCATTTCCACAGTGGAGGCCCAGACCCAGAGCGAACAATCCGCTGAAACCTCCCAGGACACTGATGGGATCCGCAATTCCTGTCGGGTAGCCGGGATGGGCAGTTCCTCCCATGTAGTTTAGCTTCCGAGGGTCTTCTTCAATGATCTTCTTCATTCTGGGAACAATCTCGTCATAGGCATCCTCCCAGCTGATCTCTTCCCATTTGGGGTCAACACCGATGCCTTTTTCCGGGTTAGTTCTCCTCAGAGGTACATTCAGGCGGTTGGGGTCATATAGGACCTGGAGTGAAGAAAGACCTTTGGGGCACAAACCACCATCCGCCCCCTGGGTACTACCAGACACGCCCTGTATTTCCATTGCAACGCCGTTGACCCGGTGGACCCGGATCGCACACTCCGCATAACATCTGGCGCACATAGTATGGATCCAAACATCTTCTCTAATATCCTGCACTGTTTACCTCCATAGACGAATCAGGTTTGGTGTTTAGCGGGTCTACCATCTTCTCCCTCCTTTACGAGATTACAACTGGTATCGTTCTGGGGGGCCAGGTCAATCCCCACGATCAGCCAGCGCGTCATTAACCACCTGAAAGACCGCAACGATGATCGTGTGGCTAAGTGGTAACGCAGGTTTCTTTTCTACTACTACCGCCCTGTTGGTGTTTCATGGGCTATGAGATCCATCTCGCAATAGAACCCCGACCAATCCATATTATACGTCACTCGGGGATATCCTGCACCGTCATTTAATCCACCGATCAACCACGAACACCCATAAACCCGATACTAATGAGTCAATAATATAGATTCTCTTTAGGAGTTAAGCGTAATACTCTAACGGAATTATGTCAACTGTTAAGGGGGTTTCACACCAGGGAATAGAAATACTCCGGGTTTCCATAAGCGTTGATGCCTATCAAAGTGTATATTCGCTGTGATAATAATAAAATTAATGGTGTATAATTGCAATGACTTTTCGTTATGGTGCGACATGGCCAGAATGATTCAAGGAGATAATAATGCCTTCAAGTGAAGAGATAGTTGGCTTCCTAAGATCACAAAATGCAGTGAAAGAGGGTGAATCACCCTGGCCTACGGTCAGTCCCGAGGAGAGGAGAAACCGGGTTAATCACAATGAGATCTTCCCTGCGCGTACTCCGGAACGTGATACTCCTGGTTCAGACACCTCTGGAGATGAATGGCAACCAACATTTCCAGATAGAAGTCGATCTCTCTCGGTGGAGACAGCGATACCATGGCCTGCATAACTGGCGGTATAGCCGAAGCATATTATAAAAGCATTCCCGATCATATCCTCGAGAGCGTAAAAGAACTCCTGAATTCTGAACTCCTGGAAATAATTGAAAAATTTGAAGATAAATATGGGGTGCTATAAGGTGCTACCCCCAAATACTTATTGGGTACTCCCCGGTAGATTACTAGCAGGGGAATACCCGGGAGATGAAGATCCGGAGGAAGCATCAGCCAGGCTTCAAAAATGGTTGGATCTCGGAGTTAATTATTTTATTGATTTGACGGAGCCTGGTGAACTTGAGCCTTATCAACATCTAATACCAGAGTCACAGAATGTTACCGCAACACGTTTTCCGATTCCTGATATCGGTCTTCCCCCAAAGGGTCAAATGATTCAAATACTGAACGAGATAGATTGTGCTATTCAAAAAGGGGTCATTGTATATCTGCATTGTCGGGCCGGGATTGGCCGAACGGGTACGGTAGTCGGGTGTTATTTCGCTCGACATGGATATACTGGGCAAAAAGCCCTGGATGAATTGGAGCTTGTTTGGGATAGATGTGAAAAGTCGGCTTATGCATATTCTCCTGAAACTCTAGAGCAGTGTGAATATATAATTAATTGGGAAGGATAACAGCAGGACTAAATACTCTTCAAAACCCAAATAGCCTTTGACAAAAAGTACCGGTAATGGTAGATTACAAATGTAGAAGTTTAACAATAAAATAAGTTTTAAAGCTATCGAGAGATGCGGATAGGGATTTGGCCCGATGACCCGCACGGCAACCTTTGAGTCCTTCTTAAAGGTGCCAAAGCCAACCCGAAAGGGAATCGATAGGTCACGGTAGAAACCGTGAAAAAGGAAGGCACCAAGCCTCCTCATGGAGGTTTTTTATTTCCCCGATTAAACCGCTTTCTTGATAGCTAAAAGCTTGAAAGGAGGCGGTTATTTTTTTGGAGTAGAAAGGGCCCAGTCACAATAATACGAAAAGCGGAAGGAGCGACAAGAGATGCCAATATCGTTAGAGAGAATTTCAGAACTGCTAGAACTGAACGTGCAGACGTTAGACGAAGAGGAGAAGGACTTGCTGTATCACCTGTCCCAGAAGGTGGTGGACAAGAAGGGCGAGGAACACCTGTCCAAGAACAAGAAACTACTGAAAGAGGAGTTCGAGTTTCTGAGGAAGTTCTAACTGAACCAACCGCCACACCCGCACCAACATCCACACAGACCTTAGCTGAAACCCAAGCAGAATTAGCCGCAGATATCGCTATCGCCAAGAAAAAGATAGCCGATATCGACATAGAACTGCCCACTCAGGGGACGGTGATAATCTAGATTTTTATGTTCTAACTGAAAAAGACTTACAAACCGGAGATCTTGTGGAATGTGAACCAGTTGGGGTACTACTGCAAAAAGAAGATAACCAGGAAGATAATAACATTTTAGCTGCATTGGAACAGGTGGTAGTCATCAAGAATGCTAATGGCTATTACGAGAATTGTTCCTTTCTCCAGATTGACAAAGTTATCACAAAGAGATTAGACTTTGTTCTAACGAACCGATTTCAGGAGGAGTAAAATGGCAGAAGACAAAGTTTACAAATTTCTTAACCCCGTTGGTATCCAGAATCCGGTGGATATATCCCCGCTGGCTTCCCGTCTGAATAATCTCGATGGCAAGGAAATCGTTTTCAGCATTACGGGTGAACCTGATATTACCATCGCTCTCGAGAAAAAGCTGAAGATGGATTATCCACAGGTCAACTGGAAAATCAAGAAGAACTACAATATCGAGCCCAACAGGCTATCCGAAGAGGAGATGAAGACAGTCGACGGCTTGATTCAGGCGGTCTGCTGGTGAAGCGGGGCTGTATGGAGGCAGTTGCCTTACATAGCCGAATTGGAGAAAGCCGGTATCCCCACCGTACTTCTTGATCTTGAAGACCAGCACAATATGGTGGAGCAGGAAGCGCGGGCTCAAGGTGTTCCCAATATCCGTTTCCTTCCCGCGTCCCGTACCCTTCCCGGTCCGGATGATGTGGAACTCTTTACTGAGAAGATGCTCAATGCCCTGACCGACCCACTAACTGAAAAGGAAAATGAAAGCGGTCACTGGGAGCCGCCCCAGCCCAGAATAATCTTTGAGGGCACTATGGATGAAGCCGAGGACTTTTATCAGCAAGCCGAGCGGATTCCTCATCCGGCGAACGCGCCTATCGCCATTTATACTGACGGTTCGCCTATCAGACTGCCAACCGAGGAGCGGGTCAAGAAAATGCTGACCGGCACCAGCCACAAACCGGATGAAATCATCACCTACCAGAAAGACAGGTTGACTATGCGAGGTCAGCTCAAGAAGGGCGACCCGGTGGCATTCCAGCCGATGGGCTGGAATGCCACCGTGGAGAAGGTCGCCACCATCGCTGTTATGGCCGGTTGTAAACCGGAGCATCTTCCTGTGGCTCTGGCTATTGCTGAGTCAGGTTGTCCTATTGAAAGCACGCATAGCCTTGGGCAATGGGTATGTGTCAGCGGTCCCATTGTTGAGGAAATAGAGATGAGCTCAGGCTGCGGTATGCTCGGCTGCGGTAATCCGTCCAATATGGCTATTGGCCGTCTGCACGCCCTGATGGCCCGTAACCTTGGTGGGGCTATTATGGGCGTTAACCGTATGCCTAGCCTCAGCAGTCCCTTCACCCGGGGTGCCGCTGCCGCTGAGAATACCAATGGACTGCCGCCTGGCTGGAAAGGCCTGAATGAAGAGGCTGGCTTCAACAAAGATGAGAGTGCGGTCGCGGTATTTAGTGTGCCAGCCGGCATACGAGGTGTTCAGCACTCTCCGGGCGGTTACCGGGCCCTCCAGAAAAGCGGTCATGGCGGGATGGCAAGGCGTCTCGATGTCAAAGGCATTCCCGGACCTCATAACTGGCTGAACTATGTCCTACCGGAACTATGGGCTGGTCGTGAGGGACCCCACACGATTATCATGATTCCGGAGATGGCTCGCCATCTATACGACATCGGTTTTAAATCCAAGGACGAAGTCTATGAGTGGCTCTGGAAACAGAGTTTTATGACCGTGGAACAGTATAAGAAATTCTCCTGGGTCGATTTTACTACCAACGGCTGGATGGGTATCGAGCCGATCTCGGGGAAGCACTGGAAGGAACTGCCGGACGACCATATGGTACCGGCAGGTGGAACCGACTCGTCCGGTTTCTGCATTATTGTCGGTGGCGGTGATGAAGAAGTAGCCCAGGAAATACAGGGTGGCCGCGGGCCGGCCGGCGGAGGTCCTATTTACGGTATTGACGCCTGGCGTTAGGAGTACCCGGGCTGTTTATTAGCCAATCTTGAAGTCAATAAAGAATGAGGAGGCACCTCCAGCAGCGCCTCCTNATTCTTGTAGCACAGGACTCTGGTATAAATCAAAACCGTTCTTTTTATACGGGGAAATCTCACGCCTGGACTTTGAACGTAGTAATTAGCGGACCTTTTTGTACCAACCAAAAACTATCTTTTTACCAGCCTTACCATGTTAAAATGGGCTGCCAATGGTATTGACTTGAGAAGGTCGACCTAAGTTTGATGTTGTACAGGTGTGGGCGTTAGACTGAGATATCCTCTCTCACACACCCACCCTACTTCATGAAATGAGAGCGATATCCGTCCGACGGTCCGATTGTGCTATAATATTAGAAAGAGCGTTCGAGGTAATAGATGCCATTATATGAATATGAATGTCTGAATTGTGAAGAGCAGTTTGAGTTACTTCGCAATATTGGTGACAGTGACGAGACTGTCAAGTGTCCCTCTTGCCAAGAGAAGTCGTCCAAAAGAGTATTCTCCATATTCGGCACTGTATCTTCTTCGCCAGCCTGTGCTCCGACTCCTGCTGGTGGCTTCACCTGAGGTGTTCCTTCTACGAGGTAGGATACCTCACCCTGTCATCCACTTCTACCGACATTGTGCTTCTCTCAGTATTCGTTTGGGCTAATCCGCTTCGGCTATCTGAATGGCTTCAGGAGTATCAAAAGCATTCGTGGGCCATCTGAGGGCAATCTTATTGAAGCCGCCTGCTTTTTTCTCCTTGTTATTATTCCAGCGAATACTCCGAACCACTTGACGGCCCGGTGTAGATTGGTTTGGCTGGAATACCATTCTGCCCACACGACAGAGTATGAACGGCTTCTAAGGTAATCCCAACATTTCTGGCTTCTCTGACGAGGCAGCTTTCAGTCTTGCAGAGCCGAACGGCCCCGTTTTTAGGCTTCAACACAAACCAGAATATTCCACTCAACACTCAGTTCTGATAGACTAGATTCGTGTAAGACCTTCTTTTTACAATCACTTTACCTAGCGTTAAAGTTGGGATAACAATCACCGCCTATACTTATCTCATATCAGGTAATTGGATCAACATAGGCGACCGACACAGGTTACGGACGGCTTCGACAAAAAGAAGAAGCTGGCACGGGAGATTCAAATGGAAGAGGAAAACCAGGCCAATTATCGCTTGACCTACGACGGGATGGACCGGCGTCAGTTCCTGATGCGGGCGGCTGCGTTGGGACTCTCGGCAACTGCCCTGTCCGTTCTTCTTGAGGCCTGCGGATCGGTTGAGGCGCCTTCTCCCGTTCCGACACCGGTTCCACCGCCTGCGCCGGTACCACCGGCAGCAGTGCCGCTACCACCAGCGTCTCCAATACCCGCAGCAGCACCACCGGCCCCAACTCCCTCACCTGTTCCCACTCCATCTCCTGACCCCACACCGACACCGGCTCCGGAGCCGGTCGCTGCCCTGAACACGGAGCGCGGTCGTATGGGACACCTGCTACGGAGAGCCGGCTTTGGGGCCAACGAGGAGGAATTGAGCCGGTTTACCGCCATGGGGGTCTCAGCAACAGTTGATAACCTGGTGGACTTCGAAAAGATTGACGATACCGACTTGGAGAACCGCCTCTCCGGGATAGACCTGAATTTGGACAAGGCCGCGGATCTAAAGAGGTGGTGGTTCCTTCGCATGATTTATACAAAACGCCCTCTTCAAGAGAAGATGGTACTTTTCTGGCACGGTCTTCTTACCAGCGGTTACAGCAAAGTTAGTCGGGGACCTTACATGCATACACAAAATGAGACCTTACGAGAACTCTGCGTCGGACCTTTCGGCGATCTCCTCAAAGCGATTGCACGAGACCCCGCCATGCTCATCTGGCTCGACAGCCAGGTCAACAAGAAGGCTGCTCCCAATGAGAACTTTTCCCGCGAGTTGATGGAGCTCTTCAGCATGGGCGTCGGTAACTATACCGAGGGCGATGTGAGAGAATCAGCCCGTGCCTTCACCGGTTGGCTGTTACGACGGAGGGTTTTCTATTTCGAGCCCAACCAGCACGACAATGGCTCAAAACTGTTCCTTGGGCACACAGGCAATTTCGGTGGCGATGACGTCATTGACATTATCACGGAGCAACCCGTTACTGCCGAGTTTATCTCCCACAAGCTGTTTTCGTTCTTTGCCTATGATGATCCTTCTCCCGATGTGATTTCCAGGCTGGCTGGCGTCCTTCGGGAGACCAACTTCACCATCAAAGAGGTGGTGCGTCAGATTCTCACATCACCTGAGTTCTTTTCTGCAAAAGCCTACCGGGCTAAAATCAAGAGCCCGGTAGAACTGGTAGCATCCACTGTAAGAACTCTGAATATTGAAACTGACGCCGCCGGTCTTCCCGGGTATGCGGACCGCATGAGTCAAGCCCTGTTTGATCCTTTCGACGTGTCTGGTTGGCCCGGTGGGGCAGCCTGGATTAACAGTAACACCCTGTTCCAACGCCTGAACTTTGCCAACGCTGTATCAATCGCCCGCAGGGGTAACTTCAAATTCGATCCCTTGGAGACAACTCGGCGCCTCAACCTGTCAACAGCTGACCNGGTGCTCACTCATTTCACCAATCTTCTCCTGGATGGAAACATGTCCGATGAGGAACGTAATATCTTGAAAGCCTTCGGCACCCTGGATACTTATGGATCAAGCCGTGTTGTGGATGAAAAACTGAGAAGTCTGGTCTATCTGATAATGGCATCGCCGGACTACCAGCTGGCTTAGCTAAGGAGAAAAATATGGTTGTTTCACGACGTCAATTCCTTAAATCGAGTGCGATTCTGATGCCCTCCGTTGTCCTTCTTCCCGGCCTTTTCCGCCGCGGGACTTTTTATCCCCCCCAAGCNTCCGCTGCTTCAGCCGCAAGCCCCATCTTGGTAGTAGTTCAGCANGCTGGCGGGAATGACGGTCTTAACACGATTATTCCCTACAACGATGGTCTTTATTATGACCTGCGGCCCAATGTCGCCATTCCCCAGCAAGAAGTCATCACCATCGATAATGAGGTAGGTTTTCACCCCAACCTCCCCAAGTTCAAGGCCTTGTGGGATTCAGGAAATCTCGCGATTGTGGAAGGTGTTGGATACCCGACTCCTAATCTCTCCCACTTCCAGTCTATGGACATATGGCGGTTTGCCGACCCTGAAGGCGAAGTTAAGCAAGGGTGGTTGGGACGGTACCTGGAGACACTTGGCGGCGGCCCGGATACTACGTTTAGTGGTATCTCGGTCGGGGGCATGAGGGGCAGATTCCCACCGGAGCTTTACTCGCCGCAAGTGCCCGTGCCGTTAATAGAAAGCGTAAATTTGTACCAGTTCCAAAGTGACCCCCGATATGCAGCATCTGCCCCGGTACGCAAGGAGGCACTGGCAAAGATGTACTCCTTACAGAAGGATGCTTCTTATCTCAAGCTTCTGAACAATACGTTCGATGCTGCCTCTGCGAGCTCTGCAGATATTGTACAAGCTGACAAATCTTACAATCCGGCTGTAGTGTACCCTGACACTTCCTTGGGAAAGAGATTACGAATTCTCGCCGCGGCAATTGTTGCCGACTTGGGCGTCAAAGTGGGACATGTCGCCATCGGCGGTTGGGATACCCACGCCAGCCAAAAGCCGGATCATGTCACGCTGCTGCGGACTTTGTCCGAGGCCGTCTCTGCCTTTTACGAAGACCTGAAAGGTCACGGCAAGGATGGTAACGTTGTAATAATGACCTGGTCTGAGTTCGGTCGGCGGGCCAAAAGCAACGCCAGTGATGGTACCGACCACGGTACCGCCGTGCCGATGTTCTTCATCGGCACACCTGTTAAGGGTGGTTTCTACGGCGAACGCCCGGATCTGGGCTCCCTCTCCAGCGATAATTTGCGCTTTACGGTTGATTTCCGTTCTGTATACGCTACCGTGCTGGAGGAGTGGTTCGGCACGCCATCGAACACCATTCTGGGCCAGCAGTATGAGACACTGCCTATCTTCAATACCGCTGCGGCGGCGGGAAGATTACCCGGTAGAGACCCGGTCTCCGGTTTTATCTAAATCTGGCTGGGAGTTCGTTAAAACGAAGAAGATGGAAGATGTGGAAAATGAGTAATAAGGTCAAGGCATTGATGCTCGCCTCGGTTCTATTCCTGATTCAGGCGAGTCCGGCCTTTGCTCACGAGCGCTGGTCCGTCGACCAGGACGGTCAGCACGCAGGTGAAAGCCATTGGTTGGATTGGCCGAATCTGGGCATCATCTCTGGTGGTCTGCTGCTAATAGTGCTCGTGATTCTGGCCCAACGCTCGGCGTGGTATCGGAAATTCGAGCTGCGATTTGAGAAGTTGCAGCAAACTTTGCCGAAAGGCCTCGAATGGCGATTCGTTGCCGTTCTGGCGGCCGTTATGCTGATAGCCTATGCGGTTACAGGCGTGTTTCTGGCGCCCGACCTGCTCTTGCCAGGAGTCACGGTTACAGTCCATTCCGGCGCCCAGATTACCCGGGCAATCCTGTCTGGAGATTCTCTACTGTATTGGAACCCATCCACATTTGGTAGCCTGGCCCAGTTGCTGCTCGGTATTGTACTGCTCAGTCAGGCGTCCTTTCTCATACCGGGTGTTCTCATCCTGGTGGTTGCCCTCCCGATGGCGGTATTCTATTTTGCGCCCGACCTTCTGATAGACTATGTCGTAGAATTCGCGGCTCTCGCCTTCGCCTTCATATTCTTCGGCATGGGGGCAAGCTCCCTGGACCGCCGTATCGCCACACGGCTGAAGCTCGACCCATCGCGCTATGCCAAACTTCCGATCCTAATCATCCGCATCGGACTGGGTTTGACGCTGGTCATTCTGGCACTGCACAATAAGTTACTCGATCCGAACATGGCGCTGACTTTCCTCGATACTCACTATCTTAACTTTATGCAGCTAATGGGCTTCACTGGCTTTACAGACATTCGTTTTGTTTTTGCCGCCGGAATCGTTGAACTGGCGGTAGGAGTTCTGCTCATCTTTGGTATCGCCACAAGATTCGTCGCGGCCATCGTATTCGTAGTTATGGGTACCACAATCGTTATTCTTGGCCCCGATGAGCTCATCGGTCACCTGCCCATTATGGGAATCGTCGCCTTGTTGCTTTACCGTGGCTCGGGCGGTTTTCGTCTGGCGCCTCAACTCCTGACCGGAAAAAACATTCCGGAGGACCGGACGAACAGAGTGAAGCAAGCCTCACATACAGCCTGAGTTTCATTCAGGTGGGTAGACTGGCACCGGTACTCGGATTATCTAAGGTGATGTATATCTTACTAGTTGGATGAGGGCATCAACTTCCTCATCAGTCAAGCTGTCTTTCCATGCTGGCATCAGCGTACCCCGCCTGCCGTTGAGTATCGCGTCCTTCACCTCGGCGTCGCTCAGAGCCGCCAGACTCTCCGGGGTCAAAACCGGGCCTACGTTCCCTTCCCGGTTTATTCCGTGACAGCTGGCACAATTGGAGAAAAAGAACTCACCCGCATCTGTCAATGATGGTGGCAAGGGCATTGGTGCTGGTACTGGCTCTGGATTCGGTGGGCTCGGCTGAGCAGTCGCTTCGGGTTGCGTGAAGTTGGGCGGCTCCACTTCTTGGCACGCCAGCATCATCAGTAGCGGTCCGATCAGGACCAATATCACCCATTTCTTCATGATATTAATGATTATAGCACTCATACCTGAAATCTGGGCATTAAACCCGCTCTTAAAAAATGACTAGTCATTATTCAGGTATAATGGACAATGGTTTGAGAATTAGTAATCTTACCTTCAAAGGCAACCAGATTTACTACGGTTGGATAATTGTAGCCGGTATGGGTCTGGTGACAATGGTCTCGGTGGCTTTGCTCGGCATTAATTTCGGCCTTTTTATTGAACCGATTAGCCGGGAGATCAGTGTCGGACAAGCCTTCTTTGGCTGGTCACAATCAGGTAGGTTACGAGGAAGTCTTTGGCCGCCTTCACCCTCGTCCCGTAGTCCAATATGTAGACCACTTCGTAGCCCGGTTCACCGCCTTTTACTTGTACAGAGCAAGTGGCCACCCGGTTCGAGTGGCGCAGATGCCCACGCTAGCGCAAGACAACGAAATTCAATCTAGTCTTTGGCGCCGCATATGTCAAATACAGGCCTAAGGCAACGCTACCGGCTAATCAATCCGATCAAATCTGCCAAACATTGATGTATTATGTGCCTTACCATCTCTTTGACAGTCAGGCACTTTGCAGATAATATGGTGAGGTACGATTATCGCCACCCCAATATAAGGAGACATCATGCAGCAGGATTCCTTCGACTTTCTTAAGCGACTTGTCGACACTCCCGGTCCTTCCGGCTACGAGCGGCAGGTCCAGAGCGTATTCCGCGACCGTGTTGCCGCCTACTCAACGGATGTTCGAACGGACGTGCTCGGTAACGTTTATGCCACCGTAAATCCGGGCGGATCTCCCCGCATCATGCTGGCGGGACATGCTGACGAAATCGGGTTTCAGGTGCGCTACATCAGCGACGAGGGCATGCTCTATTTCGGTTCCATCGGTGGGCACGATGCCATTGTCACGGTGGGGCAACGTGTTATGGTCCATACAGCGAACGGTTCCGTATTAGGCGTCCTTGGGCGAAAGGCCATACACTTGCTCAATTCCGACGAGAGAGAAAAGACGCCCAAACTTGACGACCTCTGGATCGACATTGGTGCCAGTGACAAGGCCGACGCCGAGTCAGTGGTAGCCATCGGGGACTGCGTGACATATGATCACGAATTGCAACAATTACGCGGCGACCTCTGCGTTGCCCGTAGCTTTGATGACAAAATGGGCGTGTTTATTGTGGCGGAGGCACTTCGGCTGCTGTCTGGAACATCGATTAAAGCCTCGGTCATTGGCGTGTCAACTGTGCAGGAGGAGGTCGGTCTGCGCGGTGCCCGCACCAGCACCTTCGACGTTGATCCCCAAATAGGCATTGCCACGGACGTCGGGCATTCGACCGACTACCCGGGCGGCGACAAGAAGAAGGTTGGCGACGTAAAGCTTGGGGGCGGCCCCATGATCACACGCGGCGCAAACATCAACCCGGTCATGTTCGATCTCCTCGTAAAGACGGCCAAGGAACTCGAAATCCCGTACCAGATTCAGGCGACGCCAGGAGGCACGGGCACTGACGCCAACGCAATCCAGCTCAACCGTGCCGGAGTCGCTACCGGACTCATCGCCGTGCCACTGCGCTACATGCATACTCCCAACGAGATCATGAACCTGGGTGACATTGAGAAAGCTGCCCAACTCATGGCCGGCTTTTGCGAGCGTGTTACGGCAGAAATTGACTGGACACCGTCATAAAAGAGGAGAATCAACCTAAGGACCCACTTGGTCCAGTACCTTCTATGAAGTTGCCGGGAAACGCCCCGCTAAACTATCTTATCCAGTTCCGTCAAAGCGTCATCGGCCGTTTGATTCAATCCCGGGGACTGGTTTTCGTCATCCTTTAATCTTGTAAGGTTTATCCCTAACCTTATTCTTCTTTCTTCTCGGTCCTGCTCGGTTGCTTTGTTTCCTCCGCACTGTTCTCTGTAAATACGTGCTAACAAGGCAGCGACTTCTTCTGCGGCGTAACCGTTCTCAAACCAACCGGTTAATTCCTCCACAAAGCTTTGATAAGCTGATTCTTGCAGGTCCGTTACCCTGATGGTCAGGTCTTTGCGCTTCAAAAGTGATCTATTGGCATTACGGGAATAATTGAGCCCGAGCAGGAGGTCGCGGTCGGCAAGCAGGCTAAAGGCGATTATCCGGCTGCCGATGAATTCTCCACCATGGCCGGGTTTAACTTTTATCAGACTGAACCCTTTTTTCAAGGCATCTTTGGCGGCGGAATCCTGTTCCCTATGGTTCCGCATGAGTTTACTGCGTTGAGCACTGCTTGGGCGCCGATGCCTGCGCCTGAAGTTAGGGCTGAATTTAGGCCCGGCCATCAGCCAGAGGTCTCCCGAAAAAATAATATCGTCATCAGTCCTGAATTCGGTACCTTCTTCATTTTCAGAAGCCAAGTTTCCCTGCGGAGAATAATGGAGAAGTATCTGGTCTATTGTGTGGGTAGATTCAGCTTCCGGGCAGGATAGAATATCCAGGCAGGTCCCTCCCAGTACAAGAGGTGGGCCCATCTTAACAAACTCTAGTCCGCCAATCATCTGAGCGGAATTGTCTTCGCGGGGAGAGAGATACTCCACCGAATGCTTGGCCAGTTCCGAAATTTTGAAGTCGCCCCACCACTCCTTCTCCTCTTTTCCTCGCTTCTTCTCAACGGCCTTCTTGAAATTCTGATGAACTAATATCTTNGCCCCGGACTTACTTGCCAGATCATCGGCTAGGCCGCAGTGGTCGGGGTGACTGTGGGATACTATGATGTTCTCAATGTCGGCAACTTCGATACCGTGCTCCGGAAGCATCCGTTGTACCTGTCCCCGATATTGCCGGTCCCCGGTATCAAAAAGCGTGTGACNCTTCCGACCCTCCACGTTATAACTGATAACGTAGAAGTTGCCCCCAAAGGTGAAATAGAAATTCGTTAGAATCGCCTCAGAGCCTTTTAGTTTCTCTTTTACTACCTCACAGGGCGATTCTAACGAATCCTCCCCCGCCGGATTATCTCTCTGATTCAACAATTCATTCTGCCTTCCTGATACAATAGCATCGCGCGCTTACGCATTGGCTTTTCAANGGGGCTGACCCGGGAATCGCCATCGGTAAATTTGACTAAGCCCGGAAAACTGACGGCGAGTTCGGGTTTCAGNTAAATCCAATATAACATACATGGCTTTCAGGTACTTAACGGGTATTCAGGGTAGCAAATTCACGACGGACATGCATCTCACAATCACGCTTGAAGCCTCGCGTGAAGGAGGAGAAACATCACCTAGTTTTCAGTTCGAGCTTGGACATCAGGCGGTCTGTCCCCGTCCATCTTAACTCTGCTTATCTCAAAAGTTACCAGATTCTTCGGGTCTGAGCAGCAGACCTCCAACACATCTTTTCCGTGCAAAATCCAGGGATCTCCGTATTTCATGGCATTAACATAGGGATAGATGCCGCTAAGCGCCGGGACACATATACCGCCCTGAAAGATCGCNACATGCTCAAACCCTCGTCCGTGTTATAATTGAGGGGCAAAATACCGAAGCCAAACGCCCGTCATGGAGACACAGGTGAGCATTCTATCCCGTATCCACCCCAGCATCGCCCGATGGTTCTCGGAAGAGACCGGACAACCCACCGAGGTGCAGGAAGAAAGCTGGCGGAAAATTTCCGGCGGCGAGCACGTCCTTATCACCACCCCCACCGGCAGTGGCAAGACGCTGGCTGCCTTCCTCGCATGACCATTGTCCACTTTAATTAACATAACGCGTGAAACAATTCACTCTCAGCTAGTTACGAATTGTTTCTCAATATTTTTGTTGCGCTTTGCCTCCCGTCACTTTTAACGCCCTCGAATCTCTTCACTCCCCCACGCCCTTCTTCGCCTCATTCCAGAGGGCATTTTGCTCGCTAAAAGAAAGAGCGGAAAAGGTCAGTCCCCGCTGACGGCATAGTCCCTCCATAAACGAAAAGCGGTCAAAAAACTTTCTGTTCGCCTCCCTCAGCGCCGTCTCCGAGTCCACCCCCAGCCGCCGACCAACATTAACCAGCGTAAAGAGTATATCTCCAAACTCATCTGCTCTTTGGGCCTCAGTCTCGGCTTTCTGAAATTCGGCAACCTCTTCAACCAGCTTATCGACAATGCCGCTGATGTCTTCCCAGTCAAAACCCAGGTGGGCAACTCGCAACTGAATCTCCTCGCTGTAAGCCAGGGCAGGNAACTGCTTAGGCACACCGCTCAGGATGGAGCCGTCCGCCCCCTTCTCTTCCTGCTTGAGGGCTTGCCAGGCGGTCATCACTCCCTCGGCGTCCTTAACCTTGGCTGAGCCGAATACATGAGGATGGCGATGAATCAGCTTTTCACTGATTCCGGTTATCACATCTTCGAGCTTGAATTCTCCTGCCTCGGCCGCTATCTCAGTCTGAAGCAGGATGTGAAGCAGCAGGTCACCTAGTTCCTGGCAGAGCTTGTCCCTGTCTCCGTCGTCCAGAGTTTCCAGTACTTCATAGCATTCCTGGAGAAAGGTTTCACGCAGCGATGAGTGGGTCTGCTCCCTGTCCCAGGGACAGCCATCGGGTGCCCGTAGCCTGGCAATAATCTCCACCAGTGTTTCAAAGCGGTCCAGGTTTTCCGGTACAGCCAAGGTTCTCTCCTTGCAACATTCTTTAACTCGAAGGAAATATAGTCCCTAGCAACTGTTTATGCCCTCGCACAAATTCAGCCGCAGACATTGACTTTTTCCCTTCCAATTGCACCCTTAGGACTCCAAGAGATCCCTCTCCTGTATTAACCTCGAAAAAGGACCCGTCTTCGTTCAGTCCCATCACCTGCCCCACCTCTGCCCTTTTCCTTCCCTGGATAACCACCGCCTCGATAATCTTCAGCTGCTTCCCCTGCCACCCGGTGTAGCACCCCGGCCAGGGCTGGAGGGCTCTCACTTTTCTCCGGATATCCACCGCCGGAAGATGCCAATTAATCTCTCCGTCCCGCTTGAAAAGCATAACGGTATGGCTTGCCTTAGCTCCATCCTGGGCTCTGGAATTAAGTTCGCCCGCCACCCAACGAGGCAAAACATCAACCAGCAAACGGGCGGCAATCAGTGACAGTTTGGCCATGAGCGATTCGGTGGTATCCTCTGCTGAAATAGGTGTCTGCGCCTGGACCAATACCGGACCGGTATCCAAACCTTCATCCATCAGCATGATGCTGACCCCGGTAAACTCTTCACCAGCCAGAATAGCCCCCGTCACCGGTGAGGCTCCCCTGAATTTTGGCAGCAGCGAAGGATGAATATTGATACACCCGCGAGCAGGAATATCCAGGACCGACCGGGGCAGAATTTGGCCGAAGGCAGCCACCACAATAACATCCGGTTGAAAACCAGCCAGTTGTGCTACCGCCTCAACCTCCCGAAAATTAACCGGCTGCATGATTGGCACTCCCCAGTCAACCGCCGCCCTCTTCACCGGAGAAGAGATAAGGGCACGGCTTCTACCCCCCGCCCTGTCGGGTTGGGTATAGACGGCCTCCACCTGATATTGATCGAGAATAAGGTGCTCCAGAGAGGGAACTGCAAACTCGGGGGTGCCCATAAAGACGACTTTCAAGAAATATCCCTCCCCCGATAATTGTAACATTAAAAATTTTTGATAACAACAAAACACTTCACACCTATCAGTGAAATATTGGTCAATAAACAAAGTCTGACAGACCTTGCAAGAGAAAAGAAGGGCCAAAACTGACCGGCAACCAACGCCAAAACCCTTGCCATTGAAAACCACTGGCATTATCCTATTACTGTTCTTTGCAGTTGCCCCCATTCCTCAATGCCGAATAACCCCTCAAGCATCAAGGGCTAACTCTAAAGAACTAATCAACGGGGGACAGAATTTGACAGAAGTTAGATCAGCGCCGCAAATCTGGGAAACTGCCCTGGGTGAATTACAAATCCAGGTCAATAAGCCAAACTACCGTACCTGGCTCTCAAAGACCATCGGCTTAAGTTTCCAGGATAGTCAATTTATTGTCGGCGTACCCAGCACCTTCATCGCTGAATATTTGGACAAGAATCAGCGTTCCCTGATTGAAAAAGTACTCACCGGTATCATCCACCACGAAGTTCAAATCCATTTCCAGGTAAATGGCCTAAAACAGAGCTCCATATCAGGCCGCGGCGGTCGGGAGAAACCGGGACCGGCTCAACAAGCCAGTCTCCCCTTGCTCAACTCTAGATACACTTTCGATTCCTTCGTCGTGGGCTCCAGTAACCAGCTGGCTTTTACGGCCGCACAGAAGGTAGCTCTAAACCCTGGTAGCAGCTATAACCCCTTGTTTATTTATGGAGAAGCAGGACTGGGCAAGACCCACCTTCTACAGGCTATCGGCCATACGGCTCTGGCCAACAATGCTAAAGTGCTATATGTCCGGGCTGAGGAATATACCAACCAACTGCTTAATTCCCTCCGGGAGAAAACAACCGAGGAATTTCGTAACAGGTACCGCAGTGTTGATTTGTTGTTGGTCGATGATGTCCAGTTTTTCAGCGGTAAAACACAGACGGAAGAGAATTTTTTCCACACTTTTGATGAACTCCATAACAGCAACCATCAAATCGCCGTCACCTGTGACCGTCCTCCCAAGTCCCTATCCTTCCACCAGGAACGCCTGCGCTCCCGCTTCGAGGGAGGGTTAGTCACGGATATCCAGACACCTGATTTTGAAACGCGGCTGTCCATCCTTCAGGATAAAGCCAAGCTGAATGAAGCCGATGTCTCGGACGATGTCTTGGAACTTATCGCCCTCCAGATTCAGCAAAGTATAAGAGCCCTGGAAGGTTCCCTGAACCGGGTAATTGCCTACGCCAAACTCATCAGGTCTTCGGTGCTTACCCCTGAACTAGCCGTTCAAGCGCTCAAAGATATAACCGGCAACGATTCTAAAACTGCTCCAGTCACCCCACGCCTGATAACCGAAGCGGTAGTCAACAGCTTCCAGCTAACCCCTTCAGACCTTAGGAGCCGGAAAAGAGATGAGATAACCGCCTTAGCCCGACAAGTGGCGATGTATCTCATCAGGCAGGAGACTGATTCCTCGCTGGCTGAAATCGGTCGGGAGTTGGGAGGAAGAACGCCGGCAACCGTCAGCCATGCTTATCAAAAAATTGCCGGCGATATCACCAACAACCCTTCTCTGAGACGCAAGGTTTTTCAAATCCAGCGAAAACTATCCGGCCCGTCACACGGCAAGAATTGCTGACCGGTCAAAAGATTTTAGTCCCCCACCCTTAATTTTTGACAAGCCCCCTCACCATTTCATAACTCCGGACAAACCCCCTTCTGTTTTCTGAACATTACCTCTGGGAGTATCCCAATTTTAACCTGTCCTAATACGTGCTACTATTATTAATAATAAGAAACTCTAATACTCAAGAAATAATAAAAAACATAAAATAAACTAAGAACTAATTATTATGTTCGATAGAGTAGAAATCAGGGTTAGGTCTGGGGATGGAGGAGACGGAACAGTAAGTTTTCGTCGGGAGAAATTCGCCCCGTTTGGTGGACCGGACGGCGGTGACGGTGGTAGAGGCGGAAATGTCATTATTGTGGCTGATGCCAGTATCGCTAACCTTAGTGCATTCAATCGGAATAGACTCTATCGGGCTGAAAAAGGTGGGCACGGTAAGGGCAAGAAAAAGCACGGGAAGAACGGAGAGAACTTGATATTAGAGGTACCCAAAGGAACTATTGCTTTGGATACAGACCGCTCTTTTGATGAAGCTCTTTTGGCTGATTGTGAGCAAGCCGGCCAGCGGGTAGTCCTGGCCAGGGGTGGTAAGGGGGGACTCGGCAACCCTCATTTCGCTTCGTCAACGAATCAGGCGCCACGGATCGCTCAGAAGGGAGATGTAGGAGAAGAACTGTCCCTGATATTGGAGTTGAGGCTTATTGCCGATGTTGGTGTCATCGGTTTTCCTAACGCAGGAAAGTCCACCTTATTGACGGCTGCTTCGGCAGCCACTCCTAAAATAGCCAGCTACTCCTTCACTACTCTTGAACCTGCTCTGGGAGTAGTTGAAGTAGGACTAAAGAGCTTCGTCATTGCCGAAATCCCGGGTTTGATTGACGGGGCTCACCTTGGGCGAGGTCTGGGGCACGATTTTCTGCGTCATATCATGCGTACCAAGATACTTATTCATCTGATAGATGGTAGTTCGGCTGCTTTGGTTGATAATATGATACTACTAAATAGGGAACTCAGCTTGTTTGACCCGACTTTGGCCCGGAAGCCCCAACTCGTGGTAATAAATAAGATTGATGTGCCCGAGGTACGGGCTCGTGTACCTGATATCAAAACAGAGTTTAGCGGTGTGGGGACAAAGGTTTTTTTCATTTCGGCATCAGTGAGTGAGGGGATCACTGAATTAATGACTGAGACTATGGAGATGTTGAGCAAGGCGGATGCTAAGGTCGAGGGAGGCAAGAAAATCCATAAGGCGGTTTTTCGTCCGCAGCCCAGAAACGTTACCGCCAGCGTCTGCAAGGAAGATGATATCTTCATCATAGAGTCGCCCGAGTTGGAGCGCATCGTTGCCAGGGTGGATATGGCCAACCCTGAGGTGCGCCGTCAACTGCAAAGGCAGTTGGGCAGATTGGGGATAACCCGGGTTCTGGAGAAAGCTGGGGTAGAGCCGGGGGACGTGGTTCGTTGCGGCGATCACGAGTGGGAATGGTAGGGGACAAATGAAAATAGGTGTGTTGGGAGGAACTTTTGACCCCGTGCACAAAGGGCATATTACCATAGCTGAGGAAGCAAGAAGTCAGCTTGCCCTGACCGAGGTTATTTTCGTGCCTGCTGCTCAAACGCCGCTCAAGGAATACGGTCGCATCTCGCCGGTGGAGCATCGTGTCCGGATGGTGCGTCTGGCTATCGCCGACTATCCTTATTTTCGGCTGTCCACTGTTGAGGCAGAACGTTCCGGTCCTTCCTATACCGCCGACACGGTTGTTGAAATGAAAACAAAACTCGGCGTTGGAGACGAGCTTTTTTTTATAATCGGCCTGGGTAGCCTGGCTCAGTTTCCTCTCTGGAGAGAGCCGTCCCGGATAATCCAGGCCTGTCAATTGGTGGCAGTTTCCAGACCCGGATACGCAGTTCCCGATCTGAATTCTCTTGAAGCNGCTATTCCTGGAATATCCCGGAGATTGATTATGCTGGATAAGCCCGAAATAGATATCAGTGCTACAGAAATCAGGGAACGGGTCGCCCGGGGCTTGTCTGTTCGCCACCTCGTCGCTGAGCCGGTGGCGGAATACATAGAACAGAACGGTCTGTATTCATCTGAAGTTATTTAGAAGCTCAGTTCTCCACTTGAGAAAGAGAGTCCGGCAGAGATATGTTCTTACACCGCTGNGGGCGTCAGCGGTTGAGTTTCAGGNTGCCGTTACGGGGCGATGGGCAAGACATAATTTCCAAAGAAGCTGAGAAGCCTGGCGAATGGAAAGATTCAGGCNTTAAACATCCAAGGTGGCTGTCTTGGCGTGGGCCTGGATAAACGCTTTGCGGGGTGGGACTTCTCCACCCATCAGGGTATGGAATATGTGGTCGGCTTCTACGCTGTCTTCAATGTTTACCGTCAGCAGGGTACGGGTATCCGGGTTCATGGTGGTTTCCCAGAGTTGCTCGGCGCTCATCTCACCCAGACCTTTGTAGCGCTGCAATTGNACATTCTTGCTCCCTTTTAGCTTGCGCAGTGACTCTTCTCTTTCTTGTTCGGAGTAGACCCATTCTTCCTGTCTTGCGTGCTTGATACGGTATAAGGGTGGCTGGGCGATATACAGGTGCCCGCTGTTAATCAGTGCCGCCATGTGGCGGAAGAAAAAGGTGAGCAGTAGAGTGCGAATGTGGGAACCGTCAACATCTGCGTCAGTCATCAGAACAACCCGGTGGTAGCGGAGCCTTGCCAGGTCAAGTTCATCATCAATACCGGNTCCCAGGGCGGTAATGATGGCACGGATTTCTTCGTGGGAGAGCATCTTGTCTGAGGCAGCCTTTTCCACGTTTAGGATTTTGCCTCNCAACGGTAGTATCGCTTGGAAACGGGGGTTCCTTCCTTGTTTGGCGGAGCCGCCGGCGGAATCTCCCTCCACCAGATACAGCTCGCAATGTTCTGGATTTTTTTCTGAACACTCGGCCAGTTTTCCCGGTAAAGTGGCAGAAAGTAACCCGCTCTTTTTTACGATCAGGTCGCGGGCCTTTCTAGCNGCCTCTCTGGCTTTGGCCGCCAGAAGACACTTGTCCATGACTTTTTTTAAGTCATCTGGGTGCTCTTCAAAGAAGAGTGCCAAACCCTCACCTACGATACTCTCCACAATTCCCTTGACTTCAGGGTTTCCCAGTTTGCCTTTCGTCTGCCCTTCGAACTGTGGGTCGGTGAGTTTGACACTGATTACGGCCGTGAGTCCTTCTCTCACATCCTCTCCGGTCAGGTTGGCCTCATCCTCCTTGAGGAACTTGTTCTTGCGGGCTGAGTCGTTTAGGACCCGCGTTAGTGCGGTACGGAAGCCTGTAAGGTGACTGCCTCCATCGGCGGTATTTACGCAGTTGGCNAAGCTAAAGACAGACTCGGTGAAACTATCATTATACTGAAGGGCGACCTCAACCTGAGTGCTGTTTGCGGTTTTGGATATGTGGATGGGCTGGCGTTGGCGTACGTCCCTCTTCCGGTTGAGGTGGCGAACGAAGCTTGAGATGCCGCCTTCGAAATAGAAGGTAGCCTCGCTATCGTCTCTTTCATCATTGAGGGATATTTCCACTCCGTGGTTCAGGTAGGCCATCTCCCTGAAACGCTCACTCAGCGTCCTGAAATCATATCTGACCGTGGTGAAAATTTCCTCATCGGCAAGGAAGGCGGTAGTGGTACCGGTGCCTTCAGCATTGCCGACCTCAGTTACCTTGCCCAACGGTATGCCTTTCTTGTACTCCTGAAAGTAATTCTTGCCGTCGAGCCTGACATTAACCGTACACCAGGCGGAAAGGGCGTTTACCACCGAGGCGCCCACCCCGTGTAGTCCACCGGACACCTGATAGATCTTGCCGCCGAATTTGGCTCCGGCGTGCAGCGTAGTCATCACTGTTTCCAAAGCGGATACCTTGGTCGCAGAGTGAATACCTACCGGAATGCCCCGGCCATTATCTTCCACCTTGACCGAATTATCGTCTGAAATGGTGACCTTGATCTTGTCACAGTAGCCGGCCATAGCTTCGTCAATACTGTTGTAGGTGATTTCGTAGACGAGATGCTGTAATCCGCGCTGATCGGTACTGCCGATATACATCCCCGGCCGCAGACGCACTGCCTCGCGCCCCCCGAGGACATGAATGTCCTCGGCAGTATATCCGTTTTCCTCTTCGCTATTCGTGGTCGCTAAAGGTGTTTCTTTAGTCATGGCTGGTGCTTGGTACCTCCTTCGTGTTGATAACAAAGAACGGCCAATGGNGCGGAATTGTAGTTGGTAGGTAAGGTTGAAAAGTTGCGGGAAATGCTCTCAGATGATAAACTTATCATTAGCTAAAGTATAACANAATTGAGCCGTAAAGTGAAGCTATTGACAGGTGTATCTGGCCGAACCAAGTATGTCAGAAAAACCTCCCACAAAAGTTGACATATTGGCTTGGGTTGTGCTAAAGTANCTATTTGTTGTTCGGTAGCTCAGTAGACGGCTGGCGGATTGAAATGTGCTGTTCAATTTGTCTTTAGTGGATGGGCTAAATGCTCATCCNTTTTAATTGTGCAAGAAAAGGGGAAGATATATGCCAACCATAAACCAGCTCGTGCGTAAAGGGCGTAAAAAGGCTCAGAAGAAAACGAAGACGGCAGCCTTGCGGTTTACCTATAATACATTGAAAAACAGGCTGGTGGAGGGAAAAGGCTCGCCCCAAAAGCGGGGGGTCTGCATTCAGGTAAAGACTACTACCCCCAGGAAGCCAAATTCAGCGTTGAGGAAAATAGCCAGGGTGCGGCTTTCTAATCTAATGGAGGTAACCGCTTATATTCCCGGTGAAGGACATGAGTTGCAGGAGCATTCCGTGGTTCTCATTGAGGGTGGGCGAGTTAAAGATTTGCCCGGCGTCCGTTATCATATTATCAGGGGAACTCTGGATACTACCGGTGTGGCTAATCGCAAGCAGGGCCGCAGTAAGTATGGTGCCAAACGAGTTAAAACTACGGCTGGGAGCGTCTAGGAGGGAAGATGTCAAGGCGAAGTCAAGCTGCAAAAAGAGAAACTCCTGCCGATGCCAAGTACAACAATGTCATCGTGACTCAGTTGATTAATAAAATAATGAAAGATGGCAAGAAAAGCACGGCTGAAAAGATAGTCTACGGTGCTATGAGCACAATAGAAGGACGGGAGTCTACAGCCCCGCTCACCGTATTGTCACAAGCGGTCAGGAATGCTACCCCCCAACTTCAAGTAAAGTCACGCCGAATTGGGGGAGCCACCTACCAAGTGCCTGTGGAAATTCGCCCCGAGCGGTCACTCTCTCTGGCGATACGCTGGCTGGTTGCCGCCGCCCGAGCCCGGCAGGGTAGATCAATGATCGAGAAACTTGCCGGTGAACTCAGTGATGCCTCGCACGGGCAGGGAGCCACCGTTAAGAAGCGTGATGACACTCACCGAATGGCTGAGGCCAATAGAGCCTTCGCCCACTACAGATGGTAAGGGATTGGTGGCAATTAATGTTAATGCTATGGTAAGTAACTCAGTATCAACTAGATCCGAGGTAAAGGGTGGGGCTGTGCCCAGAAGTATCCCGTTAGAAAATATTCGAAATATCGCTTTTATTGCTCACATAGATGCCGGTAAGACTACCGTCACCGAGAGGATACTATATTATACCGGCCGTACTTATAAGGTTGGTGAGGTGCACGAAGGTACGGCAGTGATGGACTGGATGGATGAGGAGAAGGAACGGGGTATTACCATCACGGCGGCGGCTACCTCCTGTGACTGGCAGGACCACCGCATCAATATTATTGATACCCCCGGACACGTTGATTTTACGGCTGAAGTTGAGCGCAGCCTCAGAGTATTGGATGGCGGGGTGGTGGTTTTCGATGCCGTGGCTGGAGTTGAGGCTCAATCAGAAACGGTATGGAGACAGGCTGATAGTTACCACGTTCCCCGGATCTGCTTCATCAATAAGATGGACAGGGTCGGGGCTGATTTTCACCGCACCATATCCATGATTGAAGAACGGTTGCAAGCCAAGCCTTTGCCTATTCAGTTACCTTTGGGCAGCGAAGAAACCTATTATGGCGTTATTGACCTGGTAGAAAACCGGGCTTGGAGTTTTGATGGTGGGCTTGGTTCGGACCCGGTGGAGGCGGAGATTCCTGAGTCAGACCAAGGCAGGTGCGCTGAGGCTCGCCAAGGCCTGATTGATAAGCTGGCTGAGGCGGATGACGAGATTCTGGTGACTTATCTTGACGGGCAGAGTATCGGGCCCGCTGAACTGAAGGAGGCCTTGAGGAGGGTAACTCTGGCTGATAAAGGGGTACCTATTCTTTGCGGCAGTTCCCTCAAAAACAAGGGTATGCAACCGTTACTTAACGCTGTTATCGATTATCTACCTTCGCCTCTGGATAAACCGGCCGTGAAAGCCACTGATATCAGAGGGACTGAAGTTGTCCGCTTGGTGGATGATGAAGAGCCTTTTACGGCCCTGGCTTTCAAAGTGGTATCTGACCCCTTTGTGGGTCGGCTGGTATATTTCAGAGTATATTCCGGCGAAGTGGAGGCGGGGGCCCAGGTCTATAACGCCAGTCGAGACAAGAAGGAGCGCATCGGACGGCTCCTCTTGATGCATGCTAATCGTCGTGAAGAGGTAGGTGAGGCTGATACTGGGGCCATTGTGGCTACTTTGGGGCTTAAGAATACCTTCACCGGCGAAACATTGTGCCATCCTGCTAAACCGGTGCTTCTGGAACGTATCCGCTTCCCCGAACCGGTGCTCTCGGTAGCTATTGAACCCAAGACTAGCCTTGATCAGGACAGGATGGGAGAAGCTTTGCAGAAGCTAACCGAGGAGGACCCTACTTTCAAGGTGAAATACAACCAGGAGACGGGGCAGACAGTCGTCTCGGGTATGGGCGAGCTTCATTTGGAGGTTATCGTCAACAGGATGCGAAGTGAATTCAAGGTTGGCGCCAAAGTGGGCCGGCCCCGGGTGGCCTTCAAAGAGACCATCACCACAGCGGTGCAGGCTGAAGGCCGGTTCGTCCGGCAGAGCGGAGGTCACGGTCAATACGGCCATGTCTGGCTTGAGCTCGAGCCCGGAGAACTTAATAGCGGTCTGACGTTTACCAACAAGATAAGAGGTACCGCCATACCGAGGCAATTCATCCCGGCCATCGAGGCCGGCGTTAAAGAGGCAATGGGGACGGGAGTTTTGGCTAACTACCCGCTGGTTGATATTAATGTGAGTCTTTACGATGGGAGTTCTCACGATGTTGACTCTTCCGAGCTGGCCTTCAAGATGGCCGGTTCGATGGCTCTTAAGGCTGGAGTCGCCAAGGCCAAACCTATCATTCTGGAGCCCATCATGAAAGTGGAAGTGGTGACACCGGAGCAGTTTCTGGGTGACATTATTGGTGACCTCAACTCGAGGAGGGCCCATATTGAGACCATCGAGGCCCACGGTGATATGTCCACTATTCATACCCTGGTCCCGTTGGCTGAG
>NYYM01000023.1 GCA_002685815.1 Dehalococcoidales bacterium | reverse complement strand
TCCCTGGCTTTGGTGTTAACGGCCATGGCCGAAAACAGAGTACCGACGGCAACGAAACCCAGCGTAGTCAAAACTATGATGATCACCAACTGGATCGAAAGAACATCAAGATTAAAAAGTAAGGCGAAGACGGGCAGGGCTATTATTTCGATAATCAGCATGACCAGTAAGCTGGCCAGTAACTTGCCGACATAGATAACTTCCCGACTGATGGGAGCTATCATCAAACCCTCAAGGCAGTTCTCCTCTTTCTCCACGATAAAAGAACGGTTGAGACTCAGCACCCCGGCAAAGGCGAAGGTTACCCACAACATACCTGAAGCAACCTCTTTGGCTATCCCCGGATTTGCCCCGAAGGCGAAGTTAAAGATAACTATCACCAGGAGAGTAAAAACAAGCACCGCCGAGACAGTCTCCCTGGTACGCATCTCGGCCAGTGTGTCTTTGCGGGCTATGGCTATCACCTTACGCCAGAAATTCATCCTTCAACACTCGTCTTGTCCTGGTAGATCTCTTCTAGGGCAGACAGTTCCAGGGATTTTCCCGACCCCTCAAAAACAAGTTTCCCTTTATCCAGAATCAGCAGGCGTTGGCCCACTTCAAGACCGCGTTTCAGGTTGTGAGTAGTAAAGACAATGGTGCGCTTCGTCTCCCCTTCCGCCTGCATTGCCTGCCAGAGCATGGCAATGGATGGCTGGTCCAATCCCGTTTCCGGCTCATCCAGCAGCATTATGAGCGGCTTATGAAGCAAAGAACGGGCTACGGACAACCTTTGCTGCATACCTCGAGAGAGAGTGCTCACCCGGTGGTGAAGACGAGAGGTCATCGCCACCATTCCAACCACCTCGTCAATTCGTTTCCGATGATCAGGCACGTCATATAGANGGCTGTAGAACTCCAGGTTTTCATAGGCGGTAAGGTTCCCGTAAAGGAANGTCTGGTGGGTAACGACGCCGATGCGGCGACGGATATCCTCGGGGTTNTCCTTGGAACTCAGCCCATCTATCTGAATTTTTCCCGAGGACAGATTCATTATGGTGGCCAGTATCTTGAGCAAGGTCGTCTTCCCTGCCCCGTTGGGGCCAAAGATAACCAGCGATTCCCCCCATTCTACTTCAAGATCAATNCCTCGGAGGGTAAGNTGGTTCCCGAAGGACTTTGTAAGCCCTTCGGCCTTAATGGCCCAAGCCGGTNAAGCAGAACTAGCTTCTGCCATTATCTGTTGTTCCTCCAAGTATTTGAGCCATTCATCAGAGTCCGAAAGTGAGTCCGCTGAAGGGAGCTCAATCATCTCCCTGTTTCAGACTTGTACCGCAACGGGCGCAGAAGCGGTCACCTTCCCTGAAAGCTGTCCCACACTGCGAGCAAAAGCCGCTTTTACCCGGCTGTAACTCNTTATCCTGATTCTCCGTCTCATCTTCCGCAGGGGTGTCGTTCTCCAAGTCATCGGCATCTCTGAGAATGGAGATAGCTTTTCTCTTATACCTGGTTTCCAGGTCCCGGTAATCTTCCTCGGTCAGGATGCCTGATTGATAGTCGAATTCCAACTCTTTAAGCATAGCATAGGTGGTATCCCGCCGGGAGTACAATTCACGGTATTTCTCGTCTTCAGATGAAACCGGTGAACCTGANCTTCGTTTGAAAAAAGGATAAGCGATGAAGGCGAAGGAAAGCACGGCCAAGACAAAAACGCCCAAGATAGTCATCCGACCTCACCCCCGCAAAACCTGACAGTTCTACCTGCGGTTATCATCCCCATGCCCGGTGGTTTGAGGAGAAGAAGAAGGCCGGTACCGGATTCTATTAAGGCCATGGTTATACCGTGCCCTCCTTTTCCCTACCCTGAAGGGGTAATCTCGGACGCTGAGGCCAGAGAGCAATCAGGCCACCCAGAAGCATCAGGCCTCCCCCAATCCATATCCAATTGACCAGAGGATTCACCAGTACCTTAAGAGCGATGGTACCATCTTCCTCCCAGCCGATNAATATTACGTACAGGTCTTCACGAAGAGTACTGCGCATGGCCACTACGGTCAGGGGCTGCTCTTCGCGGGGGTAAAAGTCTTTCTTCGGGGCTAAGATACCGAGAACTTTTCCCTCCTTATCGACGGAAAGGCTGGCCGTAACAACCACTTTACTCTCGATCTGATAAATGTCCAGGTTCGTGTAAGTAAGAGTATAGCCATTGATGTTCATCGACTCATCCGGCATAAGGGTGGTCTCTTTTTCTGCGTTGAAAAAGGAGGAGCCGATGATACCGACCGCGATGAAGATAACGGCAATGTGAACGATGTAGCCCCCGTAACGGGGCCGGTTAGCCCCGATCAAACCCAGGAAGGCCTTTAGATAGTTCTCCGACCTCACGCGGTGCCGGGCACTGGTGCCTCGAAACCACTCGTAGATTATGGTGGAGAGGACGAAGCTACACAATTGAAAGGCGATAAGGGCGTACCATTGCCTTATCCCGGCANNGAAAAGAACTATCCCCAGAACTAATGCCACTACCAAGGGCCAAAGGAAATTGCGGATCAGGTTTCTGANCGAGGCCCGTCGCCAGCCAATGAGGGTACAAACCCCGGTCAGAAGAATAATAGTGAAGAAGACAGGTCCGGTCACCTGGTTGAAGAAGGGGGGACCGACGGTGATCTTAACTCCNNGTACCGCTTCCGAAATTACAGGGAAAACCGTCCCCAGGAAGATGGTGAAAGCAGCCCCGACAATGAGCAAATTGTTCAGCAGGAAGGTACTCTCCCGGGAAACAAAAGACTCCATCTCCGCCTCGGCCTTGAGTCCTTCACTACGGTAGTAGAGTAATCCCAGGGAACCGAAGAGGATAATACCGATAAAGACCAGAAAGAAGGGACCTAAATTCGACTCCCCAAAACTATGGACCGAGGAGAGGATACCGCTACGGGTCAAAAAGGTACCGAAGATTGCCAAGGTAAAGGTCAAAATTATCAGCACCATGTTCCAGACCTTGAGCATACCTTTTCTTCTCTGCACCATGATGGAATGGAGGAAAGCGGTGGCGGCCAGCCAGGGCATAAAACCGGCATTTTCCACCGGGTCCCAGGCCCAGTAACCTCCCCAGCCGAGCACACGATAGGCCCACCAGGCACCGAGAACATTGCCCCCCCCCAGAAAGAGCCAGGCCACAATGGTCCACCTTCTAACGGCAACAATCCACTCATCGCCGAGCCTGTTACTCAACAGGGCGGCAATGGCAAAGGCAAAAGGGACGGTAAAAACGACATAACCGGACAGCAGGGTGGGGGGATGGATTACCATTCCCGGGTTTTCCAACAGAGGGTTGAGGCCGAATCCATCAGGCGGGACAAAAGAGAATTTTTCGAAAGGACTGGCTACTGCCAAGATCAGAATGAGGAAAAAGGACTGGGTAGCCATAATAACCGAAGAGGCATATGGTACCAGCGCATTGGCTACGTCCCGCTTCTGTCGTATTACTATGACGGCAGTCAGAGAAAGGAGCCAGGCCCAGAACAGGAGCGAGCCGTCATTACCGGCCCACAAAGCGCTCAAACGGTAGGGTAATGATAAGGCACGGCTGGTATATGCGTAAACATACTCTATCTGGAAATCGTGGGTGACCAGAGCGTAGACTAACCTTACTACCGCTACGGAGACCAGTCCGCAAGCTGCTAGAAGACCGTTCCGGGCACTGTCACCAAGTGCCGGAGTCTTCCCTCTTGTTCCCCCAAATGCGAATGCAACAGCTGAGTAAATCGACGCCAGAAGGGCTAGAAACAAGGCGATGTAGCCGATATCCGTCATAAGCTACTTTCTCAAATATCACTCTGCCGGTACATATTTGGAAGGACACTTGGTCAAAAGAGTGTGCGCCTGAAAGGTACCATCCGGAGTCAGATGGCCTTCAACGACAACCTCGCTATCAACTTTGAAGGTATCGGGAGTGATCCCCTGGTAAACCACCGGCAGGCTGTCACCGCCATCAACGTCGAAAATAGTAAATTTCAATACGCGTCCGGCCGACCCCTGGTCCACGGAACCGGAAACGACGTTCCCGTTCACCCGCAGATTTTCCTGGTAAGCCGAATCCCCCTGTGCCATAACCTCACTAACCGTAAAGTAATAGGTGGCGGCGGCGGCAAAAGCGGAGTACCCCAAAAAGCCGATGGCAAGAAGAACGATAGACCCGCCGATGAAGAACTTCCTCTGTCTCAACACTACCTCACCTCGTTGTGGATTCACTCTCGATTATTCTACCACACTGGCACTGCGACAATCCAGCGGTAGGGCCGGGCTACCACCCTTTCCGCAAGGCCACGAAAGCCGGAGAATCAACCTTACCGAGGGCCAGGGTATCAGGGTAACTGCGCCTGTCACCGGTCAGCAGATCAGGGCTGTCATATAGTTTGAATATGCTATATAATACGGGGGCGGCAGGGGTGAAGCTCAAAAGAGCCCGGAAGGAGACACCACGGAATGATATCACTCACGCGTTTACTCTGCAATGAAGTAGGGCCCGGGAAGAATGTCAGGAAATAGCCGACAGAATGTCTGCTGATNCCGGACTGACGGACTACGTATTACTCTTCAGCACACGAGAATACAAAAAGCAGAGGATAAAATACCTGGTATGAGGAACGACGACCCGAGTACCTTCAGCTATCCGGGCATACGGTGGCGAAGCAGGCAGGGCCGATGAATATCAGCCTGGTAGGTGTGAACCACAGCACGACACCGGTGGCCGTGCGCGAGAAAGTGGCTATCAATGCCGAGCAGCTCGAGAGCAGCCTGCTGTTACTGCGTCATTACGTGCCACACGGGATCATTCTCTCTACCTGTAACCGGACCGAAGTATACGCGATAGGTAACCAGCCGACCGAAGAAGCGATTATCAATTTCCTGAACGCTACGACCGGGGTCTCTTTTACAGACCTGCTGCCTCATATCTACCTCCGCGAAGACAAGACAGCCTTCAAGCACTTGTTCCGGATTGCCAGCGGGCTCGACTCGATGATAATCGGTGAATACGAAGTCCTGGGCCAGGTCAGGCAGGCATTAGCGTCGGCCGAAAGTGTGAACATGGTGACCCCACAATTACGCCACATTTTCCAGAGCGCCATCCGAACCGGCCGACAGGTGCGAGATGAAACGGGAATCAGCCGAAGCGCCCTTTCTGTTAGCTCGGTGGCGGTGGATTTAGCCGCCAAGATTGTCAGCGANCTAAGAACGTGCAAGATGCTGATCATCGGNGCCGGGGAAGCGGGCAGGCTGGTAGCCAAGGTGGCTAGGGAAAGAGGGGTATCCCAGATAGTCGTTGCCAACCGTACCTGGGAGAAGGCTTCCCTGCTGACCGAAACATTGGGGGGAACCGCGGTTGANCTGGATAATTTGCAGGAAGAACTGAGTACGGCCAACATAGTCGTTACCTGCACGGGGGCACCTGACCGAATACTGGACAGCAAGCGGGTGGAAGAGGCGATGAAGAANCATCCCGNCTTTCCCATGGTCATAATCGATATTGCCGTTCCCCGGAACGTAGAACCCGAGGTGAAGCAGATAGACAACGTCTTCCTGTACAACATCGANGACCTGACCAAGGTCTCCAAAGTAAACCGCCAGCAGCGAAAGGGCGAGGTCAAGGCAGCCGAGCAGATCGTGGCTGCCGAGGTGACGAGATGTCTGGCCGGGTGGTCGGCTTTCGAGACCAGACCCGTAATCGGGGCCCTGATGGAAAAGGCCGAAGACATACGGCAGCAGCAACTGGACAAAACGCTGAAAAAGCTACGCAGTTTGTCCGAGGACGAGCGCTATAGCCTGGACGCGATGACCAAGTCAATAGTAACCAAAATCCTTCAAGACCCCATCCGNTATCTTAAAGAGAATAAGAATAGTGACGATTCCCCGGGGATAGTGGGCCAGCTTTTCCAATTAGAGATGGANGAGCGGGGAGAATGACGGCGTGTGAACAGCCACTGTCCGTAGGGAAACGATGCGCCTNGGACTACTGCTGAAACATNGCCGCTATCTCACCGGGTTCAGGGAAGCGCCCTGATTCCGATTTAGAGTAGATAAGGTCTCCATCCAGCAGAATGTCAAAAATACCTTCCCGNTCCGGGATAAGATTGACCGTCAGCCCGAAGCCTTGACTCAATTCCTCCGCCACACTGACGGCGCTGGGTTTGTAGTCTCACAGGTTACAGTAATAAATATCAACTTCCAAAATTTCTCTCCTACTGCAAATAAGATTANNCTTCAGAACCGAGAAGAGCGTGTATCTTTTTGTGCCAGGCGGGGATGTCTATTCCNTGGGGACAGGCTTCCAGACACTCGCCGCAATCGGTGCACCTGTCGGAAAGCTGCTCCGGTTTAAATCCCCGGGCTCCTCCGTAGCGGGACCTGCCCGTCCGGATGTCATTATACGTCATCGCCTCATTATAAACCTGCAAAACACCGGGTATATCCACGCCGGAGGGACAAGGCATACAGTAATTACAACTGGTGCAGGGAATGGGAGTTGACCCTTTGTAGGCTTCACGAACCCGGTTGATGAGGGCCAGATCCTCTTCGGAAAGAATGCCGGAGGCGGAGCGGTCGGCCAGAACGATGTTTTCCACGACGTGCTCCATTTTGCTCATACCGCTGAGGACCAGGGAGACTTCCGGCTGATTCCAGACCCACTGCAGGGCCCAGTCGACCGGGCTGCGCTTTTCCGGGGCGGTCTCCCACACCTGGGCCACTTTTTCCGGGGGGTCCANGCTTAGTTTTCCTCCCCGCAACGGCTCCATAACAACCACCGCCAGTCCCTNATCTGCGGCATACTCTACCCCCCGCCGACCAGCCTGAAAATNTACATCCATATAGTTGTACTGGAGTTGGCAAAGAGTCCAATTGTCGTAATCATCCACGATCTCTTTGAAGGCCGTAAAGCTATCGTGAAAAGANAAACCGATATGGTCAAAACGTCCCTGGGCCATCTTGTCCTCGGCCCAGCCAATTATCCCCATGTCNCGCACGTTATGCCAGGTCTCAGCCCTCAACCCGTGGAACAGGTAAAAGTCGAGCTTATCAACCTGGAGGCGCTCCATCTGCTCGTTGAAAAAGCGGTCAAAGTCCTCAGCTTTCTCGACGATACGGATGGGCATTTTGGTAGCCAGTCTCATTCTCTCACGATAGCCATCCTTAAGGGCCATGCCAACCAGGCGCTCACTCTCCCCGCCATGGTAGAGGTAGCCAGTGTCCAGATAATTAACGCCGTGGTCAATAGCATACCGGATCATGTCGATAGCCGCGGTCTCGTCGATATTTTCGGGGCCCCCGCCTGTGGTGGGCAGCCGCATGGCTCCAAAACCGAGGGCNGAGACTTCCCAATCCAACTTGCCAAACCGCCGATATTCCAAAAACTATTCCTCCTTGGCTGGCTCCAGNTGCGTTTGGTACCGGAAGTGAAAGCTTNATCTGTTCTATAATAATATCATCCTGAGGTCGGAAACTACAAACAGGGGATCGGCAAGCATTACTCAGATTTAACGCAGTCCTGATAGATTGACACAACCAGTCAGTAAAACTATAATTATGGAGGAAAGTTGTACAAGATATTAGTTAAGCAAACTCTAGCACCCAATATTCATTTGTTCAAGGTTGAGGCGCCCANCATTGCNAAAAAAGCCCAACCGGGGCAGTTCGTCATCATCAGGGTGGATGAAACGGGGGAACGCATTCCACTCAGTATCGCCGACTGGGACCGGGAAGAAGGTAGTATCAGCATCGTCTTCAATGAGGTGGGCAAGACAACCGGCAAGCTGGCGGCCCTGGATGAAGGTGATTTCATCANTAATTTTGTCGGCCCACTGGGCCTGGAGGCCGAAATCGAGAAGTTCGGCAGCGTTGTCTGCGTTGTCGGTGGATATTCGGTATCTACTATCGTGCCCATCGCCCGGGCCTTGAAAGAAGCGGGGAACAAAGTCATCTCTATCATCAGGGCGCCGACAAAAGAAGCCCTTTTTGGCGATGAGCGACTGGGCAGTTTCAGCGACNAGTTGACAGTAGTAACCGGTGATATCTCGTTTGATTCCGATGGTTTTATTATTGAACCACTGAAGNAGATTCTCAAGAACGAACCAATCGACCGGGTTATCACCATCGGNCCTACCTGTGTGATGAAGCTGGTCTCAGCTACGACCAGGTCATTCGGAGTCAAGACGATTGCCAGCCTGAACCCTATTATGATCGACGGGACCGGGATGTGCGGCGTCTGCAGAGTTATGGTGGGCGGCAAAACTAAATTCGGTTGCGTCGACGGGCCGGAGTTTGATGCCCATGAGATTGACTGGGTTACACTTATGGCCCGGAGATGCACTTACTCCGCTAACAACCAATCAGAACTGCAATATCAATGCCTTAATTGCGCTCAGTGGTAAGCCCGGACAGGAGAAACATTTATGGCAAAGGTAAACTTGAACCGTGTCTCAATGCCCCAGCAAGACCCCAAAGAGCGGGCTCTCAACTTTACCGAAGTAGCCCTGGGTTACGACTCTGAGCAGGCCAAGGAAGAGGCCGGTCGCTGCATCCAATGCCCAAAACGTCCTTGTGTAGGGGGGTGCCCGGTAGGTATATCCATCCCCGATTTTATCCAGGCGATCGTCAACGACGATATGCCTGAAGCGGTCAGGGTGCTCAAGAATACGAACAGCCTACCCGGTATCTGCGGGCGGGTCTGCCCCCAGGAAACCCAGTGCGAAGTAGTCTGCACCCTGGCGGCTAGAAAAGCCCCGGTGGCGATCGGTCGCCTGGAGCGACACATAGCCGACTGGGAACGGGAGAACAAGCAGCAGCCTAATTCAGCGGACCCACCGGCGGGCTCACCCCAACCCGAGGAGATGAAGTTGCCCGGATCAACTCAACCGAGCGGGAAACGGGCAGCGGTGATTGGCTCCGGACCAGCAGGGTTAACGGTAGCGGCCGATTTAGCCAAGCTGGGTCACAGCGTTACCCTGTTTGAAGCACTCCACGTGGCCGGGGGGGTGTTAATGTACGGAATCCCTGAGTTCAGGTTACCGAAGGAGATTGTCCAGGCCGAGGTTGATTATGTCACCTCCCTGGGGGTGGAACTGAGGCTGGACTCAGTGGTGGGTAAGATTGAGACAATTGACGAACTGCTGGCCGACGGCTACGAGGCCGTCTTCATCGGCACCGGGGCCGGGGCACCGGTGTTTTTGAATGCTCCCGGAGAAAACCTGTGCGGCATTTATTCGGCCAACGAATTCCTCACCCGCACGATCCTGATGAAAGGATATCTTTACCCGGAGTACGATACCCCGATCAGGATAGGCAAGAGGGTAGCGGTCATCGGGGGCGGCAACGTGGCAATGGACTCAGCCCGGTGCGCTCTCAGACTGGGGGCCGAGGAGGTCTACGTTGTCTACCGGCGGTCTGAGTTAGAGCTACCGGCCCGGCGTGAAGAAGTAGAGAACGCGATGGAAGAAGGCATCATATTTAAGTTCCTGACCAATCCCACCGGGTTTCTGGGCAACGGGCGGGGCTGGGTAATGGCGATGGAGTGCATCGAGATGGAACTTGGCGAGCCTGATGAAAGTGGACGACGACGCCCCGTCACCAAGGCGGGGAGCGAGTTTCTAGTGCACGTCGACACCGTAATCGTGGCCCTGGGTAACAGCCCCAACCCCCTGATTGCCCAAACGACCGATGGTCTTGAAACTACCCGGTGGGGCACGATAGTGGCTGACGAGGCCACGGGCAAGACAGCCAGGCCGAAGGTTTGGGCAGGTGGGGACATCATCACCGGGGCAGCTACGGTAATCAGCGCGATGGGGGCCGGCAAGCAGGCAGCTGTTTCAATGGATGCCTACCTGAAAGAACTATCCTGACACGTCTGACCGGGATGCTAGGGGGTAGGTGGGAGAAACAATACCAACCAATTCCTGGCTTCTATTCCGGCTGCGCTTCGTATGATCCGAAGACGAAATCCAGGTCAGCCTGCAGAGCAGTGACCTTCTCTTGGGGAAACAGCTTCTCATCCAGGTCAATTATTAGCTTAATTTCACCCCTGGGTGAACCCACGACATGGGCGCGGAGACATTCTGTCCCAACTTTTCCGTTCTTATCCTGACTTTTGAAGGTGAGAGTCCCCCGGGAGACAAAAGAGGATGAATCAGTGGCTAAAGAGTATGTTTCCATTTTTGTGGAATCGATAACCACGCCCTGCTTCAGAGTAAAATCTCTTACTTCATGATAAAGCAATTCGGGAGTGAGGTCTCTGTAGGTTTTCTTAATTTGCATCTTTTCTTATCCCTACCTTTCGTATCATTTATCATAGGATTTTAGTTAAGCCTTGTCAATTGTTGCTGCCTGAGAGATGGTATGCTATACTTGAAGCTGGCTGACAACATAAGAGGGGGGAGTGAATTTGCCTGACACCGTTTCAATTAAAAAACTTTTAGAATCCGGGGCGCACTTTGGTCACCAGACCAGTCGTTGGCATCCAGCCATGAAGAGGTACATCTTCACCAAGCGCGACGGTATTCATATTATCGACCTGCAACAGACCGCCAGTATGCTGGAAGAAGCCTGCCAGTATATCCGTGAGGTGGTGATGGAGGGTGGCAAAGTACTTTTCGTCGGTACCAAGAAGCAAGCCCAGGAGTCTGTGGCCGAAGCGGCCACGCGTTGCGGCATGTATTATGTCAATCAACGCTGGATTGGCGGAGTGCTGACCAATTTTGCAACTATCCAGGCTCGCATCGACTATCTGGTGCGCCTGGAGGACCAGCAGGCCAGGGGTGAATTCAACCGTCTGCCCAAGAAGGAGGCCCTGAAACTCGAAAAGGAAATCGCGAAACTGAACCGGCAGATGGGCGGCTTTAAAGAAATGACCGGCCTGCCGTCTGTCATATTCATCGTTGACCCGCCGAAGGAAAAAATCGCCCTGGCTGAAGCCAAACGGGTAGGGATACCGGTTGTGGCTATAGCAGATACCAGTTGCAACCCGGCCGAGATAGACTACCCTATCCCGGGTAATGATGATGCCATCAGGGCCGTAAGATTGATATGCAACAAGATTGCCGACGCGGTTATTGAAGGCAGAAGTAACCAGGACCTGATGCTGCCGGAAGAATTACAGAAAGAGACTTCAGAGATAGTTGAGACTGCGACTGTTTTCGCGACGCCTGTTCCGACCCCGAATGGTAAAGCAGACAAGGAGGGACAGATTGAAAATCTCAACGGATAAGCTGAAGGAATTGAGAGAACAGTCCGGGGCGGGTGT
>NYYM01000022.1 GCA_002685815.1 Dehalococcoidales bacterium | reverse complement strand
TCCGCTCGCTTTTGTGGTATGTTACAGGAAGCTATATCCGGGCAAGTCGGATTGCCATGCGCCTGGGGCAGGGTATTGGGTACCTCTTTATTATTGGTGGCATAGTAATAATCTTCCGGCGCCCTTTTGAATTGAGTTGGTTTGAAGGTGTCTGGATAGCCTTTATTGGCTGGTTCCTGGAAAACGCCGCTTCGGCCAGTTACCGGCAAATTCGACGGCAGGAAGCGCTTTCCAGCTTTGTCGCCGTCGAGGCGATCCCCTCATACCGCTTGTCAGTTTCTTTAGACGTTGATGTTGATTAGTGCTCTGCCTCAGGCTGGGGAGAATACAGATGTACGATGTAGCAGTTATCGGGGGAGGACCTATCGGAAGCCGGGTAGCCTACAGGCTATCCGAGATGGGGCGGCGCGTGGTGGTAATGGAGCAGAAAGAGAGCCTGGGAGAACCGGTTTGCTGTACCGGCATCATAAGCCAGAAGTGCCTCGAGCAGTTCGAAATTGATAAAAGAGTCGTTTACAGACAGGCGAATAGCGCCAAGGTATTTTCACCCTCTGCAAAACTAATCAACCTGAGGAGGCAAAAACCCCAAGCTTGTATTGTCGACCGGGCGGCTTTTAACGTGTCTTTGGCCAGACGGGCTCAAGATGAAGGCGCCGAATATTTGTTGAATAGTCCGGTCACGAGCGTAAAGGTCGGCGATGACGGGGTTACGATCGAATCGGGACGTCAGCCAGGGGAGCTGGACCGCTTTGAGGCGAAAGCGGTGGTTGTGGCTGGCGGCTCTGGCTCGAAGCTGGTTGATGAATTGGGTCTGGGCAGGGTTGGTGACTTTACAATTGGAGTTCAAGCTGAGGTGGAAACAAACGGCCTGGATGAAGTGGAGGTCTACCTGGGCCGACAGACAGCTCCGGCCTTTTTTGCCTGGCTGGTGCCAACCTCACACCGGCGAGCCTTGGCAGGTCTATTATCCCGTCGCAGATCTGGTTTCTATTTGAATAAGTTGGTTTCTTCCCTGGCAGCGCAAGGGAAAATAGTCTCGACTGAAGTTAAGCCTAGCTACGCCAAAGTCCCTTTGAAACCCTTGGCCAGGACCTACAGTGACAGGATAATAGTGGTGGGGAGCGCCGCCGGACAGGTAAAACCGACCACCGGTGGGGGCATCTACTTTGGTCTGATGTGCGCTGATATCGCGGCCGATCATTTGCAGCAGGCTTTGGAGGATGATCACTTGTCGGCGAAACACCTGTCTAATTACGAGAAAGCCTGGAAGAAGAAGCTGACGGGCGAGTTGAGAGCAGCCGACTGGGGGCGCAAGTTTTTCGCGCTGCTGAGTGACAGGCAGATTGATAGAGTGTTTGACATAATGAAGACAAATGGGGTTGATGAGGCTCTGCTCAAAGCGGATGACTTATCTTTTGACTGGCCTGGCAAGGCGGTATTGAGGATAATGGGGCACCGAGCATTATCCAGGACCGTTGAAACAATAAAGCTTCCTCTTCCCCCGGGAAGGGTAGGCAAGGGACGAAGTTGATGAAGGGGTATCAAGGTGCTATACTCTTTAAGGCACCAGTTTGAAAGGATGCAGTCNGGATTCTGCTTTCCCGTTAACCGCTTTACCAGAGTTCCCAAAGGTCGGGTGGGCTTGATTGCTAGAAATCCCCAGTGTTTTCAGGAAGGAGCCTAGAATATGACCAATGGTGGTCAGAATCCCAGCTTGGGAGAGGCGGCCAGTCTTTATCTGGCAGACCTACCCCCCGGAGAAAGTGGAGTAAGCCAGCAAGAAGTATATAAGTTTATCCGCTGGTTGGGGAGAGAACGGACTTTTCCCAGGATTGCCGCCGCTGAGGTAGACAACTACGCTGAGCAGTTATCACGCTCGGATGCCGACTGCGTTAGAAAGCTCGGGTTGATACGGACGTTCCTTTTTTATGCTAAGAAGAAAGGGTGGAGTAAGAATAATCTGGCGATTCATCTCAAGGCCAGAAAGGGAAAAAGCAGATCAACCGCCGTGTCAGGGAGAAGTGCCCCCGAGATAATTTCTTTAACCCGGCAAGGATACGCCGAGATGGAGGCCGAGCTCACGGCACTTCAAGATGAGCGCCCTAAAGCGATTGCAGAGATGCGCAAAGCTGCTGCCGATAAGGACTTTAAAGAGAACGCACCGCTGGACGCAGCCAAAGAGAGGCGTGGGTGGATAGAAGGTCGGATCATGGATCTGGAAGCGATTCTGAAGACGGCTGTTGTTGTTGATGGACAGCAGNGGGCCAGCCTCAGAGTGGGTATTGGTGATAATGTCGTCCTTTGCGAAGTCAATTCCGTTGGGGAATTATGTTACATGCTGGTCAGTCCCAGAGAGGCGGATGCGGTCAGGGGCAAGATTTCCAGTGCGTCACCCATGGGCCGGGCTCTTATCGGTAAAGAGCAGGGAGAAATGGTGGAGATAGAAGCACCGGTGGGTAAGTTACACTACCAGATTCAACGTATTGAGCACTAGCCGCCCAGGCCCTCATTTTCGTCCCNGTCCGCGGCCCGCTGTCTTAGCTGTTTTATTCCTCAAGCATCTTGTCAACGGCAGCCTTTGCCTTGAAACGGATTCTATCCGATACTTTTACCTGATGAGACATTCTCTCCAGAGACCAGAGAATAGTATCCAAAGTAATGAGCTTCATTCTGGGGCAGACCGCCTGCTCCGAGACCGGGATAAATTTCTTTTCCGGGTTTTCCTTTTTCAGTCGATGGAGTATGCCAATCTCTGTGCCGACTATCATTTCTTTGGACTTGGTTTCACGGGCCAGCCTGATAATTCCCCCCGTGCTTATTACGGAGTCAGCCAGGGCAGCTATCTCCGGCCGGCATTCAGGGTGGGCTACCACAATAGCCTCGGGGTATTCTTCTTTCAGTCTGATGACNTCTTTGGGGAGAATTCTCAGGTGGGTGGGACAAAATCCGGGCCAGAGAATCATTTCACGCCCGGTCTGGGCAGTGACATGGCTGCCCAGATACTGGTCCGGGATGAATATGATTTCCTCGTCAGCAGGTATTCGGTCAACAATCTCGGAGGCATTGGCCGAGGTACAGCAAATATCAGATTCTGCTTTGACAGCCGCCGGGGTGTTGACGTAGCAGACCACTTTAGCTCCGGGATGTTCCTTCTTTTTCTCCCGCAGGGCTTTAACCGTAATCATGTCGGCCATAGGGCACCCGGCGTGCCTGTTGGGTAGCAGTACCGTTTTGTCAGGGCAGAGAAGTGAGGCCGTTTCCGCCATAAAATGGACGCCGCAGAAAACGATAACGTCGGCATCCGTCTTGGCCGCTTTTTGACTTAGTTCCAGAGAATCACCGACAAAATCGGCTATGTCCTGGACCTCGCCCAGTTGGTAGTTATGCACCAGGAAAACGGCATTCCTGCTTTTCTTGAGGTCGGCAATCTTATCCAGGAGTGCCTCGTTAGTGTCTTCCATTGCCTGATATCCTCCAGTCATTAGTGTAAACATTTATCCTTTTCCCTCTGACGAAGCCGAGCAGGGTTATACCCAGATCATCGGCCATCTTTACCCCGAGGTCGGTAGGAGCGGATTTGGATATGATTATGGGGATGTTCCTTCTGGCCACCTTGAGTAGCATTTCGGAGGAGATGCGGCCGCTGGTGACCACCACCCGTCCTTCTGACGATATGTCCTTCAGCAGACACTCTCCAAAGATCTTGTCGAGAGCGTTATGCCTGCCTATGTCTTCGCTGAAAACCAGGATGTTCTGGGGGTCGCATAAGGCGGCGCTATGGACTCCGCCGGTTGTTCTATACATCTGGGAATGATGCTGGAAGTCGCGAACNAGGGAAATGACTTCATTGGCGGATATTTCCATCTCGGAGTTAATTTTTACCTGGTTCTGCATATCCGCGGCACTGTAGAAAGAGGCTCCCCGGCCACAACCCGAGGTTATCAATCGCTTGAAAACCAGATCATCGGCCATTGCCCTGTCTTCATTGGTTTCCACCCGTACNACTCCCCTTTGGGCATCAACCGTTATTTTCTTGATTTCATCTTTATTGTCCAGTAGTCCTTCGGAGTAGAGAAAGCCGATGGATAAATAGTCCAGATCTTTAGGGGAACAGAGAAAGGTGACTAGTTCCTGGTTATTNAGGATAAGAGTCAGGGGAAATTCCTTGGCCACCAGGTCCTCAATATCATTTCTGGCTCCATCGATAAGTCTTACTATGGGGATTTTCTCGGTTTCAGTTTCCATCGCTAACCGCATTTATTTCATCTCCTCTTCTGACTGTGCCACCGCGGACCACTCTGGTAAACACACCTTCTTCAGGCATGATGCATTGACCGACCTGGTGGTAGATAGCGCATTTGGTATGGCACTCTTTACCAATCTGGGTGATTTNCAGGACAACTTCCTTGCCCACTGAGACCTCGGTGCCAACAGGTATCGAAACAAGGTCTATTCCTTCCGTGGTAAGGTTTTCGGCGAAATCTCCGGGGCCTACATCCAGACCCAGGTCCCGCATTTTTTGAATACTCTCGATTGCCATCAGGCTTACCTGGCGATGGCTGGTGGAGTCGGCGTGAGCATCATCGGTTAATCCGGAATCCTGNTTAATGAAGCCCTCTTTGATGTCTTCTTTTCTGGTTCCCTTTTTCTTGCTTTTGCAGACCGCCAATATCTTAGCCATTATCNTACTTCCTTTTTCTTTCTATTGTTCCCGCCCCCAGCACAACGTCTTGCTGGTAAAAAACTACTCCCTGACCGGGAGCGATGGCCNGTTGAGGCTCATTAAACTTTANATAAACCTCATCTTCGTCCAGCGGTGTTAGGGTCGCCTCAGCGTCCGGATGGAGGTACCTCACCTTGGCCTTGACTCTGGTTGGTTGTTCCAATCCTTCTANAGCTATCCAGTTCAGGTCCGAGGCAACCAATTCATCATGGTATACTTCTTCTCTGGCGCCAACGGTAATGGCGTTCTGTCCGGCGTTAATATCAATAACAAAGCGAGGCTCTGCGCTGGNTATGCCCAGCCCTTTACGCTGCCCGATGGTGTAAAAGGGGATTCCGCGGTGCTCTCCCAATGTATTCCCCTGCTTATCCAGTATCGGGCCGGGATGGGCCGCCTCGACCAGAGAGCCATACTCTCCGGCAATGAAATCCTGGCTTTCNGGCTTTTTCTCGACTCCCAATCCATAATGGGCTGACATTCTTACTATCTCGCTCTTGTCATAGTTGCCGACAGGGAAGAGCGAGCGGCCAAGCTGTTCCTGAGATAAAGAGGAAATGAAATAAGACTGGTCTTTGTTCAGGTCGGCTGCTTTCTTAAGCAGGTACCGTCCCCCGTCTCTATCATATTCTACTCTGGCATAGTGCCCGGTGGCAAAATAATCAAATTCAATGCCACTTTCTTGAGTCTTTTTGAGCAGGGCGCCGAATTTTATCCGGTGGTTACACCTGAGACACGGATTGGGCGTCCTTCCCGAAATGTATTCCCGGCAGTAGTAGTCCAGGACCTCGGTTCTGTATTCCTCTCTAAGGTCAAAAACGTGGAAAGGGATGCCCAAAATCCGGGACACCTGGCGGGCATCTTCGATGTCTTCTTCCTCATCCGGTCCGTAGCAGGCGTGGCGTTTTACTTCCCCGGAAAGGGTTTCCCCACCCCATATTTTCATTATCACTCCGCTGACCTGATAACCATGTTCTTTAAGACGGGCCGCGGCCACGGATGAATCCACTCCGCCGCTCATGGCTACCACCACTTTTAACTCTTCGTTTCCGGTTTTCACTTTACGGTTATCGCCCAGCCCGGTTCGGGGACTACCTCNCCGATAATAGNCGCCTCTGTGACCCCGGCCTGGTGTAATCTGGCTAGTAGCGATTCTGCTTTGCTGGGGGCCAAGGCAATNAGCAGTCCCCCTGAAGTCTGGGGATCAAAGAGGATGTCCTGCATCTCAGCCGGTACGTCGGCGGCAATTCTTACCGAGGAAGAGTAAAAGTCACGGTTCCGCTCTAAACCGCCGGGAGCTATCCCCTGCCGGGCATATTCAGCTACTCCGGGAAGGAGGGGGAGGGCGGCGGCACTAATGTTCATGCCTATTTGGCTGCCTTCGGCCAGCTTGACGGCGTGGCCGATAAGGCCGAAACCGGTGATATCGGTGCAGGAGCGGGCGCCTATCTTCTGCATCAGTTCTGCAGCCTTATCGTTCAACGCTGCCATAGTCTCGGTTAGTTTGGCCAATATCTCCGGGCTAACGGCCCCGGCTTTCAGGGCGGTGCTTATTATACCGGTTCCCAGCGGCTTGGTCAGGATCAGTTTGTCTCCGGNCCGGGCGCCTGAATTGGTTATCAGCTTCTTGGGGTGAACGGTGCCGGTGACTGAAAGGCCGTACTTGAGCTCGGGGTCATTGACGCTGTGGCCTCCCATGAGNGATACCTGTGCCTCGGCCATCTTGTCGTTCCCGCCCCTGAGGATATCCTTGAGGACTGAAACATCCATGGTGTCGATGGGAAAGCAGACCAGGTTCATGGCTGTCAGGGGCTTGCCCCCCATAGCGTAGACGTCACTGAGGGAATTAGCGGCGGCAATCTGCCCGAACATGTAAGGATCATCAACTATGGGCGTGAAGAAATCGACCGTCTGAATGATAGCCACGTCTTCTGTCAGCTGGTAGACGCCGGCATCATCCAGGCTGTCCATGCCCCGTAGCACGTTCGAGTCGGACAGTATGGGCAGGTCGCATAAAGCTTGAGCCAGGTCTCCCGGACCTATCTTGGCGGCTCAGCCAGCCCCGCGGACGCTCTCGGTCAGCCGGAGCTCATTTCCATCGGCCATCACTCCTCCAATGTGGGAATCAGGGTGAAACCCGCTTCCTAATCCCATTTTAACACTCTCGACCGCCAGAGGCAAAGCTGGTTGTTGAGATTGTCTTCATCCGGTGAATTCTGGATAACCCGCACTAACCTCGCTTTTGCAATATCTCTGCTACTGCATCTACAACATCATCCACAGTCATTAAAGAAGTGTCCACTATCCGATCAGCGTATCCATCTCGCCAACCTTGCATGGCGTTGTTAATGACCATGATTTGATTACTCGAGNNTATTCGATGAAGGCTGTCTCTTCGCGTATTNCGCACCTGAAGAATCTCTATATCAGCCACGAGTACGATTAATTCCACCGGAATGGGAAACAGATCTGTTTCCCATAACTTTTCACTTACGTCTGGCNAATTAGGGACTACTGCGTCATCGATAGTACACGAGAATCCTTTGCCATGATAGATCTTCACTGCTGCGGCACAAGCAGCCCGGGCAATTTAGTATTGTCTATTTGTCTCATCATTCCNTCCATCCATCCTGCGGACTCTGAAAACCTGATTTTACTCGCTCGCGCATTGAATCCAAAGATAGATGAAAAGTNGGACTCTTCTGTCGTATCGCCCAATCGTCAGCAATTGTTGTCTTTCCAACTCCTGCCGGTCCAGTGATAAGCGCTACAGATTGCATATATTCAAATCTCCACTTGTGGTTCTTCTATTCAGCAGCATCCCACACCTTCCGTNTTCCCTATTCGATNATAATATCGAAGTTGTAGAGCAGGGACATGGCCTCGGGCAGGGAGAAGCGGGCATTGGTGACGGTGCTGGTCTTGATATCGATGGAGTAGTTGGTCGCCCGGCTGAAATTGACCTTGGTCAGGTTGGTCTTGAAGAATACGCTCTGGTTGAAATCAGTATTCTTGAAATCCCCGCCAGTCAAGTCAGCCTCAATGAAATCAACTTCTTTGGCCTCACATTTGACCATTGTGATTTCCGGCAGTTTGAGCAGTCTGAAATTAGAGTAGTTGAGCAGACACTCGGAGAAGCTCAGTTTTATTATCTTTTGGGTCTTGGTCCAGTCGATACCGATGGCTTTGCACTTAATGAANCCGACTTCTCTAAACTCACAATTCATGGGGATAATGTTGCTGACGTCGCACTCAACGAATTTACAGTTCAGAAAGCGGCACTTCTCAAATCTGGAGCCGCCAAAACTGCAATTATCAAACTCGCAGTCTTCGAANACTCTGGACTGAATGTCTTCTCCGTTGATGGAGAGCTTGACCAGTTTTTCTTGATAGTACGTCTCTTTGAGAAAAGTCATGTTGATATCACAGTAATGACATTGAGATTTGTCTTTAAGGCAGATTTGGTGGTCTCCGGTACTGTGTTCCTTGCTCGAAGGCGTAAGCGAGCTCGATNANCCTTGGCTCTTCAAACGCCCTGGCCAGGAACTCGATACCGACCGGGAGTCCGTCATCGGTGAATCCCGCCGGCACCGTAATACTGGGAAAACGCGCCNTGGCGCCGAGACCGGTCGTGATGGTTCCTCCCTGGACNTCTCCAATCTTGGCAGGGGGCTCCTGCACCGCCGGGTAAATCAAGGCATCGAGATTATTCTCCGCTATCGCTTGCAGAACTCCCAGTTCGGCTTTCCTCTGGGCGATGGCAATTGCGCGAAGATACTCTATATCATCTTCCGGATCCGCCGCCTCAAGTGCGTTGCCCAGTATCNTTACAACGTGGGTACGTACCTTGTCGGACTCGGCTAGTTCCTTAAAGCTCTTGAGGGGAGCATCAGGCCCTGCCCACTTCAGGAATTCGTTAAAGGCAGGTTTCCATTCCACATGGCCTTCGAAGGCGTACTTCTCACGGTCGTTGATTTCGTCCAGGTAGGGCACTTCCACCGGATCCACGATGCTGATGCCAAGAGCATTCATCGCTTTTATTGCCTTTTCTATCACCCCATTCACCGCAATGGCTTCGTCCGTTNCGGTACCAAACAGCGCCCGCGCGACTCCAATTTTAGCTTCACGCAGGCCTTCTTTGTTTAAGAAATCGGCATAAGATTCTGGTATTTTCCCCACGCATCTGGCGGTCATCGGGTCTAGCGAATCATAACCGGCAATGGCGTCAAGGACAATCGCGGCGTCGGCGACGGTTCGAGTAATTGGCCCGGCTGTGTCCCGGCTTGNCGAAATGGGGATAACGCCCGTCCGGCTGACAAGTCCGACAGTTGGCCTGATGCCAACGAGAGAGTTGTGGGCGNCCGGAACCCGAATAGAGCCTGCCGTGTCTTCCCCGATACCCACAGCACCCATATTCGCGGTAATTGCCACCGCTGTGCCCCCGCTGGAGCCTCCCGGCTGGCGCTCGGTGGCGTATGGGTTAAGAGTCTGTCCTCCCACGGTGCTGTAGGTGGCAAAGCCAAAGGAAAGCTCCTGCAGGTTCGACTTTGCCAGGATAATCGCCCCTGCTTCGCGCAACTTCGCGATGAGGAAAGCGTCTTTCGATGACTGGAACGAAGCGAGGGCCAGTGTGCCCCCGGTAGTTGGCATTTTGTCTTTGGTGACGACGCTATCTTTAACGATAANAGGNATGCCGTGGAGTCGGCTGCGCGGGCCCTTTTCCTTGCGTTCCACGTCCAGTTCAGTTGCTATTTTATCGGCATCAGGGTTCACTACAAGGATCGCTTTTANCAGCCCGTCAAACTTCTTAATATGCTCAATGTAGGTTGAGACAAGTTCCCGGGCCGTTATTTTACCTTCGACCATCTGCTGCTGAATCTCGAACATGTACGTCTCCTTTGGTTGAGTTTCAATTCATGTCCGCTCAAAATACCGGATTGTTCAGATGTAGAAAGGAATCCCCTGACTCACGTGTTACGAAAAAAAGATGCGGTGCGCCAACGTCCGTTGCTCAGCGCGTTACTCCACAATAATACAACTGCGATGTATCGCATAGTGCCAATGCTTGCCATTATCAATCCCGGCCAGCGAGGCCAACTCTTCGTTCCAGANCTCGGGAGGGACTGATCTAACAGTTCTGCGCCACCTNTCGAAGGCCTGCAGGGCTCGCGCTTGCGCCACAGACAGATCTAACCTGCGATCTTCTTCCTGCCAGCGAATATTGACCTCATCGAACGTTCCATCGAGAGAAGAGGGCTTTTTGTCACCAAGTCGGGCTTCTAACTGGTCTGTCGAATAATCGGTCCAGCGGGCGATGTGTGCGTATACGTCCCTGCTAGTCCATAACGGAGAGGNAGGATCATGTAAACTCTCCTCCGGGTGGGCATCCAGTAACGCGGAAAGGGCTTCCCATTCAGATCGGTCTTCATCCAATATTTTCTCAACTGCTTCTGCGTTCATGAAACGATGTCACCTCACAATTAATCCGCGGAAAAGGTACGAACATCATATCACCAACGGGCTCTGACTGCACATCCCTGGCAATGCTATCCGGCGCAAGGCATTGTAAAGTCCGTTCCCATGAAGAAGTCTGTTTTGGATCGTGACCNGATTTAGATGAGGTTATCATTTGAGGGTCAAGCCAANGCAAAGTGCCATTGAAAGATCCGTCTACTCCTTGAGAACAAGTTCCATGCGGTTTAGGGCGTCGTTGATTTCAGCCTCGGTGACGTTTCGGTGAGTCACGGCCCGTATCCTGGCAGCGCCACCTATCTTGACTCCTTGGGCGTCCATCTTCCTAACAAAGTCACCGCTTGCAATCTGTGATGGCGGTCTGAAATGCACGATATTGGTCTGTACAGCCTCTGGTGAGATATCCATTCCCGGGATTTGTGCCAGACCGAGAGCAAGTTGCCTGGCGGTGGCGTGGTCCTCAGCCAGGCGATTGACCATATTCTGAAGACCAACTATGCCAGCAGCCGCAATGTGGCCTGCCTGACGCATCTGCCCCCCCAGTATCTGACGCCAGCGTCTGGACTCCTCCACAAACTCCTTCGTCCCACAGAGAAGAGACCCAACGGGGCAGCTGAGACCTTTGGACAAACAGAAACATACCGAATCTACGGGGCTGGCTAGTTCAGCCACGGGTAGGNTCAATGCGACGGCAGCGTTGAAAATGCGAGCTCCGTCAATGTGGACTTGCAGACCGTGTCGATGAGCAATCTCCGCGGCTCCAGCAGTATACTCTGGAGTCAGTACGGCCCCACTACACGAATTGTGTGTATTCTCCANGCCAAGTAGGGAAATGCTGCGAAAGCGGGAATTTCTGGTGCGGATTGTCTCTTCAACAATATTGAGGTCGATCTGACCATTCGATTCGTTGGCGATGGTACGCATGAAAGTTCCGGCTACGGTCGGCGCCCCTCGCTCCATTGTGTACATGTGGGCCTGGTCTCCAACCAGGATCTCCTCTCCCTGGTGCGTGTGAGTAAGGACAGCGATAAGGTTGCTCATCATCCCGCTGGGGGTCAGAAGAGCGGCTTCCTTGCCCATCATTTGGGCAGTTAGCTCTTCAAGACGGTTGACAGTAGGGTCCTCACGGGAAGCGTCGTCACCAACCTCCGCCTCGTACATCGCCCGACGCATTTCCTCAGTTGGTTGAGTCTTTGTGTCGCTACGCAGTTCAATAACATTCATGTAAGCCTCCTAACCTGTAAAACAGTTCCGGCCATTTGGCGAGTTAATTCTATCACACTTCTCTATTCTTCAGATATTACTCCNGAAAACAACGCACCTGCCCGGGCACAGCTAACTGAATAAAGCAGCGGATACCGCCTCGTAAACCGGGAGTATCGGAGAGCCTGCTCAAAGACCGGCTTATTAATCCAGGCGGGTAGGGCTCTAGTCCTATCTGGCGGTCATTCTCTTCTGACCTTTGCATTCGAGGAATCGTAGATCTTACTGGTTTCGTTCATTGATTCGAGAGCACGCCCCGAGGCTGACAGGATATCAGCCTTTGGCCAATCTCCCTGCACTTCGGCCTTGTTCTCGTCCGGCACTCCCTGGTAGGCCACGGCCGCCAGCAGTCGGCGTTCTGCCTGATTGGTATCGACCAGATAGGGCAAGCCGTCATACCAGAAGTCACGATCGTCTCTGGTNCCAAAAGGTTCTCTTGCCATTCCTGCCAGNCGGTTTCCTGATTCCGCAGCGGTAACGTTTGCCTGTATCAGGTCAAAACGGGTCGCCGGTAGAGGTCCGATAGCTCTCATCCACATAACTCTGAAAAAATGATAGAGAGGCCGCAAACCTGAGACCAGTCCGTTGCCACTGCCTCCGGCGATGGCAATTCCAAATGCCGGTAAACCCGGCATCGGTTGACTCCTGGCATATATCCTGAATATCTTAAGCATTAGCAGTCTGACCATAGCTGTGGTGTCTCCCCAATAGACCGGAGTCCCCAGTACCAGCCCGCCGCAATTNAGCAACTTCTCGCAGAGCACCTCCAGGTTTTTGTCCTCGTAAGTACATTTTAGGTTGTCGGCGCAGACCCAGGGCTGGCAATCTTTGCAGGCATCGACGACATAATCAGACATTTGCACCAGTTCAGTGNCCGCCTCGGCCTTTTTGGCTCCCTCGAGGGCGCTTCTTACCAGCTGGTTGGTCAGCCCGTCGGTTCTCGGGCTTCCTACCAGGCCGAGAATTGTTTTGCCATCAGCCATGAAATCCTCCTTGATTCAAAATCTAGACGAATTGTAACACAATCCCCTCAGGCCCCAGGAAATGGAGGTGTCGTGATAGCCTGCACGTATTCTCGAAGGGGGCTTCACACGTTGACTATGGAACATCAATTTGTGTTAAGACCTTTCGTCTCGNGATGGCCACAAGGGATAAGTATTCTCCTCAATTGCTTTCACCGTGTTATTGGCCTTCTCCTGTTGCCTGTCCAGTTCTTCTCCCTTTGCCATCAACTCGATAATCTGAAACACGATTTTCGCCTTTCCTGCTAAGACAAACTTTTCCATGTTCAACCTCCTCGTTCAGTCATCAGGGTTACTTGTTCAAGTGTATAGAACATTTGTTCTTTTGTCAATACTTTGAGGAAATGGCTAGGAATACAGAGTATATCCTTAGAGGTTCTTTTGTTGACATTGACAAACCGCAATGAGAAGACTACAATCGANTCCTAAAATAAATCAAGGAGCATTATCATGGCAGAAGAAGATAGGGTTTATAAGTGTCTTAATCCCGTTGCTATCCAGGAACCGGTNGATACCTCTCCCCTGGCGCCACGTCTCAGTACCATTGATGGTAAGGAAATCTACCTCAGTATCACCGGTGAACCGGATATCACCATCCCCTTGGAGAAAAAGCTGAAAAGCGATTATCCCAACGTAAACTGGAAAATAAAGAAGACGTACTGGATTGATCCAATCCAATTATCGGATGAGGAGATGAAAACCGCTGACGGTCTGGTGCAGGCAGTATGCTGGTGAAGCGGTACTGTATGGAGGCAGTTGCCTTACTTGGCAAAGCTTGAAAAAGCCGGTATTCCCACAGTTCTTATTGATTTTGAAGACCAGATACATATGGTCAAGGAATGGGCTCTGGCAGAGGGTGTTCCCAAGATACGGTTCCTGCACGGAGGCCGGGTAGTCCCCGGTCCGGAAGATGTCGACGACTGGATTGAGCCCATGCTCGAAGCTCTGACCAAGCCACTGACCGATGAAGAAAAGGAAAGCGGTCGGTGGGAACCATCGCGCGACAGGGTGCTCTTTGAAGGAACCTTGGATGAGGCCCAGGAATTCTACCAGCAAACAAAGGATATCCCCAGACCTGTATATGCCCCCATGGCAGTATATACGGATGGTCTTCCGATAATAGTGCCAACTGAAGAACGTGTAAGGGCGATGCTGACCGGCACCAGCCACCAACCAGACGAACTAATTACCTACCAGGCCGATATTACAGGAATACTGACTGGGCAGAGAAAGAAGGGAGAAGTGGTGCGGTTCCAACCTTCTACCTGGAGAACGGCCACCGTGGAACAGGTGGCGATTAACGCCGTAATGGCTGGCTGCAAACCGGAGTACCTGCCCGTGGTACTGGCTATTGCCGAATCCGGGTGTGGCACTAGTACTACCGTTTTCTCCAGCCAGTGGGTCTGTGTCAGTGGTCCAATTGCCAAGGAGATTGGGATGAATGCTGGCTGTGGTATGCTCAACCCTGGAAACCCGGCCAACGCGGCCATCGGTCGTGCCTATCAGCTGATGGCGATTAACCTTGGGGGTGCTATTACTGGCGTAAACCGTATGAGCAGCATTGGTAGTCCCTTCAATATGGGTGGCTGCTGTTTTGCCGAATACTCGGATGGGCTGCCCCCGGGCTGGAAAGGCCTAAACGAGGAGTTTCGTTTTAAGAAAGATGAGAGCGTTGTCATGGCCATGATAACGGAAGGTGGCATAGAAGGGGCCCAATTCTCTCCCGGAGGGTATCGGGCGTTTCAAAAGAGTGGTCACGGAGGTATAGCCAGACGCCTTGATGTAAAAGGAACACCCGGCCCGCATAACTGGCTGGAATACCTCCTGCCCGGACTCTGGGCTAACCGGACCGGGCCTAGGACATTCATAATGGTCCATGAGATGGCCCAGCACCTCTACGAATATGGCTTCAAGTCAAAAGAGGCGGTATACGAGTGGATTTGGGAGAAAAGCCTTACCCCGGTAAAAGATTACCGTAACTACTCGTGGCCTGATCTGACTACGGATGGCTGGATGGGGATAGAAAGAACATCGGGGAAACGCTGGAAAGAGCTTCCTGATGATTATCCGGTGCCGGTCGCGGGGAACATGCCCTCTGAGAACCGCATAATTATTAGCGGCGGCGATGAAGAGTTATGCCTCGAAATCAGTGGCGGCCCAATTGGATCTAATCCCGTCTACAGCGTAGACGCCTGGCGGTAAGTGCAGCCGGTTTATCCTATCGGAATAACAGGCAGGTACGAAGTTGGCTGCCAAGGTATTGGGGTCGGGGTTAATCGATCTTTTTGTGGCGGGGGATTGCAGGTAATTCCAGGTACTCATTTGCCGTGCCTGGCGAAAGGAGGGGATGTTTGGGGGACAAGGTAATGACGATGAAAGAAGCAATCTCACAGTATGTGAAGAGTGGGGACACTCTATTTGTTTCGGGAGCACAGCACGGAGAGCCATCGGCGGCGGTACACGAGATTATCCGACAGAAAATAGACCACCTGACTCTGATATGTGCCTTGGTGATCAGCTCTTCGCTCTTGCTCGGTGAAGGCTTGCTGGACAAGTTACTTACTGGTTTCATGGTCCAGGATGAAAAGCGGTCTTACGCTCTCGTTAAAGCTAAAGCCATGAACAGATATCCGGCTATTGAAGAATACTCTCACTTTGGGATATCGCTGGCACTGTTCGCCGGGTATATGGGTGTACCTTTTATCCCT
>NYYM01000021.1 GCA_002685815.1 Dehalococcoidales bacterium | reverse complement strand
GGCTGGGGCTGTCCCCGAATATTTACTGGGTGGTGGGCTTGCGGGCCACGCAGGGGATGTTCAGCGGCACCATGACGGCAGCCCAGGCGATGGTGGCGGGCGATACTCCCCGAGACAAAATGCCCTTTGCTATGGGGCTTCTGATGGTGTCCGTTTTCAGTGGCACCAGCCTGGGACCCCTGCTGGGAGGAGTTCTCGCTGACACTTTTGGCTACCAGGCTACATTTTACATAACAGGGGCACTGCTCTTCGTGGGTGGTCTGGTTATCCTTTTCTTCACCAAAGAAGAATTCGTGCGTCCCCCGGCCGGTGAGAGCGTATCTATGGGCAGCCTGTTACGACTGGCGACGTCCAAACAGATGCTGCCGCTGTTGCTGACCCTGCTCATTTTACAGGTGGGGCCGCAGATGATAAATCCGGTTATCCCCGTCTTTATCAGGGAAATGGACCCCGGGACTAGGGCGGCAACGATGTCCGGAGTCGCCTTCGGGCTGATGGGGGTGGCGGCGGCTATTTCTTCCCTGGCGGCGGCCCGTATCGGGGGGCGTATCTCATTGAAGACAATTCTGGTGGTCTCCTGCCTGGGTACCGGTCTGCTGTACCTGCCTCCGGTGTGGGCGGGAGGGGTGGCCCAGGTCATCTTCTTTATTGCCCTGACCGGGTTTTTCAAAGGAGGCCTGATGGCATCATCGAGCGCCTTGGTCGGCCTTTCGGCCAGCGGCGATCAGCAGGGCATCGCCTATGGAGTGGCCCAGAGCGCCAACGCTCTTGGTATCGGACTGGGGCCGCTGCTGGGAGGGATACTGGCTCCCCTGATTGGTCTGAGAGCTGTCTTCGGGGTTGCCGGAGGACTGTTTATGATGATAGGAGTGTTTGTCTACCGACTGCTGACCGACGTCAAGCTGGAGCGTTCTTTGTCCTGACGGCTGCTAGCTGTTATATTGTTATCATGCAGTCGACCTCCCCCTCTGAAAGTCACCCCTCAATTACGGCCCGGATGCCCTTCTTTTACGGTTGGATAATCCTGGCGGTCAGTGCCCTGGCTTTATTTATTTCGGGCCCGGGGCAGACCTATTCGGTCTCCATATTTGTCGACCCCATCATCTCGGACATGGGCTGGACACGGACGATGGTCTCCGGTATGTACTCGGCCGGTTCTCTGACGGCAGGAGTGGCCATGATACTGGTGGGGCGTCTGCTGGACAGGTACGGGGCCCGAACAATGCTGGCGGTAGTTGGCGTTCTCTTTGGTCTGGCGGCTCTGTGGATGAGTTCGGTAGACCAGCCCTGGAAATTATACGTCGGCTTTGCCCTGATGCGTACCCTGGGACAAGGATCTCTTACCCTGATCCCGACTACTCTGATTTCGCTGTGGTTCGTTTGCCGCAGGGGGAAGGCGACGGCCATCGGCTCCTTGGGTGGGGCAGCGAGCGGGGCCACCTTCCCCATCCTGCTTCATAAGCTGGTTACCGATACTGGCTGGAGAAACGCCTGGCAGACTCTGGCCTATGTTATCTGGATAGCTTTGCTGCTACCGGCAATACTACTGGTGCGGAGGAGTCCTGAGTCCGTGGGTCTACTGCCGGACGGCCAACAGGGGCAGCTACAAAACGGACTCAAGAATGACGAGACAGTTGGTGTTCGAGAGCTCAACTTCTCCCTCAGCGAAGCGACGCGGACCCGGGCGTTCTGGCTGCTGATAGTGGCCGGTTCGGCCTTCCCGCTGATCGGCACGGCCCTGGGTTTTCACCAGATATCGCTGCTGGCCAGTAAAGGGATACCGGCCGGGGTAGCCGCATCAGTGTTTGGAGTGATGGCCCCAATGCAAATAGTGGGTATCTTCGCGGCCGGTTTTCTGGCAGACCGATATCCCAACCGCTATCTGCTGGCAGTCGGGCAAGGGCTTTTGATAATAGGTATGTTGTGGACGTTCCTGATATCGTCCACTTGGCAGGCCTTCCTTTGGGGAGGGATAATGGGTCTGGGGGCCGGGTTTACCATGACCGTCGGAACCGTGATCTGGCCGAACTACTTTGGGCGTCTGCATCTGGGCAGTATTCGGGGAGTGGCCACGGCGGCCATGGTGGCTTTCGCGGCCCTGGGCCCGTTACCATTTGGTCTGTTATTCGACCTTACCGGAAGCTACTCGCTGCCCATTCTCGTATTTGTGGCCCTGCCAGTATCTTCTCTGGTGGCGGCTCTGCTGGCCCGCCCACCAGGCAAGGATGAAGCGAGCTAGCCTCATTTGCAATGGCTAAGACGGGTAATACTCTCTCTATCCCTGACTTCTGTTGCCGGAACAAGTCTGCGTGTTATACTTGGCTGAAACTACTCTCAGAAGGAGGTGGTCATATGTCGCCGCGGAAGCTTAAGACAGACCCTCAAATCCTGGAAATGCCGGCACACAAGATGGCGATGGTTACCGGCAAGGGGACTCCGGAGAAGGTCTTTACCGAACTTATGCCGGCACTTTACGGGTCAGCCTACACCCTTAAATTCGACCTCAAGAAGCGGGGCTTGCCTGATTTCAAGGTCAGCGGACTGCGAGCCCGTTATCCCGACGTAGTTACTACTCCCAAAGAAGAATGGACTCTCATTATCGGCTTACCTGTCCCCGGGGACACCGAATCTATACCTCAGAAGGTGGCTGAGGTGGAGGTAAAACTTGAGACCTGGGGCTACGGGACGGTAGCCCAGATTCTTCATATCGGGACATATGCTGAGGAAGAAACCTCCATTGAGCGGTTGCATCAATTCATCGAGGAAAACGGCTACCAGATTGCTGGCCATCACGAAGAAGAATACCTGACCCGCCCCAATGCCAAGGTGGTAAAGACAGTTATCAGGTACCCGATAAAGAAAAAAAAATAACAAAGAAGCGGCGTTCGATATCACACAATTCTTATCCGAGGGAGAGGAAAAGAGTGTCAGCCGAACAAGATATTGATGAGCTGGAGAAGCTGGTCAAGCAGATTGAGGACTACGCGAGTGGGGGGTCTGGGAGGCTGAGCGGCAGGTCGAGGTTGAGGGATTAATCAGCCGGGCTGAAGGGGTATTCAAAGGAATTATTGACGAATATATCGAGAATACTGATGTTCCTGCGATGCAACAGGCTTACCGGGTTACAGATCTGCAGGAGAGGCTTCACGAAGCGGGTCACAGCCTACCCTTTCCGCCTCCGAGACATGAGGGCGGTGATAAGAAAACAGTTGATAAGGAAATGGCCGTCTATACCACCCCCACCTGACCCTGGTGCCACAGGGCGAAGGAGTATCTTTCGCGACGAGGGATTGCTTTTACCGAGTATGACGTGGCCAAAGATAAAGATAAAGCCAGGGAGATGATAGAAAAGTCGGGACAGATGGGCGTGCCGATAATCACGATTGACGGGCAGGTGTTGATTGGTTTAATCAGGGCCAGTTAGAGAAAGCGCTGGAGCGCGTCCGGTCTTAGAAGGTGAACATTCTGGCGGCGGCCCGAGCCAGTTCCATTATGGGACCAGGGATAATACCGATGAGCAGGACACCGAGGCAGGAAACAGTCAGGGCCAGGCGGAGGGCACCGGAAGAGGGCACTTTTTCTTCAGACGCCGGCTCACCAAACCACATTACCTTGACCACCCGCAGGTAGTAGTAGGCTGAGACTACGCTGTTTAGCACGGCAATAATAACTAGCCAGAGCAGGCCATTCTGAACGGCCCCGCTGAAGATATAGAACTTAGCCATAAAACCGGCGGCCGGGGGCATACCGATAAGAGAAATGAGACACAGAGAGAGAGCCAGAGTCAGTACCGGGGCCCGTTTTATCATGCCGGAATAGTCCTGAATGAAGTCGCTGTCAAGCTTGTTGGAGATGGCGATGATGGCGGTAAAGGTTCCCAGGTTGGCCAGGGCGTAGCCAGCCAGGAAGAAGAGAACGCCACTCTGTCCCAGAATATCGGCAGGCGGGGAAATTCCCATAGTAGCCAGTCCCACCATGAGGTAACCGGCCTGGGCGATGCTGGAATAACCAAGCATACGTTTGATGTTGGTCTGGGGGAGGGCCGAAAGGTTACCCACGAACATACCGATGGCGGCCAATCCGGCGAAGACGAGGCCGAAGTTTATGCTCAGCCAGTCCGTAAAGCCAAAGGCGGTGGAAAAGACCCGCAGGATAAGGGCGAAGCCGGCGGCCTTGCTGCCCACGGAGAGGAAAGCGACTACCGGAGTCGGGGCTCCCTCGTAAACATCGGGTACCCACATGTGGAATGGGAAAGCGGCAACCTTGAAACCGAAACCGGCTACCAGCAGGACGATGCCCAGAACGAGGGCCGGATTGGCCATAACTCCGGTGGCGGACAGAGAGGCAACCGACCCGGCAATCTGTCCCAGCTGGGTCTGTCCGGTGGAGCCGAAGACCAGGGCCATGCCGAAAAGGAGGACGGCCGAGGATATTGCTCCCAGCAGCAGGTATTTAAGCGAGGCTTCAGTCGATTTGGAGTCTTTGAGGAAGCCGGCCAGTACATAGAGCGAGATGCTGGTCAGTTCCAGCGAAATATAGATGGTGACCAGTTCGCTGGTGGCGGCCATCAGCATCATGCCGAGTGTGGAGAGAATCACCAGGGCGTAATATTCACCCCGGAAGTTAGTAAATTTGGATACATAATCGGTGGAGGCCAGGATAACCAGGGCGGAGATACCCAGGAAGAGCAGCTTGAAGAAGAAGGCGAAGCCGTCCACGACCAGCATATTATTGAAAATGGTCTGGGCAGGGCTGCCCGGTGTTACTACCAGGGAGCCGGCGGCTATTATCAGGCCGATGAGACTCACTGCCACCAGCCATCCTTTTCGCTCGACGAAAAGGTCGAACAGAATTATGGCTAGAGCCGTGATAGCTAAAGTCAACTCCGGTATAAAGAGGCCAAGATTCAACATTTACTCCTTATTTTACCCACCTAATAAGCCTGCCAGGGGCGCAATGCCGAGTTTGATGATGTCGGTCAGGATGGCCGGATAAATACCGACCAGCATGATTAGGGCCACCAGGGCAAACATGTAGATCTTTTCCAGACCATCAGCGTCCTTGACCGCGTTGTATTCTTCTTTGACCGGGCCGTAAAATACCCGTTGTATCAGCCAGAGGATGTAGCCGGCGCCCAGCACCACTCCGATAACGGCCAGAATGGTGAAAACGGGGGCGCCGGCAACCAGAGTGCTGGAGAAGGCCCCGGCGAAAGTTATGAATTCGGCGGCGAAGCCGCTGGTAGTGGGAAGTCCCAGGGAACCAAGCCCGGCGATGGAGAAAACAACGGCGACAGCCGGCATCTGCCGGGCCAGGCCGCCAAGCTTTCTGAGGTCCCGCTCCCCGACGTTGTGGATGGTGAGACCAGCCATGGCAAAGAGGAGTCCGGTGAGGAGACCGTGGCTGACCATCTGGAGGGCGGCCCCGGTGAGGCTTACCTCATTGAGAGCGAAGATACCGAGCAGGACAAAGCCCATGTGGCTGACACTACTGTAAGCGATAAGTCTTTTAAGGTCGGTCTGCCTCAAGGTGACGGCGGCCCCATAGAGCACGCTAATCACAGCCAGGGTGAGGAGGAAGGGAGCGTAATCCCGGGCGACCGAGGGGAAGATACCAAGACAGACACGAATTATGCCGTAACCACCCATTTTGATCAGGGCCCCGGCCAGCATGACGCTGCCGGCAGTGGGGGCATCCGTATGGGCGTCCGGCAGCCAGGTATGAAAGGGAACGACCGGTAGCTTAACGGCAAAGCCGATGAGAAGGAGGAAGAAGATGGCCACCGCCGGCATAACCGACTGCACTATGGCCATCCCGTTGCCGGCCAGTTCCACCATGTTGAGGGTGCCGGTGGTGAAGTAAAGGCTGAGAATTCCGGCCAACATCAGAGCGCTTCCGAACAAGGTATAGAGAACGTATTTAATGGACGAGTATTCTTTTCTGCCCGAACCCCAGATGGAAATGAGGAAATACATGGGGATAATCTCTACTTCCCAGAAGACGAAGAAGAGCAGCAGGTCCAGGGAAGTGAAAACGCCCAAAATACTGGTTTCCAGGAGGAGGAGCCAGACAAAGTACTCGCGTACTCTGAGGTGTTCTTTCCAGGAGATGAAAACCACCACCAGACCCAGGAAGGCGGTCAGTACCACCATCGGCAGGCTTAAACCGTCAACACCCAGGTGGTAGTTGGCGTTCATGGCCGGAATCCAGGAGATCTTTTCCTGAAACTGCATTACTCCGGTGGCCGCGGCTGATCTATCGAAAACGGAGAAGGCGACAAGGGATAAGATCAGGGGCAGCGAGGTAAAGAGCACCGCCAGGTACCTGATCAGTTTCTCCCGGCCGCCGCTAAACAGGGCGATAATAATAGCCCCGACCAGCGGGAGGAAAACTATCCATGTCAGATAAGGAAAACTCAACTGTGTTGACTCCTATCGCGATTGTCTATTAAGTTCATGATTTATATAACCCTATCCCCTTTTGTCCCCCGATAAGATCGGGGGGAAGTATGGCTCTTGAAGAGGCTTCGCCAAGTAACAATCTTTTTTCAGAGAGGCTTAGCCTCTTTTGACTCTCCTCTAATTTTTATCCAAATATAAACAGAATAAGAACGATGGCAATAATGCCGATTCCGGTAACCAGACCGTAAAGCTGGAGTTGCCCGGTCTGTATTTTCTTAATGGCGTTACCTTCGGTATAAGCTCCCCCGGCGACCGCGTTTACGGCTCCATCAACCAGGTGGGTATCTATCTTCTCTAAACCGGCAAAGAGACCGCCGATCAGGCCGACCTTGACGATGACATTTTCATAGAGATCATCAAGCCAGTATTTGTGGATGAAAATGGAATAGAAGGGCTTAAAGGCAGCGCCGATCTTCACCGGGGAAATCGATTGTCTGCTGTACATGGCCCAGGCCAGCAGTATGCCGAGCCCGGCCATTGCCAGCGAGAGCAGAGGCAGACCGTGCCCCAGAACGGCGAAGAAACCGGGGATGTGGGGATGAGCTTCGCCCATGAACACGGAGAACTGGCCGCCGACGTTCCAGAAGCCGGAAACGACAGCCAGGACGGCCAGAACGACCAGCGGGGCTACCATTGAGGGTGAGGATTCGTGAGGCGCGCCGTGAGCAGCCGGGTCACCGCCCCGGTAGCTGCCGCCGAAGGTTATGAATACGACCCGGAACATATAGAAGGCGGTCATAAAGACCGTTATCAGGGCCAGGACAAAAAGGACTGGCTGGTTGGCCAGAGAAACGNCCANTACAATCTCNTCNTTNCTCCAGAAGCCGGCCAGAGGCCAGATTCCAGCCAGACTTAACGAGGCGACAACGAAAGTGATAAAGGTCCAGGGCATCTTCTGGCGCAGACCACCCATGAGACGCATGTCGAAGGTGCCGGTGGCGTGGTTGACGCTGCCCGCCCCGAGAAATAACAGGGCTTTAAAGAAAGCGTGGTTGAAGAGGTGGAAAATACCGATGGCCGTGGCTGCCTTGGCGGCTTCCAGGGTGGCGTGACCACCGTTGGCGGTACCAATTCCGGCAGCTCCCAGTCCGAGCATCATATAGCCGAGCTGGCTGACGGTGGAGTAGGCGAGCACCCGCTTGATGTCCGTTGCCACCAGTCCCATTGAGGCGGCAAAGATGGCCGTAAAGCCACCGATGACTGCTACCGTGGTCACGGCGTCCAGCGAATAGGCGAAGAGGGGGAAGGTGCGGGCGACCAGAAAAACGCCAGCCGAGACCATGGTGGCGGAATGAATCAGTCCGCTGACTGGAGTGGGGCCTTCCATAGCATCCGGTAGCCAGATATGAAGGGGGAACTGGGCCGACTTGCCCACAGCCCCGGAAAAGATACCTATAGCCGCCCAGGTAAGAACAGTGCCAGCCAGGACGCCACTGACGGCCAGCCCATGCAGCTCGGTAATATCAAAAGTGCCGGTGGCGGCATAGAGGAGCAGGATAGCGGCCAGGAAACCGAAGTCACCCAGACGGGTAACGATAAATGCTTTTTTAGCGGCGTTGGCGGCGGCCGGACGGTGGAACCAGAAGCCAATCAGCAGGTAAGAGCAGAGGCCGACCATCTCCCAGAAGACGAAGACCAGGAGGAGGCTATCGGCCAGAACGACTCCCAGCATCGAGGCGGTGAAGAGGGACATCCAGGCGTAATAACGGTGATAACCGGGGTCTCCTTTCATGTAGCCCTGGGAGTAGATCTGCACCATGAGGCTGACCAGGGTAACCACCACCACCATTACGGCCGTGAGAGAATCTACCAACAGACCCAGCTGGATGTTAAGGTNTCCAATAGCCAGCCAGCTGATATTGGGCACGTCCAGCAGATGGTCCGGGGCTGACATAACAGCCGAAAGTGTCATCAGAGACAGGACCAGCGAACCGCCGATGGCAGCTATGGTGATATAGCCGGCGATTCTGGACTCCTTATTGACGAGGGGTCTGATAAGAAAAGAGATTATCAGAAAGGAGAAAACCGGCAGCAGAAAGATCAGCCAGATTAATTGACTCTGCATTATAGTTTTCTTAACACCTCTTCAATAACATGTTTCTTATCTTCCGGCACCAGTATGCGATAGGCGGCCAGTTCCTGGCCCATCGGTTCTCCGGAAGCGGTCATGATGCGGGTCGGTATCCCTTCGCCTTCGAAGAGTTCTTTCCACATCTCGGCCGTCATTAAGTTTTGGGCTTCCTTAATCTCTACCCACATTCTATCTCGTTTTTACTCCTTATCATATGACCCTCTCAAACTCCCCATGGCCCCTGTCAAACCTTCTTTGAATTATTTACCCTTTCAGAAAATCAATATCGGTAGTTTCAATGGTTTCCCGGTTGCGGTAAATAGCTATGATAATGGCCAGGCCTACGGCAGCTTCAGAAACCGCCACGACGATAATGAAGATGGCGAAAACCTGCCCGGTCAGCAGGGTGGGGGTGATGAAGCGGGAGAAGGCCACCATAGAGATGTTTACCGCATTGAGCATGATCTCGACGCACATCAGGATGACTATGGCGTTGCGTTTGCTTAGAGCTCCATAGAGTCCGATAGAGAACAGAACAGTTGATAGTATTAAATAATGTTCTAAACCTACAGACACCGCTATTTCTCCCTCACTAAAACAATTGCTCCCAAGATGGCGGCTAACAGAAGGGTGGCGGCAATCTCCACGGCCAGGATGAAGCCGCCTTGGCCCAGAAGTTTGCTTGCCAGGGGTAAGACGGTTGGCACCAGAGGGGCGGCCGTGGATACCTGCCATGAAGTGTTAATCAGGGCATAAACCATCACTATTACAAAGAGAAGGGCCACCAGGAAGGCCGGAAATCGTAATTTATTGGATGGGCTGCCGTTTTGCACTTCCCGGGTTAACATGACAGCCAGGATGACTAATATCGATATGCCTCCGACGTAAATCAGGATTTGGACGGCGGCCAGAAAGTCGGCGCTGAGGGTAACATAGAGTCCGGCCACGGCCAGGAAACACAAGACCAGGGTAAGGGCAGCCCGGAAAACGTTTTGCAGCAGAACCACGGCCAGAGCCGCGGCTATGCAGACCACCGCCAATACCCAGAAAGCAATGTCGAGTCCGATCACTCTTCCTCCCTGTTCTCGGCCACTTTTTCTATGAGCAAGGTCTGTACGGGTAACGTAGCGGCGATTTCAGGGTAGAAGTAGCCGCTGCGTTGTTTTTCGCCCTTTTCCAGCATCATGTCTTCTTTATTCTGCACCACTTCATGGCGTCTGTATCGGGCCCGCTCATAAGCGTAGCCCATAAAGAGAGCCCCNTAGGGGCAAGCCTCAACGCACAGGGCGCACTGAATGCAATAACCGGTGTCCACCTGGTACTTTTCCACGGCGTATTTATTGTCCACCACGTCGGCAGAGGTAACAATCTCAATAGCACCCTGGGGGCAGGTCTTGGCACAAGTGGCGCAGCCGGTGCATCTCAGTTCACTCCAGACCAGTTCATTCCCCCGTGTCCGGCGGGAGGTATTAAGCCGTTGTTCCGGGTACTGCGATACCGAAGGATGAATGAAAAAATGTCTTATTGTTACCGCCATACCTTTGGCGATACCGAGTCCAAACCGTTCAAACTTCAACTCTGCCACGTCCTAACTTAAAGAATTGAGACGCCACCAGTATCAGTATAGTGGCTATGGTGAAATTCACCGGTATCATCAGCCACATGGAGCTTTCCGGCAAGACCAATACCTGGATGGCGGTGATAAAAAGGTTAATCATGGCTAGGGGCAGGAGGAACTTCCAGCCAAAGGTCATCAGTTGGTCAATTCTGACCCGGGGCAGGGTGGTGCGGGTCCAGACCATGAGAAAGAACACCCCGACGACCTTGGTGACAAACCAGAGGGCCTCCGTCAATACCGGCCCCCGCCACCCGCCGAGAAACACGGTGGTAATTATGGCGGAGATGGCCAAGGCTTCCGCATATTCTACCAGGTAGAACATGGCAAATTTCATTCCTGAATATTCTGTATGGAAGCCGGCGACGATCTCGGCATCGGCTTCAAGGAGGTCAAAGGGGCTGCGATTGATTTCAGCGCAGCCGGCCATGAAGAAAATCAGGAAGCCGAGTGGTTGGTAGAGAATCATGGGAATAGCCTGGGCTTCTACAATCTTGGCCAGTGATAGTGAACCGGCGATGACCACCACACTGGCGACGGACAGCACCAGGGGTATCTCGTAGCTGACTATGGCGGCTACGTTTCTCATGGCGCCAAGCAGTGAATACTTGTTGCTGGAGCTCCAACCGGCCATGAAAATTCCCAGTGTTGAAACCGAACTGACGGCGATCACGTAGAGAATACCGATATCCAGGTTGGCCAGCGAGGCCCCATTGCCGAAGGGTATTACGGCAAAAATCATTAATGTCGGGGCAAAAGCGACAACCGGGGCCAGCCAGTGGACAATCTTATCGGCATTGGTGGGCACGATGTCTTCTTTGAGCAATACTTTAATGGCGTCAGCTACCGGCTGGAATAGTCCCAGAGGGCCGGTGCGGTTAGGGCCGAGGCGGTATTGCATCCGTCCCATGCCCCGGCGCTCAATCCAGACAAAAGCCATCACTAGCAGCAGAACAGCATTTATGATGACGGTGGTGAAGATAAACCAGTGCATCCAGAAGCTACCCGGCCAGTCAGGAGGCAGGGCTTGCAAAATACCCGTAGTGTTGAAGCCGGGATTAGCAATTATCACTATCTGTCTACCTCACCCATAGTAATGTCAATACTACCGAAAATAAGGATAAGGTCGGCAATCTTCCAGCCGATTACCATATCCCGGAGCGCGGTCAGGTTTATCATGCTGGGGGGCCGGATGTGGCAGCGGTAGGGGGCAATAGAATTATCAGATACGAGGTAAAAGCCAAGCTCGCCTTTGGGAGTCTCGATACGGGAGTAGACTTCTCCTACCGGGGGGTGAATGAGGTGGGGTACGTCAGCTTTTACCGGCCCTGAGGCGGGAATCTGTTTCATTGCCTGGCTGATGATGCGCAGGCTCTGGCGCATCTCGTTGATTCTCTGGCGGTAACGGTCATAACAATCACCGACGCTGCCGGTGGGAATATCAAAATCAAAGCGGTCATAGATGGAGTAAGGATCGGCCCGGCGTATATCCATTTGGACCCCGCTGGCCCGAAGCACGGGACCGCTGATTGAGCAATTGGTGGCCTTTTCTCCGGAGAGGATTCCGACGCCCTTGGACCGGGCCAGCAATATTTCATTGTCCATGACCAGGGTGTCAAATTCATCGATATAACCGGGCATGGTCTCCATGAATTTGGTCAGGGCGGGCAGGAACTCGTCAGGAATATCCTGGCTGACTCCGCCGATGCGCATGTAATTGTAAGTAAGACGCTGACCGCTGACCATCTCAAAGAGGTCGATTATTTTTTCTCTTTCGCGGAACATGTAGAGGAAGGGGGTAAAGAAGGCTCCGGCTTCATTGATGAAGGCTCCGATGGATATTAGGTAAGTGGCGATGCGCTGTAACTCAACCAGGATGACCCGGATGTATTCGGCCCGCTCCGGGACTTTGATCCCGGCCAGTCTTTCCACGGCTATAACATAGGCCAGGTTATTGCTCATCGAGGCGATATAGTCCAGGCGGTCACTAAGGGGGATTATTCCGGTAAAGGTGCGCTCCTCGGCCAGTTTCTCGATGCCGCGGTGGAGGTAGCCAAAAATTGGCTCTATATCGACTACCACTTCACCATCGAGAGTCACCCTCATGCGGTAGACCCCGTGGCTGCTGGGATGTATCGGCCCTATGTTAACGACAAAGGGTTCTGTTTTGAGCGCCATTACAAATAATCCTTACGCAGGGGATGCCCCTGAAAACCGTCCCAGAGCAGAATACGTTTCATATTAGGGTGGCCTTCAAACTCAATACCCATCAGGTCGTAAACTTCCCTCTCCTGGAAATCGGCTCCCTGATAGAGACTGACTAGCGAGGGAACGACCGGCTTCTGACGGTCGTAACTGCGGGTCTTTATCATCAGGCTATGGTTGTGCTTGAAAGAGGTCAGGTTATATACCACCTCAAAATAATCAAAATAATCGGTAGAAGTAACGTTATTGAGGAAATCGAAGTCAAACTCGGAAGTTGTTTTGAGAAATGAGATAATCTTGGCCAGAGATTGGCTCTTTACCACCAGACTACTGCGATTTGATTCAACAACGCTTGCTGGAAATTGTTCTTCGAGTTTGGCCGCTACTTCTACACCGGAAAGGACTACCGTCATCCCTTAATTAACCTTTCTTGGCTATAGTTCTTTTGGCTATCTTGTCCTGAAGCATCTGTATACCATAGATTAATGCCTCGGGGCGGGGGGGGCAACCGGGCACATAGACGTCAACCGGGACGATATGATTGTATCCGGGAACAACGTTATAGGAAGACCTAAAAATACCGCCACTGATGCCGCAGGCTCCCATGGCGATTACCCATTTTGGCTCGGCCATCTGGTCGTAAACCTTCTTGATACTGGGGGCCATCTTCCAGGTTAACGTTCCGGCGGTAATCATGAGATCTGCCTGGCGAGGTGAGGCCCGCAGGATTTCCATGCCAAATCGGGCCAGGTCAAAACGGGGGCCGTTGGCGGCGATAAATTCAAAGGCACAGCAGGCGGGGAAACAGATGGCGGTCCAGATTGAGGAGCGTGGCCCCCAGTTAAGCAGAGCATCTACCGAGGTCAGCAAGATGTTCTCCCTGAGATCTTCTTCCAGCCACTGATCCGGGTCAGGGATTATGCCCGTGCTGTTGGCTTTTAACTCTTCAACGATCTGACCCTCAGTCCGGTCAACGTCCGTATCGGAATAGATAAACTTGCCGTGGCTATCTACTTCCATTCCAGAACCTTCTTCCGCCAGGCATAGAGGTACCCGACTACAACGATGGAAACCAGGGTAAGTATCCCGATGAGACCGGCAAAGCCTAGCTGTTTGAGGCCAACCGCCCAGGGATAGATGAAAACAACCAGGACATCAAGAGCCAGAAATACCAGGGCGTAGTAGTAATAGCGGAAATTAAACCGGACATAAGTCTTGCCGATGGTCTCCACTCCGCACTCGAAGGTGGAANTTTTGGAAGAGCTGGGATTGTGGGGGACGATTTTGATGAGCTTGAGGAGGATGGGGATAGTGAGCATTAGAAGAGTAAAGAGAATGGCGGCGACCAGATACATGCCGATATAGCCGAAATTAGTTAGCAAGTGTAGTCCTCCTGGCTGGGTTACAAAACGCTTTTTAGTATAACACCGCGATATTAAAAAAACAAGGGAGTGACGGGGCACATAATGCTCAATCTTAGTTGGGATAACATTTTGAAGAAAGAAAAATCAGTATCTGAGGATATTTATTAACCCATCCCCCTGGCCCCTTCCCTTGCCAAGGGAAGGGGGAAGAGATTATTGAGAGGGACTTCGCCCCTCTCAGACTCCCCAGGACTTGGGGAGAGTAAAAAGAAGGAGCGAAGCTTTGCCGGGTCTCCTCAGAGAATCAGGAAGGTGGAATAGAGGCGAGTCCTCTCCTAAACTTTTCAGCGGGACTCAACAACAGGGAAGAGGAAAAGGGGGATAACCACGCTTAAACTGCCTGAAAATTGAGGAAGCTTCTCTTGAAACTCCTTTCTCATCTCCCTATCGAGCGAGAGTAGAGGATCAGGGAGATGGATCACAGGGATGTCCAGTTACGGACCTCTTGATAATTTGGCCGAGGGGTAGTATAGTTTTTCGTGAAGAATGAAGGCGCAGGTGCTAAGGATGAACTCTGCTGAGGCCGGTCTGAACGGCCTTTTTCATAGCTCGGTTAATGCGGCGGACCGACTGCTGTTAAGCAGGCTGGGCGATTTTCTGGCGGGCGAGAATATCGAGTCGTACATCGTTGGCGGCTGGGTGAGGGACGTGCTGCTGGAGAGGGGTACGGCTGATATTGATTTTGCCATCGCTTCCGACGCCCTGAAGGTCGCCCCCAGAATAGCCGATGCCCTGGGGGGTAAGTACGTTCCCCTGGACAAGGTAAACAAGGTGGGTCGGGTGGTGCTGGCTGACCGGGGGCCGACTTCCTCCGGGCTTCCATTTGGACTCGACTTTTCAACAATCCCGGGTAACATTGAAGAAGACCTGGCCCGGCGTGATTTTACAGTCGACGCGATGGCGGTTAACCTGAGTCAGTTCAGGCAGGGAACTGCCGGGATACAAGTTATAGACCTTTTTGATGGTCGGAATGACCTCCGTTGTGGTATACTTCGGGTGGTCAGCGAGACGGTTTTTGTTTCGGATGCAGCCCGTTTGTTGAGGGGGGTGCGTCTAGCCGCCGAGCTTGGCTTTGATATTGATAGTGAGACCGAGGCTCTGATCCGGCAGCATTCTCAGCTTATCACCAGTGTTGCAGGCGAGCGGATAAGAGAAGAACTGGTGCGGTTGCTGGCCGTTCCGAGACAGGTTTTCAGCTATTTGGATGAACTCGGCTTGCTGGCGGCCCTGTTTCCGGAACTGGATCAGACAAGAGGAGTCGAACAGCCCAAAGAGCATTTCTGGGATGTATTTGAGCACTCACTGAGAACGGTGGGAGCCGTTGATTTTCTGCTGAGGCAGGGGACCTGGGAACACGGGGGTGAGGAGATACTGGAGGTTGTTCCTTGGTCAGAGGAGTTGGCTGAGCACTTCAGCAGTGAGGTTAGCAGTGGCAGCACCAGAAGGATATTGCTTAAACTGGCAGCCTTGCTGCATGATATCAGTAAGCCCCAGACCAAGGTTTTTGAGGCTGACGGGCGGATGCGGTTCCTGGGTCATGCTTTAGAGGGGGAAGTTCTTACGGCTAATATACTGGAAAGGCTGAGATTCAGTGGTAAAGAGAAGAAGCTGGTGGAAACTGAGGTAAGGTATCACCTGCGACCGGGCCAGTTGAGCCCGGAGGGAATGCCCACCCACCGGGCAATCTACCGCTACTTCCGGGATACGGCCGAGGCAGGCACGGACATCCTTTTTCTGAGTCTGGCCGACCATCTGGCAGCCAGGGGCCCCGATCTGATCCCGGCTAACTGGCAGGAGCATGCCAGCCTGGTTGATTATGTGATTGGAAAGCAGGGGGAGAAGGAAAACATTGTCCGTCCGGCCAAGCTGGTGGACGGATATGACATAATCAATATCTTTGGGACGAGGCCGGGACCTGAAGTGGGAGAGATGTTGGAGACGGTCCGTGAAGCCCAGGCTTCGGGAGAAGTGACCACCAGGGAACAGGCCTTATTCTTCATTGAAGGGTTGAAAAGAAAGAATGCCTAGAAAAAACACCCGGGTTTTCATACTGGTACTGATAGTCTTCATCCTGGCGGCATTGGTAGTCCTCCCCATTAACGGGGGGATATTGCTGGGGAAAGGGGTGAGGCTGGGACTGGATTTGCAGGGCGGCGTCCATATTGTCTACCGGGCCGACTTCACTACCGTCGAGTCGGGAGAGGAAGGCAACGCCATCGAAGGTGCGATGGCGATTCTTCAGAACCGGATTAACCCGTTGGGAGTAACCGAGCCGCTTATCCAGAAACAAGGCAACGACCGGATTGTGATAGAGCTACCCGGACTTGACATCACCGATAAAGAAAAGGAAAGCCTGTCACGGGTGGTGATGCTGGAGTTTGGTGAGATGGTCACCGGGAATGAAACGGCCAGGTGGGAAAACTCGGCGGGAAGCTGGAAGCCGGCAATGGCGTTTATCGACGGTGAGGAAAAGACGCTGACCAGCCGTTATTTCAGAGAAAACACCTTCGTGAGACAGGCGGATTTTGGGGGACTGGAACTAATATTCGATTGGGACGAGGAGGGTAGTGAACTCTCAGGAATAATTACGGAACGTCTTATCGGTCAGCGGCTGGGTATCTTCGAAGGCGATGAAGCCCTGCTGGGAGAGGACCGCAGACCTATCGCTCCGACTGTCCAGGCGACCATTACCGACCGGGGTGTGATTACGGGACTGAGCCCGGCCGATGCCACCCGGTTGTCCAATCAGTTGAATGCAGGCCGCCTGCCGGTGCCTCTGGAGATAATCTACGACCAGACGGTATCGCCGACACTGGGATCTGATTTTGTCAGCAGGAGTGTCAGGGCAGGATTCATCGGTATACTGATAGTGATGGTGTTTATGGTGCTCTACTACCGACTGTCCGGATTGTTGGCCAGTCTGGCTCTGGTTTTCTATGGAGTGCTGGTGGTAGCTTTATTTAAATTGATACCGGTCACGCTTACCCTGGCCGGACTGGGCGGTTTTGTTCTGTCTATAGGTATGGCAGTAGACGCTAACGTGCTCATTTTTGAGCGAATGAAAGAGGAGCTTAGAGCCGGACGTACCCTGGGGGCGGCTATCGAGGCAGGTTTTAATCGCGCCTGGACAGCGATCCGCGACGGTAACGTAACGACCCTGATAGTCTGCGCTATTTTGCTCTGGTTGGGGGGCAGCATTGTGGCCAGCGCCCCGGTGGTGGCTTTTGCCTGGTCACTGGCTATCGGGGTGGGAGTAAGTATGCTGACGGCGATTGTAGTTACCCGAACGTTACTGCGCCTTTTCGTGCGTACCTCGCTGGCGCAACGAACTGGGCTGTTCAGCCCTCATCTGGGGAAGAAAAATGTTTGATATAATTGGCAAGAGATCATGGTTCTTTCTGGTCACGGCTGTTGTGATACTGGTCTGCCTGGGATCTCTGGTGGCTGTCGGCCTCAAATCCGGGGTTGAATTCAGCAGCGGTTCAGTAATGACGGTGGACTTTGAGCAAGAAGTGGACCAGGCCGAACTGGGTAGAGAACTGGCCGCTCTGGACTACGCTAATGCCATTATTCAACGGGTGGGGGAGGATGACTTCCTGATTCGTTTGCCGCGGCTGGAAAGCCGGGCCAAGACCGAACTGGAGGCTGGATTAGTGGCCGGTCTGGGCCCGCTTGAAGTCAAGGAATTCGATGCCGTTTCTGCCATGGTGGCTACCGAGACAACCCGGAACGCGGCTATCGCGGTGGCCGTGGCGGCCATCGGGATACTACTGTACGTAGCCTGGGCATTCCGGCGGATGTCCCATCCTTTCCGCTACGGGGCTTGTGCTATAGTAGCCCTGCTTCACGATACCCTGGTGGCCCTGGGGACCTTTTCCATTTTGGGGGGTATGCTGGGCTGGGAAATCAACCTGATGTTCGTTACCGGTATTCTGGCCGTTATTGGCTACAGCGTGAACAACACGGTGGTGGTTTTTGATAGAATACGGGAGAATCTGACCAAGGACCAGAAGTCCGACTTTGAACTGGTGGTTAACAACAGCCTGGTTGAGACGATGAGTCGATCCCTGAACACCAGCCTGACCACCCTGTTTGTCGTCCTGGCGTTGTTCCTCTTCATCGGACCAGCGATTCAGAATTTTGCCGTTGTCCTGTTGGTGGGAATTGTGGCCGGAACCTATAGCTCACTTTTCATCGCTCCTTCACTGCTGGTTGTCTGGCAACAGGGGGAGTGGAGCAGACTTATTCCCGGGACGACCGGACCCAAGGCCAAAGCCGAGGGAAGGTGATGGGGGATGTTTTCTACCAGGGCGGGCGCCGCTAAGCTTGCTCTCGCTGTTGTGGTAGGGTTGATCGTGCTCAAGGGAGGGATGGCTGTTATCACCGGGAGCATCAGCATCACCGCCCAGGCGATCGACAGTTTCCTGGACCTGTTCGCCATATCTCTTATCGCTCTGGCTATCAGCGTGGTCAGCCGACCCGCTGACGAGNAGCACCCCTTCGGGCATGGTAAGGTGGAGGGTATCGCGACCGTAGTTCAGGCGGGGCTGATTTTTGTGGCCGGCGGCTGGGTAATCTACTCGGCGGTAGGCCGGATAATGACCGGGGCCACAATAGAACTGACCGAGGCGGGGATAGGAGTAATGGCGGTTTCGATAGTGGCCAGTCTTTTTCTTTCCCGCCACTTGCTCAGGGTAGCCCACGCCGAGAGTTCCATCGCCCTGGAGGCTTCGGCCCGAAACATCAGCGCGGACGCCTATTCTGCCGCCGGGGTGTTGGTGGCCCTGATACTGATACGCTTTACCGGGCTGGCCGTCATTGATCCGATTATTGCCTTGGCGGTGTCCCTGATTATTCTGAAAGCGGCTTATGACGTTCTCAAGAAGTCGTTCGGTGAGCTGGTGGACGAACGGCTACCCATAGAAGACGAAGAAGAGACCATCGACTGTTTTNNAGAGCATGGCCACCAACTGGTGGGTTTTCATGACGTGCGTACACGCCGGGCGGGAAACCAGCGCTTTATCGACCTTCACCTGATGATNCCCAAGGACACCAGTCTGGAAGAAGCCCACCGGATGTGCGACCATCTGGAAGATGACATAAAGAGCCGGTTGTCTAATTCCAGCGTGACTATTCATGTGGAGCCTTGTGACGTGGAGTGCGACGAGTGCCAGGTGGAACCATGCAGCCTGCGTACGGTACGGGAGTAGAGACCGCAGCTAGATAAAAGCCCCCTAAGGCACCAACCGGATACCCGATATCAGGAACCAGCCCCCAAAACCGATGAGGAGCAGGCTGATGGTAATGAACAGCCACTCCTGAAATTTCAGTCCCCAGAGTGAGTGAGTGCGGTAGACCAGGATTGAAACGAAGGAAAGCCAAACCAGGTCACAGAGCCAGTGGACGATGATAAGCAACGCCAGTCCTCCGATGCCGAATCCCATGAAGTTCATCACCAGCATAATACCGATAGTGGCCCACCAGAGCAGGAAATAGGGGTTAAATCCGGTGGTGATGATACCGGCAACCAGAGTGCTGTAGGGAGAATCATTGCCTTTCTGAACTACCTCAGTCCGGGCGCGGAACATGGCTATGCCCATCCAGATAATCATCGCCCCGCCGAGCAGATTCAGCACCAACTGGACGGTATTATCTTCAAAGAAGCGGGCGAAACCAAAGTATATCAGCAGTATCAGGGGTACTTCCACTACGGCGTGGCCCAGCGATATGCGGANACCGGCCCAGGGCGAGCGATAGCTTTTGGCTACCGTGACGGCGAACATCGGCCCGGGCATCATTACCCCTGAGAGTGTAATTACGACTACACNGGCCAGAAGGGGGAGCACGGCGGCACCTCTTTCAATTCGATTCTTATGGCTAATCTAAATTGTAGCATACTGCCTTGGTGGTGTCTTCGGATTGGTATCGCCGTAGTTGATTCCGGGAGGTTTGGAAACCTAAATTCGTCTCTTGACCGGACTGTNTCTCTGTCATTGNGAGCGAAGCGAAGCAATCTCCATAAATCTTACNGATTGCTTNGTCGCTGNTCTCCTCGCAATGACAGGAAGAAGTACTTTTAGGGTGGCATGAGATAAATAGGGCGTCAAAGAGGGGCCTCGCCCCTCTCAAAAACCACCTCCCCCTTCCCCTTATCAAGGGGGAGGNGGATAGAGGGAGATGGGGTTAGAAGAATCATAAGGTGAGATTAGCCCAAAATCTTGCTTGAGTTCGATACATTGATGAATTATACTCTATCTATTAAGAGACTGGCTCACAGCACGTGGTAACCCCGAATATCCGGAGAGGACCGGGCAAGTAATCCTGACAAAGGGGTGGTGGGGGAATGTCTTTAGATTTAACTAGGGTGGCCTCACAGGTTGGCGAAATGCTCTCCAGGTTGAAAGTTGACCTCAGTGAGAGAGAGCAGCACCTTCANTTTGCCCTGGATACGATGAGCAGTCAGGCCGATAATATTGAGGACCTGAAGANGAAAATCGCCGCTGGCAGGACTACCTGGCTGGTGGCCGACCCGCTTGACGGGCTTGAGGGGCNCTATCAGGCCCCGCCTTTGCCCGATGAGTTCAGCGTGCTGGCTACCGACGGTTCCCATATCGATGTCGACCGCCACCAGTCGGCCCGGTGCTACCTGATAAACATCGGGGGAGTCGTGCTTCAATACGGGGCCAGCCCCGATGCCCGGCTGGACAGCTTTCCCAGACTCTATGCCGGAGATGAAGAACTGGTAATCGCCCCGTCAGGGAACCAAAAAGGGAGGGAGCAGTCGGTGGAGGGGCCCCTGCTGGGCACCAAACGGAGTGTGGATGAGTGCCGACGCCTGGTGGAACTGGCCAGCGAGTTGCCGACCGNAAGTTCCGCTCTGGCCCTGCTGGACGGCACTCTTATTATTTGGGGACTGGAAGCCTACCCCGATTTTGTCAGCGAGGCGCTGCTGGACAAGGGTTTTCTGGAGTGTCTCGACCGCCTCAAGAAAATCAACGAGGATAAGAAGGTGGCTTTTGCCAGCTATATCAGTCTGCCCCGCAGCACGGACNTGGTCAACGCCCTGCGGGTGGCTATTTGCCCCTTTGACCCTCCCGATTGTGATAAGCACTGTCCGGGGGGTAAACGGAACTGTGAGGGGGTTGGGGGCGTGCGGGACAGGGAGTTGTTTTCGGTTCTGTTGGGGGAGGGGGAAAGATCGGGACTGTTTATCAGTGGGTCATCGGTTAACAATAAGAGGTACGGAGAACACCGGATCCATTTCTTCTATATTAAGCTGGACGATGAAGTAGCCAGGGTGGAGGTGCCCCAATGGGTGGCCAACGACGAAGGGTTGCTGAATCTGACCCATAGCCTGGTGNTGGACCAGTGCCGGCGGGGTCAGGGGTATCCGGTGGCTTTGAGCGAGGCCCACGAGCAGGCGGTGGTCACCATGTCAGACAGAGAGAACTTCTGGCACCTGGTGGAGTCCTCCCTGGTAGAGGAGAAATTACCCACGCCTACATCGGGTAAGAACCGCAGTAAAAGGACAAGGTGGGTCTAGGGTATGAGTTCTGAGGTGTTTGTCATTACGAGGCGCGTAGGCGCCGTGGTAATCCGTGTAACGAGGGGGTGGCCTTACCTCAGCCCGGATTGCTTCGTCTTCCGACTTTGTCGGAATGGTCCTCGCAATGACAGGGGCTGAGTCCCTCTTAGACTCCCGAAAAGGCGATGGAGACTGAAAAATCACAGGAGGTAAACAGTGGCCAGACAAAAACTAGATAGGGAGACTCGTAAATCCCTGGTAGAAGCGCGAAAGATGATAGAGGACGTTGCTAAGGCGGATGGTAACGAGGCCGAAACGTGCAGACGCGTGGAGCGTATTTTTGAATCCCTTATGGGATACAACGCTCTCAAGCACATTTCGCGGGAATACGCCATACATGGTGCTGGTAGTACCGAGCATTGTGATTTTGCTATCCAACTTGATGGGGAAGGGGACGAGGATCCGCTCTACTGGTGGAACTGAAAAGGGTAAACATGGACCTGACGCCAACGCATCTTAAGCAAGCGGCATCCTATGCTATCAATCTTGGATGTGAATGGGTATTGTTGACTAATAGCAAAGATTGGAAGCTCTACCACATCCTTTTCGACAAACCCCCCCAGACAAAACTCATAGATTCCAGGAATCTTGTTACTGATGAGCCTGTAACTCTATCTGAAAAATTTGACCTAATCGGCTATAAAGATATGAAGAAGAATGGCCTTACTCCGTTGTGGGAAAAGAGTAACGTACTCACAGCAAATAACATGCTAAAGGTTATTCTTTCTGAAGACTCTATAAGTTCTATCCGTCGCGGATTGAAGAGAATGACGGAAGTAACGGTTACTCCAGAAGAAATAGTAGGTGCAGTAAGGCACATGCTCAATGAGGCGTCTGTTACAGAAATGGGGAAGATAAGAATATCGCTACCCGGAACAAAGCCTAGAGTTAGAAAGACTGTTTCAAAAAGAAGCAATGAGAAGGAATCGCCTTCAGCGTAGCCAGGAGGAACAACAATGGGCAGTAAAGGCAGAAAGAACGTGAAGAAACCGAAGGTGCAGAAGGACAAGAAGCAGCCGGAAGACAAGAAGAAATAGAATTCTCAGAGAAATCCTACAGGAGTGGAGGCCGCCCAAAACCTTTGGCTGTCCGAAGATTGTCATTCTGAGGAATGTAATGACGAAGAATCCGTTCTGAACGGAGAATAATAAAGATTCTTCGCTGCGCTCAGAATGACAGAAAGAACGCGGGAATGACATCATGACAAATCAGGTAGAGAGGGAAGGGTGAGGGGGTCTGATGAATAATCTACAGGAGAAATCATGGCTGAACTGACAGGTCGGGCCGGTGAGGTTATTGAAGCCAGCACGAACGATTTTGTGGCCCAGTGTTACGAATTATACGAGTCGCCTCCGTTAGGCAGTCTGGTGAAGACCGTCGATGAAGCGGTGGAGCAGTACGCTATTGTCCATAATGCCACCACGGCCAGTATCGAGCCGGGGCGACGCCCGATTGCCCGGGGCAGGGACGAGACCAACGAGGAAGAAATCTACCGTTCCAGTCCCCAGCTCTTGAAGCTGCTGCGCACCGAGTTCAGCGCGGTGGTGGTCGGCTATCGGGAGAACGGGAGGTTGTTTCATTACCTGCCCCCCAAGCCGGTACGAATCCACAGTTTTGTCTACCAGTGCCAGGCGGAAGAGGTAGAATCTTTCAGCCAGTCTTTTGATTTTCTGAACATACTGGTGAACAGCCACCTGCCGGTTACTGTCGAGGAGTTAGTGGCCGCATCACTGCGCCGGATGAGTCAAGTGGCTGAAGATCCTCACGCCTTTCTGGTGGCAGGGGGCAAGGAACTGGCGGTATTGCTGGGGGGCGAGTTTAACCGTCTGAAGGGTATTCTGAGTCGACTGGAGTCTGAGTAGGGATATGACCGAATTCAGCTTTAATGATTACAAGCCGTTTAGCGACGGTGAACTCCAGGTAGTGGTCAGGGAGAAACGGCCCGCCGACCCTGAAAAAGAGTATGAGCCGGCGTACGATTTTGACATGCGTCTGGTGGAGGGAAACAGACTGGTGGGGCGAATGGACTTGCGTATCAGCAATACGAGCTACATTACCATGTATGCCGGGCATATCGGCTACGGTGTCTTTCCGGATTACCGGGGTCATCACTACGCGGCCAGGGCTTGTAATCTGATCAAGCCGGTGGCCCTGGACCACGGCCTGAAAATACTGTGGATAACCTGTAACCCGGATAACGTTCCTTCAAGGAGGACCTGTGAAATACTCGGCTGTGAGTTTGTTGAAATAGTTGACCTGCCCGAAGACACCAGTATGTACCGGATGGGCGAGCGGCAGAAGTGCCGCTATCGATGGGACTTGTGAGGGTGGCCTGATAATGAATGCCAAGAGGACTATCGGTGACTGGCTGAAGCTGTCGGTGCTATTCCTGGATGAAGCCATTGTACTGGTACTGATTTTCTACTTGCTGAATTACTACGAGGTGCCAATCTCCGGGTGGCTTGCCATCGGAGTAGTGGTGCCGGTGGTTATCCTGGTTTTCGTAATACACGTTAAGGTAATGCCAAGTTTTCACGGGAAGAGAATTACGGGTCGAGAGGGAATGATAGGAATTGAGGGTGAGGTGGTGCAACCCCTGACGCCGGTAGGTACGATCCGGGTTAAGGGCGAAAACTGGAAGGCCGAAACGGACGGGGAACACGTGGAAATCGGCAGGAGCGTGACGGTGGTGGAGATAAAAGGATTAAAACTAAGGGTTGTTTGCGGTCAGGAGGATTAGACATTGAGTGAAGAACAAGGTGAAAGACTGGGTATCGTCGTCTCCGGTTCGTTAACCAAAGGGGTGGAGGTCAGGCTGGACGGCTCGGCATCTATCGAGGAGATGGCGGTGGGACGCTACGTGACGATCGAAGGGGAGACGCGGCGCTTCTTCGCCATGATAACCGATATCAGCCTGGGGGTAACCGACCAGAGAATTACCCAGTCGCCGCCCGATGTTTCCAACCCCTTTATGGCCGAAGTGTTGTCCGGCACCAGCACTTACGGGACCTTGCACGTTTTGCCGATGCTGACTATCGGCGGGGCCGAGGACCTGATTGACGGGCCCCAGCCGGTGAGGACGGTTCCCCGCCACTTTTCGAAAGTGAGACTGGCCTCGCAAGGGGACGTGGAGCTGGTTTTTGGGGGTGAGGACGAGAAAAAGTTTTACATCGGTACTCCCCTGGATATGGAGACCAAGATTTGTCTGGACCTGCCCGAGCTGGTGACGCGGTCAAACGGTATCTTCGGCAAGAGCGGTACCGGCAAGACCTTTCTTACGCGCCTGCTGCTGATCGGCATGCTGCAAAAAGCGGCGGCGGTGAACCTGGTCTTTGACATGCACAGCGAGTACGGCTGGGAGAGCCGCAGCGAGTCGGGGCGGAAGGTCAAGGCTATGAAACAGCTTTTCCCGGATAAGGTGGCTGTATTTACCCTGGACGAAGAGAGTTCAAAGCGGCGGCGGGTGAGCACCGATTTTGTGGTCAGGATAGGCTACGATGAGATAGAACCGGAGGATATTGCCCTGCTGCGCCAGACACTGAACCTGACCGAGATTGCCGGTGAGGCGGTCTACCAGCTGGCCCGAAAATACGGCAGAAACTGGTTGCAAAAAACCCTTGAGATAAAAGATACCGAGGAACTACCGGAGGGCTTGAACATCCATGAGAGCACGTTGAACAATCTGCAACGGGGGTTGGCGACTATCCAGCGGCTGCCTTTTCTGACCACCCACTCTCAAGATAATGTGGTACAGCGCATCCTGGAATACCTCGACCGGGGCATTAACGTGGTGCTGGAGTTCGGCCGGTTTACCGACATCACTGCCTATATTCTGGTGGCCAACCTGCTTACCCGGCGTATTCACGCCCAGTACCGGGACAGAATGGAGACAGCCATTGCTGAGGAGTCGGCCCCGCCCCATCCCCTGGTTATCACAATCGAGGAGGCCCACCGTTTTCTTAATCCGGGCATTGCCAATCAGACCATTTTCGGCATCATTGCCCGGGAGATGCGCAAGTATAATGTCACCCTGCTGGTCATCGATCAACGACCCAGCGGCATCG
>NYYM01000020.1 GCA_002685815.1 Dehalococcoidales bacterium | reverse complement strand
CACTAATTGCCCCAGCCATAGAGCCTAGCGAGACAAACCTGGTTAAACCAGCGCCAATAATTACAACCTCACCACCAAACAGGGCTACTACCGGGATCAAAGCTGCTAAGCCACCGAAGAAAGTCGCCACACCCCTGCCTCCTCGAAACTTGAGGAATACTGACCAATTATGTCCGGCCATGGCCGCTAAAGCGGCCGTGCTCTGGGCAGCCACCAACCCCAGAGCAAAATCAGCCACCATCAGATAGCTTTTACCAATTATCAATCCGGCAAAGATAACCGCTAGCGCTCCCTTTAACACATCAAGGACAATCACCAAAACCGCTGCTTTCTTACCTGCCACTCGTAATACATTAGTTGTCCCTATTTTACCACTACCATACTCTCTGACATCCACTTTAGCACTTCGTTTACCAATCAAAACACCAAAGGGAATAGAACCCAAAAGGTAACCGATTATCACGACAGCGACAAATTTGGCAATTATCATGATTCTCCCCTTATTTTAAAGACTAAACGAAGTGCGGTGCCATCAAAACCGAAGGAGTGACGCAGCTTATTCTCCAGGTAACGTTGATAGGAAAAATGCATTAGCTTGACATCATTGACAAAAAAGACGAAGGTTGGCGGGTTTACCTCGGCTTGAGTGACGTACAAGATTTTGAGCCTCTTGCCGCCTATCCGGGGTAGATTGTGGGCCGCCAATGCCTTTTGGACGACACTGTTGACGGCCGCAGTCGGTAACCTTTTGAGCCTCTCCTGAAAAACCTGGCTTACCTGAGACATAATGTTGCTTATTCCTTGTCCGAATTTAGCCGATGTGTATTCTATGGGAGCGTAAGGCATAAACTTGAGCTGGCTCCTGATGTATCTGTTCCAATCGGCTTTGTTCTTATCCGTGACCAAGTCCCACTTGTTAACTATGATCACAATTCCCTTAGCCATCTGGCGAACATACCCACCTATATGTACATCCTGTGCCGTAAATGGCTCGCTGGCATCTACCACCAGCATGGCAATATCAGCCCGCTCTATGGCTCGGAAGGCACGGATCACACTGTACCGTTCCACTCCGACTCCTAACCGACCTCGCCGTCTGATACCAGCCGTATCAATAATTAACACATTTTGCCCCTNAAAGTCAAACGGAGTATCGATGGCATCACGGGTCGTCCCCGGAGTATCATCAACCAGAGTCCGCTCTTCACCCAAAAGGGCGTTTACCAGCATCGACTTACCGACATTAGGTCTGCCGACGATGGCCACCTTTATAGTCTCCGGCTCGGCCTTTATCGGCGGCAATACCGGCAGCCGGGCGACTATCTCGTCCAGTAACTCGGTGGTGCCCCGGTTGTGATGGGCCGAGATTACCAGCGGTTCGTCCAGACCCAACTCAAAGAATTCTACTGCTTCAGCTTCCAGCTTGGCATTGTCAGCTTTGTTTGCTACCAGCAGTATCGGCTTCCTTACCTGACGCAACATATCGGCTATCTCCCGGTCAAGCGTGTTTAAGCCGTCTTTGGCGTCAACCAGAAAGATAAGAGCATCGGCTTCGTCAATAGCCGTCGCCACCTGCTCCTTCACGCCCTGAGTCATGNTAGACTGANGTTTCGTCTCCAGTCCGCCGGTATCGACGATAGTAAACTCAGTCTCCTGCCAGGTGACGTTGGCTAGTATCCGGTCACGGGTCGTTCCCGGCAGATCAGCCGTAATAGCTATCCTCTTGCCCGCCAGCCGGTTCAGGAGGGTAGACTTACCAACGTTCTGCCTGCCAATTATAGCCACGATGGGCTTGGCAATTGCTATTTCCATCTGGTCTTCATGCAGCTTACTTGCCAGTCTTCCTGGTGCCAATCTGGTTGCAGGAGGCAGGCCGTACCTCTCTCTGTCTTTCATTTGGAGAAGGAGAGTTCTCGCTGACGGGGCGAGGCGGATTTCCGGGAAAATTCAAGAGTCTCTAGGGCGTTCCAAGAGGTGAGGCGAGACTCTTACATATAATGTCCTCTGCGGTCCGGAGGCTGGGGGGGGCTGATCTCCTCTTCCTTGATAGTTTGAATGGGCATGATTGCTGATAATTCTCGGGCTAATTTTACGCTTGGTGGTTCGATCTCGGTTCCGGCAACTTTGCCCAGTTCGGCGATGTGGTCTCTGAAATTCTGGGCAAAACTGTTATACTCCACAGCGAAGCGGTTGTACTGGTCTCTAGTCGCCGGGGGAATATCAACTTTCTCGCCTATTTCGTAGAACTGCTCCACGAATTCGAAATAATGATTGTTTAGGAGCCACAACTCGTCAAGATAAGTACGCAGATAAATAGGGAATCTCCCGGTTCGGGCATCGCTCTCTATCCTGTCAACAAAACTGTCACACCAGGTATTGAAAAGTCGGGCTGACATATCGCAAGCTCTCGCCCAGTCCCATAACTGGGGGTCGTCAAGATTGAACAGGGTATCTATAATGGTAAAGATAGATAGTGAAGAAGTGCCCGTAAATCGGCGACTAAAATAGCCGGCCAGACGCTTGAGCCGCATTGACACAAGCTCCAGTCGCCTTTCGCTGGCTCTGATCACCACCATGACCAGCCCGATGACCAGAATAGCACTCAGGACTGAGGCAATTACCCAAAATTCCCATTCGTAGCGGATACCAACCAGGGCCAGTGCCGTTATCAGGATGGGATACCAGCCCCAGGTCACTATCGTTCTTAGCGTCCTTAAGAAAAACATTCTGCCTCCCGTCGAAGGCCCGTAGCTGTCGTCACTTGTCTTTCAGGTATTGGCGCCAGCAACGCCTTCTGCACATTCAGCCCATTTTTGGTCTGGTTAGAGGCTGCGGATTGTAGCCTTCCCAGAACATCCTGCGACTCTTGACATCGTCCGTGCTGAGGTCGGAAATTGAAAGGAGATTTATCCTCCTTTCAATTCAATTCAGTTCAGTCTCCTTATGCCCTACAGTATATCACGAAAACCGATTATTCAATAGAGCCTGGCGAGGCACCNTATCCAGTTTTTGGCTTCTGATACAGAATCGAAAAGACTCACCGTCAGGCTGGGAACAGGTCTTTGCTTGTCCCCTGTTTTCACCTTGGTGCAGGGAATCGATAATAGCTGCTAGTCTGGCAGACAGAGATCTGTGACCCTTCGTTTAATCCTTGTTTGACTGTGAGGTAATTGCTGATGTAGCATACTGACTGTGCTCCACACCAGGAGGTAAGATATGGACAAGAATATCAAGACGGCCTTGATGATTGGCGGCGGAATTGTTGCTATAGTTGTCGTCGTGCCCCTCGTATTCGGTGCAGTCTTCGCCCAACAAGACGGGGATGTGGGGCGGATGGATGTTTTCGATGCCGGTATTCATGATTCTCTTCTGGGGCTGGTCATCTGGGGTATTGTGGCCCTGGTGCGGGGGCTGAGCCGGTCAGGCGGCCCCGAATTCGCTTCCAGCCGCGCTGATTCAGCACTGGAGGTGCTAAGGAAGAGATACGCCGGGGTGAGATAGACAAAAAGGAGTTCGAGGAGAAGAAGGAAGACCTGTCGTGAGTAAACTGATAGTTGTTTGTTGATTGTTCATAGGACGTCTTTCCTGTATCATAAGTCTGGTGAATTGAAACGAGGAGTGAGACATGGCGGGGAAAATAATCGTTATCCTGGGGGGTGGTTTCGGCGGTCTGATCGCGGCGAAGCAATTGCGTAATGCCCTGCCGGCCGAGCACCGCATAGTAGTGGTGGAGAAGAAGAGCACCTTCTCTTTGAGTCCCTTCAATATGAGGTTCATGGCTGGCGAGATAAAAGACCGGNATGAAGTAGAACGGCCACTTTCTGCTTTGGCGAATACGGGTATTGAATGGGTGCACGAAGAAATCATGGAAATAGACTCAACAGGCCGAAAAGTNCGCACTTCCTCCGGAACGCTGGAGGGAGATTATTTGATTGTTGCCCTGGGCGCGGAAAAAGACGGGAGCAGCATTCCTGGTTTTTCCGAATCAGCCTATGACCTCTATGGTGCCAACGAAGCCCTTCTGGTTAACAAACCGTTGCTGGAGCTAGACGAGGGAAGGGCTATCGTGCTGGTCTGCCGTAGTCCTTTCTCCTGCCCGGCGGCTCCCTACGAAGCTGCCTTTCTGATGGACTCCATATTTCGCAGTAGGGGAAATCGAGATCGGGTGGACGTAGCCGTCTACACGCCGGAAGGGAAGCCGATGGGAGGTGCCGGCCCGGCTGTTGGCGATGCCCTCATTGGTATGCTGACGGAGCATAATATTGGCTTCAATCCCCAACAAAAGCTTCAGAGGATAGAGAAGGGCAAGATTGTTTTTGAGGACGGTGAAGCTGCTTTCGACTTGCTGGTCGGAATCCCACCCCATGCCGCCCCTAAGGTAGTACGGGAAGCTGGCCTAACCGACGAAGGGGGCTGGATCACGGTCGAGATCGATACCTTGGAGACAATTCACCCCGGCATCTACGCCATTGGAGACGTGACATCTATAAAACAGCCCAACCCCACCGGTCTCTCCCTGCCCAAGGCAGGCGTGTTTGCTGATGAGCAAGCTCGTGTAGTGGCGGCGAACATTGCGGCCGAAATCAGAGGAAAAGATAAGTCCAGGAAGTTCGATGGCAAGGGCTTCTGTTATATTGAGGTGGGTGACGGACAGGCTGCCTATGGCTCCGGGAACTTCTACGGCTATCCGGGCCCCACTGTCTACCTTGAGCCTCCCTCCCGAAAGTTCCACGAAGAGCGGAAGAAACTTGAGATGGACCAGTTGGCAGACCTGGTCTGACCATGGGTCTCAGCGTGACTTTCAGCTGAATACTCCAGATGTGACGGGAGTTCTTGTGGCGGCCCCGGCCCTTTTCGCCTGGCGGGTATACCGTACTCCGGTCCGCTTCGGCTGGATCTAGAAATACACCGGGAGGCTATAAGTGAGCAAAACAGAACAGTTTACCGTCTCCGGTAACCAGTTGCTTGAGAAGATCAAACAACTGATCCACGAGGGGAACATTAGAAAAGTGCGTTTGCTGCACGAAGGGCGAACGGTGATCGAGATTCCCTTATCAATAGGCGCACCGGCTACGGCAGCCGTTATTTTAGCAGCCTTCGGCGCCTTTGCCGCTGGTCACGGAATGTACTATTGAGGTTGAGAAGATAGAAGACTCTTGACCCCGGCAGGGAGCCGCATCATGCTCTCACAGGACGTTTTGGACACCGGAAGTAAGGGTAGCTATGTGCTCCTCATCCGGGTCGCAGAAGCACAGATAATTACCGTCGGTAGGCTTGGGACGATCCCTTTTCCCTCTGGTGATTACGCCTACATTGGCTCGGCTTTGAATGGGGCTAAGGCCAGATTGGAACGTCACCTTAGGAAAGAGAAGAAAATTCATTGGCATATTGACTATTTGTTGCAAAGATCGGATATCCGAAACGTAATCGTCTGCCAGACTGAAGAGAGAGTTGAGTGCTCCATCGTTGAGGCTCTCAACCGCCACTTCGACGTTATTCAGGGGTTCGGCTCCAGTGATTGCCGGTGTCCAGGCCACCTCTTTTCCGCCCCGCAGGAAATGGAACAGCAGATAATGACGACACTAGATTCATTGGGTCTTGAGCCGCAGATGATCGATTGTCGGAACCCGGAAGTCACGCATAAATGAAGAAGATTATTCTGGCAAGGCACGGAGAAACAGCCTGGAATGTAGAAGAGATATTCCGGGGCAGGATAGACGTTGAGCTGAACGAAACCGGAAGAAGGCAGGCCCAACTCCTGGCCGGCCATTTGCTTGACATAAACATAGAAGCTGTTTACTCGAGTCCGTTGAGTAGGGCTCTGGAGACTGCCGAGGCGATTGCTGGCCGCCGTCGGCTTGAGGTAGATGTCTCTGCCGGTCTCATGGATCTTGACTTCGGAGAATGGCAGGGCTTGTCCCGTCGAGAGGTGACGGAGAGGTATCCGGCGCTTCACGAGGAGTGGCTCAACCACCCTGAAAGGGTAAGATTTCCGGCTGGAGGAAGCTTGTCCGCTGTCAGGGAAAGGGCCACCGGACTTATTGATGAGTTGATCGGAAAACACACAGGGACTTTGGTACTGGTATCTCACCGCGTGGTGAACAAGGTGCTGATTTGCGCCCTGTTGGGGCTGGATGATTCCCACTTCTGGAACATCAGTCAGGATACTTGCGCCATTACCACCTTCGACTACGAACAGGGGCGATTCGTGCTTGCCGGACATAACCAGACTTCGTATCTGAAATCGATTCCCAAGATTCCCCCGGTGTGATTTCCGGTCCGGGTGACCTGCCACCGGTCTGGTTATGTATCGATGTCGGTTGGCAGAAGCAAAATTGTAAGATAGAGATGTAGCTTCGCCAGAGTAGATTTATTCCCGGTTTGTGAGTCTGACCGTTGCTCATAACTCATGATTTAGCGAGGAGAGAGTATGGAAACAAGATGTGAATGGGTACCAACCAACTCGCTTTTTGCGAGGTATCATGACGAAGAGTGGGGAGTCCCTCAGCATGAGGACCGAAAGCTATTTGAACTTCTTATTTTGGAAGGAGCACAGGCCGGATTAAACTGGTTAACTATCCTCAATAAGCGAGATGGCTATACAAAGGCATTTGACGGCTTTGATGCCGAGAAGATAGCTCGGTACGATGATAGAAAGGTAGAGGAGCTTCTTTTGAATAGCGGAATTGTCCGCAATAGACTCAAGATCATGGCGACTATCCGGAATGCCGGAGCATTTCTGGCCGTTGCTGAGGAGTTCGGCAGTTTTGACACCTATATTTGGCAGTTTGTGGGCGGGCAGCAGAAGAAAAACGCCTGGAAGGCAATGAATGAAGTCCCCTCCAGAACATTTGAATCGGAAGCCATGAGTAAAGATTTGATCAAGAGAGGATTCAAATTCGTTGGTCCGACAACCTGCTACGCCTACATGCAGGCCACTGGAATGGTGAATGACCATACCATGGATTGTTTCCGTTATCGCAAAGTATAGGGGTAGAATAAAGGTGAATGAGTTTCACCTGACCCCGCTTTTGAGTTTTGCACTCTCGTCTGAATGCTGTCCGCCCTGCCATACTGAGCGGCAGGAAATATCCGGCTGTCGACAAAATTAGAAGGGATAAGAGCTTATGCCAAAGATAAGGCTGAAAAGCCTGATTACGCTCCTGCTCTCAATGTCGTTGCTTGTAGGGGCAGTTTTGACAGGGGCCTGCGCTACCCCACCGGGGGTAAACAGCCGTGTAGTCGAAGATTATTCTGCCCGGCGAGCCTCCGCTCTGGTAGAGGAAAACCGGGATAACCCGGGTTTCGTTATTCTTGACGTGAGAACGCCTGAGGAATTTGACGACGGGCACATAGAAACTGCGATCAATATAGACTTCTACGCTGACACTTTTCGTGATGAGCTTGACGTTCTGGACAAGGACAAGATATATCTCCTATATTGTCGGAGCGGCAACCGTAGCGGACAGACCACAGAGTTAATGGACGAGCTTGGTTTTACCAGAATTGACCATCTGACCGGCGGTATTATTGAATGGAAGGCGGAAGGATTGCCGATCGTAAGATGAATTCCTCCCCTTCTGCTTGGCTAACCCAAATCAATCTGACTCTGCTATAATAGGCCTATGCAAAAACCGCTTCTGGTGCTGTTCGATGGTCATGCTATAGTGCACCGTTCCTATCACGCCTTCCAGAATAGTAGGTCTTCGACAGTGTTCACGGTGCCCAAAACCGGTGAGGTGGTGACGGCCGTTTTTGGCTTTGCCCAGATGTTGCTCAAGGTAATAAACGACCTGAAACCCACCTGCTACGCCATCGCCTTTGATACCAGAGCTCCCACCTTCAGGCACGAAATGTATGACCAGTACAAGGCCCACCGTCCGCCTACTCCAGATGAACTGGTCAATCAGTTCGGACGGGTAAGACAGCTGGTGGAGACCTTTCACATGCCCATTTATGAGATTGATGGCTACGAAGCCGATGATGTTCTGGGCACGTTAAGCGATCAGGCTAGCCGGCAAGGAATTGATACCATAATAGTTACCGGTGACGGGGACATCATGCAGTTGGTATCGCCTCAGGTAAATATTCTTTACCCTAAGCCCAGAGGCTTGGTCAGCGATACCACACTCTTTGACGAAGCCGCCGTGAAAGAAAAATACGGCGTCACCCCACGTCAGATCGCTGATTTTAAGGGATTGGTAGGCGATACTTCGGACAATATTCCCGGTGTCCCTGGTATCGGCGGCAAGACAGCCGTCAAGCTGCTCGATCAGTTTGGTTCTATGGATGAAATCTACGCCCATCTTGACCTGGTAACCCCGGCTAGAATCCAGGCCATACTGCAGGAGAATGAAACCGCTGCCCGTCAGAGTCAGAAGCTGGCTACGATTGACATTCAAGCTCCGGTCACGCTTAATCTGGAAGAATGTCAATTAGTTCATTATGACCGCGATAAATTGACCGAGCTCTTCCGCGAGCTTGAGTTCTACAGCCTGTTACCCAAATTACCTGAAATGGCCGGGGAGACAACCGGAGTTACGGCCAAAGTTGAAACTGGTCCACCTCCACGACGCGATTATTGCACCATAGACACCACTTCAGCTCTTGATGACCTCTTTACCCGTCTCTCATCGGTAGAGTCGTTTGCCTTCGATCTGGAGACGACTAGTCTGGATGTTATGGCCGCTCAACTGGTCGGCATATCTCTGTCACCCGCTTCCGGAGAGGCTTACTACATCCCGGTTGGGCATGTCGGCTGGGGACAGGTAGAGCAAATACCGTTGGAGTACGTCATTGAGCGTCTTACTCCTCTCTTTGAAGACCCGGCTTTGTCTAAGGTGGCCCAAAACGGGAAATATGACATAACTGTGCTGGCCGGGTACGGTGTGATCGTCACTAACTTTACTTTTGATACTATGGTGGCGGCTCACCTGCTCAACGAGAATTCTATCGGTTTGAAAGCCCTCGCTTTCAGCCGTCTGGGTGTAGAAATGACGCCTATTTCTGAGCTCATCGGTTCGGGAACCAAGCAGCTCTCAATGTCTCAGATAGAGATAGAGCGGGCTTCTGATTATGCCTGTGCCGATGCCGATATGACCTGGCAACTGGCTGAGTTACTCGGTCCTGAGTTACGCCGCTCCGGGTTGTGGCAGCTATTTGTCGGGGTTGAGATGCCGTTGGTGCCGGTACTTATCGAGATGGAGAGAAACGGCATAGCTCTGGACACGGAATTATTGAGGCAGATGTCACGTGGTCTCGGTGAACAGTTATTGAAACTTGAAGCTGAGATATACGCTAGTGCCGGCCATCAGTTCAACATAAACTCACCCCGACAGCTAGGTGATGTTCTCTTTGAGGAGATGAGTTTGCCTTCCGGCCGCAAGACGAAAACCGGCTATTCCACTGATGCCTCTATCCTGGAAGGGCTGCGTGGAACCCACCCTATCATAGAATTTGTTCTTGACTATCGTCAGTTCGCCAAGCTGAGATCAACTTATGTTGATGCCCTGCCCGGTCTGATAAACCATGAGACAGGCCGTCTGCATACCAGCTTTAATCAGACGAGAACAGCTACCGGTCGTCTCTCTTCGAGTGACCCAAATCTGCAGAACATTCCCGTCCGGGGCGAGATGGGAAGACAGGTCAGGCAGGCCTTTATTGCCCCCCCTGGCTCCTGCCTGCTGAGTGCAGATTATTCACAAATTGACCTTCGAGCTCTGGCCCACCTCTCTCACGATCAACGCCTGGTTGATGCATTTAAGCACGATGAAGATGTTCATTCTGCCACCGCCAGCCAGCTTTTTGCGGTGGATAGTTCCCAGGTGACCGCTGATATGCGGCGAGTAGCTAAAACGGTGAACTTTGGAGTTATCTACGGTATGAGTGATTACGGGCTGGAGCGGGCGACTGAGCTGTCACGGGAAGAGGCCACCCGGTTTATCGCTTCTTACTTTGAAAAGTACCCCGGTGTTCTACAGTACCTGGACTCCACCAAGAAACAGGCTAGGGACACTGGCTACGTTCAAACGTTACTGGGCAGGAGGCGCTCGATTCCTGAAATTAACTCTCCTAACCGGCAAATAAGGGAGGCTGCCGAGCGCATGGCGATAAACATGCCGGTACAGGGCACCTCGGCGGACATAATAAAGGTGGCCATGATTAACTTGTATCGGGAGATGGGCGAGCGGCGGGGGAAGACCAAAATGCTGCTTCAAGTACATGATGAGCTTCTCTTTGAAGTGCCGATGGATGAACTTGAAGAGATGCGCCGGCTTGTTCCTGACATAATGTCCTCGGCCTTAGAGCTTGATATACCTGTAAAAGTAGATGTCCATAGCGGACAGAACTGGGAAGAACTGAAATAAGTGGAGGTATGTACCTGAATGCCTGAACTTCCTGAAGTAGAAACGGTAAAGAATGAGCTTATACCCCATGTTGTGGGACGCAGCATAACCGGCGTCACCTTGTTATGGGAGGGGATAGTCAAGGAACCGTCTCCCGACGAGTTCCGCGCCGCTGTCACCGGTCAGAAAATTACTGATATCAGCCGGCGAGGGAAATACCTTTCTCTTAGTCTGAGCGGGGGGGATACCCTCATTATCCATTTGAAGATGACCGGCTCACTGATTGTCATGCAGAAGAGCGAAGAGTTACCCAAGTACACTCGGGCCGTAATTCATCTGGACAATGATACCGATATCGCCTTCCGTGACCCCCGGAAATTCGGCGTTCTGCGCCTGGTGAAAAACCGGAATAGTATCATCGGCAAACTCGGCCCGGAGCCTTTTGATGAAGATTTTACTCCTCAGGTACTAACCCGGATCCTGGAAAAGAGAAAGACGCCCATGAAAG
>NYYM01000019.1 GCA_002685815.1 Dehalococcoidales bacterium | reverse complement strand
CTCGTGGGGCGCTGAAACAAGCATGACCTCAACGTCGACGTACGAAAACACCCTCAAAGCCGGTATTAACATCGTCGATATTGCGGCCAATGGTGACACCGTCTTTGCAGCTACGGATGTAGCGGCTACTCCGTTGTACAAATCAACGGATGGTGGTGTCAAATGGAGCGGTCTGGAGGATACCACTTCTTTCCCCGCCGGGGTCACTGTTAAAGCAGTGGCTGTGGCTTCGGATGACGCTGATGTAGTTGCCATTATCACCAGCGCCAACGAGATTGAGTACTCCACTAATGGCGGCTCAAGCTGGACCGATCTGAATTACCCTGCCACCGGCGCGATCCTTAACGCCATTGACATCGCCCCGGGGTCTACTCGCTACCTGGCCGTTGGCGGTGCCACGTTGGGTGGAGCTGCCGAGCTGTGGACACTGAAGACGTCCATGGCCCAAAGCTGGACGGCCCGGGCTGGTACTGGCCAGACTGCCAGCCAAATAGCTATCAATGCGGTCAAGTACTCGCCCAACTACCTGACGGACAAGGCAATCGCCGTCGTTAGCGGTAATGCCACTAGTACGACATTCCAACTCTTCCGCTATGAGACCGGAGACTACGAATGGAACGGGTCGATTGACTATATGTCTGACGCTGATTCCAGCTGGACGGGTGGTATCGTACTTACCCCCACTACCGCTATCGCTGGTAACCTGATAGCCGCGGATATCGCTTTTCCAGCAACCTACCTGGCCAATGACGAGGGTGAGCGAGTTGCTTTCGTGTCCGTGGCCGGGAATACTTCCGGCGGCGGTGTCATGCGCTTAACCGACATCGTCCAGAGGGATTTCCAGACCTGGAGCGGTGGCGACCCGGGCGCGATCAGCAGCATTGCCTACAACGACGATGGCTTACTCGTCGCGGGCGCCTATAGTGTCAACAGGGTGTACCAGTATACCAGTCCAACGGCCACCGCCCCCAAGGCTAGCAGAGTCCAATCTCTGAAACAGCCGGGTGGCGCCAGCGGGACCGTCGTTGCCTTATCCGGCGATACCGTTGTTGCCGGCACCTCCGGTGACGAGAGTGCTATAGCTCTCTCCACCGATGATGGCTATGCCTTCAACGATGTGGCTCTGATTGATACCGCAGCCAGTTCATTCGATGACTTCGCCATCAGTGGCGATGGCGGCACGGTCTACGTGACGACCCACGACCAAAGTGAAGCTGGTCAAGCACGCGATACCAGCGTCTGGATTAAGACAAAGATCCTCGGAGTGACCAGATGGGTCAGGACGTTCAATGCGAAGAATGCGACAGTGAACGCTTCGGCGTCATACATGATTCGTGTCGCGCCCGATGATTCCACGGCAGTCTACATAGCTTCCACGGGAACTACCAACATGTGGGTGAGTAAGAACTCCGGTCTGACTTCATGGAAGTCTATTCCTAACTCCAAGGTAACCTCCGTTCAGGACTTCGTCGTTGCTGACGCCGCGACGGCCTACGCACTGGATAGTGCTGCCGGCCAGGGCGTCTCCAAGACGACTAATTCCGGGGCAAGCTGGGGCACTTCCAAGGAGCCGACCGAATCACTCACTCCTTACTCGATATACTTGGCTCCGAACGGTGATGTCTTCTACAGCGGCACCACCGGTCGTGTTGCTTTCTCCAAGGACGCCGGGGCCACCTTCAGCCGAATGGTTGACTTCGGTACCGGTAACCCCGTAATAGTAGCCGATGATGCTTATGCCGACAACAACATTATCTACGTCGGTATCGGAACATCGGTGAAGAGGAAGACTGCCACCACCTCCACGGCTCCCGCCTCCACCAGAGGCACCACCACCTTACCAATTACCGGTATCGGCCAGGTTGGAGGAGTGGTCTATGTGGTGACGGGTAATGCTACCGCGAGCAGTTCGGTTTGGCAGTCCCAGAGACTGACGACGGCTGTTTCCACTACGGACGCTCAGTGGACTTCTGATCCCGCCTCCGGTGAGACCTACTTAGGCTCCCCGAATTCCCTAAAGACAGCGCTCGAAGCAGATGGGGACGTCAAGCTGTTTGCGATTGATACCACCAGCCCGGCTCTGGAGAGTTTCACGGATAAGGTTTCCGCGATTCCTACTACCCTGGTTTCACCGGCTGATGGGGCAAGTGTTGGGGTTAACACAGGCAGTGGTCGGGCCTATGATGTCACTTTCATCTTCTCAAGGTATAATGACGCTGATATTGATTCCGCCCTGCTACAGATTGCTACCGATTCCGACTTCGACGCTGTAATTGTCGCTCAGACCTGGACCGGTACCATTACTACCAATACAATAGCTACGGTAATTGGCCCCTATGGGGCTGGTGCCACGGCTGAGTTCCTGCCTGGGGCGACCTACTACTGGCGGGTCAGGACGACCACACCTCTTAACAGCCCGTGGTCCGAAACTCGCAGCTTCACCGTTGACTCCCAGGAGATCCCGCCACCTGCGTTTACTGTCGGTGACCCGGTGATCGGAGCCAGTGATGTCGGCACCAATCCGGTGCTGACCTGGGCGACCTTCGAAGGAGCTATCCGGTACCAACTCGAGGTTTCGGAAGACCCAAGCTTCAAGATTATTGAGTTTAGTCACAACGTTGACAGCNCTTTCTACGCTGTTACAGAGGGTCTGTCCAACTCCACGACTTACTACTGGAGGGTGAGAGGCATAACTGCTGAACCCTATACAAGCCGAAGGAGCGTAGTTGTTCCGGCTGGCCCATGGACAACCGGTGTATTCACCACCGTGGCAGCACCCCCAGCAGCACCCGAACCGACGGTGGTTACCATCACTGAACCGGCTCCGCCGGCCAAGGTGACGGTCATCGAAATACCGACAACGAAAACTGAAGTCGTACAGCAATCAATCCCAAGTTGGATGCTGCTGACGATAATCGGTATCGGAGCTGCACTGGTTATTGCCTTGATAGTCCTGATAGTTAGAACCCGGCGTGTAGCCTAGCTACCCACTTGGTCTTGACTTGAAGGATAATACCTGACTCGATTAAGAGGAGGCCGCTTTTAGCGGCCTCCTCTTCTATTGTCTTGACTTCTGGCCGGGGCAGAGATAAAATTCGCTACATGTTGACAAGCAAGGACGGAACTCGCCCCGCGGTGACATCAAGGATCTTTTTCGTCTGTCTGGCAATGGCTCTGCTGCTGACCCTGTTCGCGTTATTTTCCTTTACCAGTCCGGCAGCTGCTGAACCATCTGTCTCAACGCAACAACCCGGGCCGCTGATTCTTTCTGAAACGAGCGATAATAACCTGATTGAATTCGCCGGAGTTGATGGAGCTGCCCAAGCCCGTCTGGCTGAAGCCTACGTTGAACTTCCTTTGAGTTTTGAGGCTAACTTTGGTCAAAGCCATCCGGAGGTTAGGTTCCTTTCGCGGGGTAATGGCTACGCCTTGTTCTTGACGGATAGTGAGGCAGTATTGACATTGGGCAAGACCGCTGTCCAGACTATCGATGATGCCGGGGATTTCAGGACCACTGAAAATGACGTGTTGCGCATGCATCTCGTTGGGGCTGATCCCGAACCGCGGGTGTCGGGGATTGAGGAGCTTTCCGGCAAGAGCAACTATTTGATCGGTAGCGACTCTGATAGCTGGTACACTGACGTTGCCACCTACGCCAGGGTCAGGTATCAGAGCATCTACCCCGGGATCGACCTTGATTACTACGGCAACCATCGACAGATAGAGTACGACTTCATCCTTGCTCCTGGAGCTGATTCCGGCGCAATAAGACTGGGTTTTGAAGGTATAGAGGGACTTGGACTTGATGCCGGAGGCAACCTTATTTTGCGTCTGACTGCCAGCGAAATAACTTTGAAAGCTCCGGTCATCTATCAGGTGGAAAATGGGATTCAGCGTTCTATTGCCGGTGGTTACGCCCTATTCGATAATCGGCAAGTCGGCTTTGAACTGGGTGAATATGACGCTAATCGTCCTCTGGTTATCGACCCGATATTGGCATTCTCCACCTACCTCGGTGGAGGCGGCACTGATTATGGCTTTGACATTGTTCTTGACTCATCCGGCGATGCCTATGTTACCGGAAAGACTGACTCCAGTGATTTCCCCGCCAAGGGTACATATCAACCGATCAACACCGGCCAAGATGATGCCTTTGTCACCAAACTTTCTGGTTCCGGGAAGAGCCTGGTTTACTCCACTTATTTTGGGGGTAGTGACAATGATTATGGGTACAGCTTGGCCGTTGACTCATCGGGAAATTCGTATGTCACCGGATATACCTATTCCAGTGATTTCCCCCTCCTGAATCCGTTTCAAGACACCTATTTCGGGGGTTGGGAAGGTTTTGTTACCAAGCTTTCCCCCTCTGGTAATGCTCTGGAGTACTCCACCTATCTTGGCGGCGAGAAAAATGACATTGGCTACAGGATAGCTGTGGATCCAAAGGGCAGCGCTTACATCGGTGGGCACACCTTTTCCGGTGATTTTCCCACTAAGGATGCTTATCAGGGAACTCTCAACAGGCTCGCTGATGGTTTTGTTGCCAAGCTGTCCCCCGCTGGCGATGACCTGGTGTACTCTACCTACATTGGCGGCAGTGGCAATGATTTTACTAACGGTATGTCTATTGACCCATCCGGCAGTGCCTACGTCACCGGTTATACCAGCTCTGCGGACTTCCCCACGCGAAACGCCTTTCAGGCGATGCACGGTGGCGGCTGGGATGTCTTTGTCGCTAAGATCGCAGCCACCGGTAAAACTTTGGATTACTCCACTTACCTTGGTGGCAGTGGTAATGACCATGCCTACAGGACGGCTGTTGACGCCACGGGTAATGTCTACGTCGGCGGACTTACCTATTCTACCGATTTCCCCACCCGGAATGCCTATCAAGGGATACTCGGCGGACTCGCCGATGGTTTTGTTGCCAAGCTCTCACCCGCCGGTAATGTTCTGGTCTACTCCACTTATATCGGTGGCAGCGGCTATGACTATGCTAATGGTATGAACATTAACTCATCGGGTAATGCCTATGTTACCGGGGATACAAATTCTACCGACTTTCCCACTGAGAATGCCTATCAGGAAACACTTGCAGGAGGCTGGGATGGCTTTGTAGCCAAATTTTCTGTCACGGGTGATGACCTGATTTACTCCACCTATCTCGGGGGCGAGGCCAATGATGTCGGCTTTGGCATAACTGTAGACACTGCGGGTGATGCCTATGTTACCGGAATCACATTCTCTAGTGATTTTCCCACCCTGACTCCTTATCAGAGAACCCTCGCCGGATTTTCTGATGTCTTCATTGCTAAACTGCTTGAGGTGGATGAAGTTAAATGGTCCAGGGTTAATATTCCTACCGGGGGAGAGACAGATGCCTGGGTGTTGGCAGCTGATTCAAATGTCCGGCACTTGACTATGGCGAATGATGGCACTCTTTACGCTTACGCCAACCCGTCGGCGACCAGCTACACACTCTTTAAATCCGTGGATTCCGGTTTTAGCTGGTCGCATACAGGCGATGTCCGGGATCCCATAGTAGATATCGTCATTGCCTCTGACGATGCTAATATTATTTACTACGCTACTCCGTCAACCGTTCATAAGTCTTCAAATGCAGGTGCAAGCTTTATTCAGCTACCGGTGGGGCCGGGTGGAGCCGGTGTCGATAACATAACTATCTCTGGCATTGACGTTGGCCGGCTTGACGGAAACAGCATTGTTGCCGCCGGCACCATAGACCACGATAGCTCACAATTTGGCGGCGTCTATACTCTGGATGAAACTGAGGTGATGGCTGGATGGGTGGACACCGGTCTCGGCAGCTACGATGTCAGTGACCTCGTCTTCTCTCCAAACTTCGCTGCTGACTTCCAACTGGTGGCTGTGGTCACTGATGAGCAAGACACCTTTGTTACCAGCAGAATCGACTCCGGTGCATGGAATCAGGCTATCTCCGGTGCCACTATTCAAGGTCTGGTATCAGAAGCAGCGGTTATTGCTTTCCCGGAGGACTATGATGCCGTCGACGGAGACTATATCCTCTTCGTGGCTATCGATACCGGCAGTGGTAACGGTGACGTCTATAAAGTGCATGGGGCCCGGGCGCCGGACGCCTCGATGGCTATAGATCTTAATGTTGGCGCCGACTACAACCTGAATAGTATGGATGTGGCCGGGCTGGCAGTCAGCGGTGACACCACTGCTGTCAGTCTGCTGGCTGGTATGGCTGGTAGTGCGCAAGTGTACATAAGTACCGACGGCGGCATTAGCTGGGCAAAAAGTACCAAAGCCCCAACCGGACAGTCTAACACCCACCTGCTTATGGCTCCTGATTTTAAGGACAGCGGTACAGCATACGCTGCTACAACTGGCACCGAGAGTGCTTTGTCATTCACCGGGGATGGTGGGGTTATCTGGAACCAGGCGGGCTTGATTGACACCCGGATAAGCTCCAACGGCATCATTGACCTGGCTGTGTCTCCTGACTACCCTGAGGATAATGGCTTGTTTATGCTTACCTTTGATGGAACACACACTGAATACAGTTTGTGGCGGAGCCTCACCGGAGGAACCAGGTGGGAAAGGGTATTCAGCAGCCTTCCGTCTTCTGTGGACAGCCTCAGATTGGTCGAGCTTCCTCACGGACACGGTAGCGGTAGCCGGGTGGTCTACCTGGCCGGGGCCGGTGGAGGTAATCCGGCTATCTGGAGGTCAGCGGACAATGGACAAACTTTCCGGCAACGAGGTGTTCCTTTCTCTGTCGATGCATGGGCATTGGTTGATGATAATACAATATTCCTAGCCAGCCATAATGGCAGTAACGGATTGGTCTACTCCTCCACGGATGGCGGTCTGTCCTTTTCGGCCGGGGTAGCCGCCGGAAGCCAGACATTGGAGTCAATTGCCCTCTCACCCGACTATGAGCGGGATGAGACTATCCTGATAGGCAATACCAACGGATGGGTCTACTACTCCAGTGATAACGGTACCTCGTTTAAATCGTTGCCGCTGGATGCCGGCTCACCTCCGCTTTTCGGCTCGATAGCTGTTGCCTTTGATGCTGAATTTGGTGCCAACAAGACCGTTTATGCTGCCAGTAGCTCCGCCGACAAGGGTGTCTACCGCTTTGTCATCGATGAAAGTACGAAATGGGAAAGCGTAGACAGCACCCTGCCTGCTGGCAGCCAACTCAGCCAATTGGCCATGTCGGTTGATGGGGCTTTGTATGCCACCAGTACGGAACCCGTAAATACCGCCGCCAAAAAAGGAGGCATGGAGCGCTCGCTTGATCCAACCTATACCTCGGGCCCCACTTTTGAGACAGTAACCCGGGGTTTTGATGACGGGGTCAGTCTGAGAGGTTTGTGGCTGAGAGGAAATCAATTGTGGTCGCTCGATACCATCAACACCAGGCTCATGACCTTTGTCGATAGCCTGACACGGCCACTCGCCCCCTCCTCACCCCCCGATAAAGTATCGGCCGTCGGTACTGGAAACGTGATCATTGAGTGGGAAACGATGAGCGGGGCTACCCAGTACAAGTGGCAACTTGACTACGATACTGATTTCTCTACCGTTCCGGCAAATTTCGAGGGGAGCACCGGGGCAAGTTCGGCAAGGTTACCGGCACTTGATGCTGATACCACTTACTACTGGCGGGTGAGAGCCACCGAACCGCTCATGAGCCAGTGGTCAAGGGAAAGGTACTTCACCACCGGTCTCGGACCCGCAGTCGTTGCCCCTGAGCTGTTCAGCCCCAAAGTTGGAGCCAGCGGGGTAGTCCTGAAACCTTTGTTTCAGTGGGGCGCTATTGCCGGAGCCGAGAGCTACGAGCTGATAGTCTCGACCGATTTCTATTTTGGGAATCCCACCATATTGAAAATCGATGAATACTCTCTGCCGGCCACTGCCTGGCAAAGCAGTACAAGTCTGGACTACAATACCTCCTACTACTGGAAAGTCAGGGCCGGCGGTTCTGGCAGTTATGGAGCCTGGAGTGCCGTTGGAGGCTTCACTACTGGGGCGGCACCGGTTTCACCTGTCTCAGAACCGGAACCGGCCCCATCGCCTGAACAATCTCCAACGCCGGAGCCATTACCCTTATCGACGCCACCATCTTCGCTCGCGCCGCCACCAGTGCCACCCCAAACTACACCCCCGCCTCAGCAGGCCTTCCCCGACTGGGGAATTTATCTGGCCAGAGCCCTGCTGCTGACCATCGTTATACTACTGATTACCCTGCTGATGCTGGTAGTCACGATGAAGCGGTCCAGAACCGANTAGCAATTCTGGCCGAATGTCGTCTTGACCGTCCCGTTTCAGAGANGGTATGCTTTGCCGGGCTACGTTCTTCACAGCCACCGAAAATGATCCATACTGCCACGATCGTAGCCGAAGGACTTAGCGGCAATGGGGATTGACATTTGCCTTGCATGAAGGGAGAACGTTGTTGAACAAGAGGAGAAGATCATTCAGGATATGTTTTGCTTGATGGACTGTCACGTACTCCAGTACCAGTGCAGGTTTGGGAAGGATCGCGCCAGCGATGGCCAGCGGATGATGACGATAGCGTGCCTGGACGGGGTCAACTCAATAGTTAAGCAGGTAAACCTGGGTGCTGAGGGGCAAGTTCGTTTTGGTTAGAGACAGTTTGGGCTGAGAGGTGACATCGTTGGCCCCCATTTCCTTGAGAAACCTGTCCACCGGCTCCAGTTCTCGCTTGATTGCGTCTGTTTTGTAGTGCATTGGGATCACTACTTTTGGCTCAAGCTGGCGTACTACCCGGGCCGCTTGGGAAGCATCAATGGTAGACTCTCCACCCACTGGCAGGAGTAAAACATCGACATCCTCTATTTCTTCCGCCTGCTCGGCAGTAAGCAGCTGCCCCAAGTCACCAAGGTGGCAAATTGATAGCTCATCGACTTCAATAAGATAAACAGTATTTCTGCCTTTGGATTTTCCCCGTTCCTCGTCATGGAAAGTCTGCATCCCCACAATCAGAATGCCACCGATTTCATACTCACCTGGTCCGGCAACGATCCTCGGGTCACCTCCAACGCCTCCAACATAGGAATGGCCTGGATGCTGGTGGCTTAAGGTTACGATATCAGCGGTTTGCTTGCCCAATGAGTAGCCCAGATCGGGTGAATAAGGGTCGGTAATGACTGTAGTCTGGCTGCCTTTGAGTCTAAAACAGGAGTGACCTAACCAATTAATTTCCATCTTTCTAGCCTTAAATATAACACAGCTCGGTTTGGCGGTCAATTGCTTCCTTGCAGTGGTTCCCTTGACAAAGACTGCCAAAAAATGTTAAAAAGGAGTTAGCAGTCTAAAGGCTAGACTGCTAACGGGAGGGCTGAGATGCTGTCTCCTCGGACTGAGACAATACTTAAATCCATTGTAGGCCAATACATTATTAGCGCTGCACCGGTGCCATCGCATAGTATCAGTAGCGACTATGAGTTGGGGGTAAGTGCGGCCACCGTTCGCAACGAGATGGCCCACCTGGAGCAGGAGGGTTATATCACTCGTCCTCATCCCTCGGCTGGTGGCATACCTTTGGATAAGGGCTATCGCAGCTACGTTGCGTCTTTGGGTGANGTCCAGTTCCCNGTGGCTGAGCAGCGTCTGGTAAGCCACCTTTTTCACCAGGTGGAGCAGGAGATGGAAGGCTGGCTACANCTGGCGGCTACCTTGACCGCTCAGAAAGCTCAGAATATGGCCCTGGTCTCTATGCCTAGAACGGAGGCCTGCCAGTTTAAGCACCTGGAGTTGGTCAGCCTCCAGGATTCGCTGGTTCTGCTTGTGCTGGTGTTGCGAGGGGCCAAAGTAAGACAGCAGCTGGTCAATTTTGATCGGATTGTGTTTCAGGATGAGCTAACGGTCATGGCCAATATGCTGAATGATATTTACACTGGTCTAACCGGGTCTCAAATCACCGATAAGAATAGCGGNCTCACTTTTGACCAGCAACAGATAACCGAATGCCTGCTAGACTTAATGGAGGCCGAAGATAGCCAGGAGTTTCAGGATCCTTACCTGGATGGTCTGCATTTTACCCTTAATCAGCCAGAACTTACCCAAAACCACTGGTTGGTGCAGACCTTAACGGAGTTGATCGAGCGGCGAAATCTACTGAGTAGTATTCTGACGTCCCGGCCAACCAGTCGGGGGGTGCACGTGATCATAGGTCGGGAGAATAAAGCGGAAGCCATTCACGATTACAGCGTGGTTATCAGCCAGTACGGTCTGCCAGACGGGGCCGCCGGAACCATCTGCGTGATTGGGCCTACGCGGATGCCCTACGCCCGTACCATCGCTACCGTAAACTATCTTTCCCTGGTGCTCAGCGGGCTGGTGGCTAAACTATATGGAGGAGAAACCCCAGGCGAGCTCAACCCCGATTTGGCCAATTGATGATCAGCCGGCAGGTGAGAGCCACAGAAGGGCGGAGGCTGTCTCATTTACCCATTTCCCCTCTCTTTTTAAGGGGAAAGGTTTATCCCGAAAGAGAGCCGGAGGCCGAGCGGGAAGAAGATGACAATATGATAAATCAGGAACCGGAAGAAGGAAATCCCGGAACAGAGCCGGAGATTGGAGTGGAGGAGGATGTGGAGGCGTTAAGGCAGACTTTGGCTGAGGAGAAAGAGAAAGCGGGTAACTATCTGGCAAATTGGCAGAGAGTCCAGGCAGACTTTGCCAACTACAAACGCCGTAGTGAACAGGAAAAAGGGGAACTGGGCAATTTCGCCAAATCAATGCTGGCGGTTGGTTTTCTGGCGGCTCTGGATGACTTGGAACGGGCCTTGGCTTCGATTCCGTCTGAATTGGCTGACGATGGCTGGGTGGGTGGCATTAAGCTCATTGGTAATAAATTCCAGGCAAGTCTGGAATCACAGGGAATCTCGTCCATTGAGGGACTCGGTCAACCCTTTGACCCTAATTTGCACGAGGCCATGAGGCAAGATAAGGGTGAAGAAGGGATAATCATCGAAGAATTACAAAAGGGTTATAAGCTGAACGATAGAGTCATCCGCCCGAGTATGGTAGTGGTGGGAAATGGAGAAGTAGCGAGTGATAAGAAACAAACTGGAGAACTTGACTCAGATATAGACGGGCAGGTCGTGCTCTCGTGAATTAGGAGGAGTAATTATGGCAAAGGTTATAGGAATCGATTTAGGTACAACTTTTTCTGCGGCAGCTGTGATGGAGGGAGGAGAACCGGTAATTATTGCTAACGCTGAGGGGGGACGTACCACTCCTTCAACTGTGGCGGTAAGCAAGAGCGGCGAGCGCCTGGTGGGGACGGTTGCTAAACGCCAGGCCATCACTAATCCTGACAATACNATTTTCAGCATCAAGCGTTTGGTGGGACGAAAATTCGATGAATCCTCCGTGGACTACGATAAAAAGCTGCTGCCTTTCAAAATCACTAAAGCATCTAATGGTGACGCCAGGGTCGCAATGGGCGACGGGGAATACAGTCCTGCCGAAATCTCGGCAATGATTCTGCAGAAGCTTAAGACTGATGCCGAGGCTTATCTTGGAGAGACGGTTAATGAGGTTGTTATTACCGTCCCCGCCTACTTTAATGATAGTCAGCGACAGGCTACCAAGGANGCAGGTAAAATAGCCGGATTGGATGTGCTGAGGATAGTGAACGAACCGACAGCCGCCGCCTTAGCTTACGGCCTGGATAAAAAAGAGGACGAGNCCATTGCCGTTTATGACCTGGGGGGCGGTACCTTCGATGTATCTATACTGGAGTTGGGAGAGGGTACTTTCCAGGTAAAATCAACTAACGGTGACACCCACCTCGGAGGCGACGATTTCGACCAGCGGGTTATTGACTGGCTCTGCGNNGAGTTTAAGCGTGAACAGGCAATAGACCTGAGACAGGACAAGTTGGCTCTGCAGCGGCTGAAGGAAGCTGCAGAGAAGGCTAAGTCCGAGCTATCCACCGTCCAGCAGACCGAGATAAGCCTTCCCTTTATTACCNCCGATGCCAGTGGCCCCAAACACCTTAACATTACTCTAAGTCGTTCCAAGCTGGAACAACTGGTTATGGACCTGGTGGACAAGACTCTGGATCCCTGTCGGCAGGCTCTCAAAGATGCCGATAAGACCGCAGCCCAGATTGATGAGGTCGTGTTGGTCGGTGGTCAGACCAGAATGCCCCTAGTTCAGCAAAAGGTAACTGAACTGTTCGCCAGAGAACCGCACAAAGGGGTTAATCCGGATGAGGTGGTGGCTATTGGGGCCGCAATTCAGGCGGGGGTGCTTAAAGGAGAGGTTAAGGATGTTCTGCTTTTGGACGTCACTCCACTGACTCTGGGTATCGAGACCCTCGGTGCTGTGGCTACTCCGCTAATCCCTCGCAATACCACCATCCCCACTTCAAAAAGCCAGATTTTCAGCACCGCTGCTGATAACCAGCCCAGTGTGGAAATTCATGTCCTCCAGGGAGAGAGACCGATGGCGTCGGATAACAGGACCTTGGGACGGTTTATGCTGGATGGTATCCTTCCGGCACCGAGGGGTTTGCCTCAGGTCGAGGTCAGCTTTGATATTGATGCTAATGGCATTCTCAGTGTCAAGGCTCACGACAAGGGTACCGGTAAGGAGCAAAAAATCACCATTACAGCCTCCAGTGGTTTGAGCAAGGATGAGGTGGAAAAGATGCAACAGGATGCAGAAGTGCACGCCTCCGAGGATGCCCAGCGCCGTGACGAAGTGGAGACACGTAATACCGCTGATACCTCAGCCTACACTGCCGAAAAGACATTGCGAGAGAACAAGGACAAAATATCTGATGAGCTAAACCAGGAAGTAGAAGGTAAAGTTGAGGCGGTGCGTTCAGCACTGCAGGGAACAGATATGGACGCTCTGCGTCAATCGACTCAGGAACTGAACGAGACCATGCAAAAGGTCGGGGTGGCCATCTATCAGCAGGAACCGCCACCATCAACAGGCGAGGAAGCTCCACCCGAGGGCGAGCAACCCCCGGAACCGGAAGCAGAGGGGGAAGGAACTGTAGAGGGCGAATTCCGCGAGGTGTGATGACATACAGGAAGTAACAGACGGGCGAAGCCCATCCTGAGAGATTCTTTTTTGGTGAAGTCTGGGGGAGCCCTTTTAAATAGTTTGGTTCCTTCCGGCATATCAAGGAGAAAGTGACAGCGCTATATAAACATGGCATCAAAACGGGACTATTATGAGATTCTCGGCGTCGATAAGGACGCAAACGGAGATAAGATAAAGAAGGCTTTCCGCAAAATGGCCTTCAAGCACCACCCCGATCACAATCGGACCGACGGAGCTGAAGAGCAGTTCAAGGAAGTAAACAAAGCCTACGAGGTGCTCTCTGACCCGGATAAGCGTAGTGCCTATGACCGGTTCGGACATGGCGGTGAGGACGATTTCAGTCGCGGCTTCGAGGGATTTGGCTTTGACGGCGTGGGTAGCATCTTCGATGCTTTCTTTGGCGGTCGGACGTCTTCGGCTGCCCGACATGGACCGGTTCAAGGGGCTGACCTTTACCGCAATCTTACCATTACGCTGGAAGAAGCCGCCTTTGGGGTTGAAGAAGAAGTCAGCATATCCCGAGTCGAGAATTGTTCTGAGTGCCACGGCAGCGGCAGTCGGCCTGGTACAAGCCCTGACCAGTGTTCCGAATGCAGGGGGGGCGGCCAAGTCCGCCGAGTCCAGCAGAGCATTTTCGGTCGCTTCACCAATATCACTACCTGTCCCAGGTGTCAGGGTGATGGTAAGATTATCACTGATCCTTGTCATCGGTGTCGGGGCATCGGTCGAGAGAAATTCCAGCGGGCCATTATGGTCAAGATACCGGCCGGCGTTGAGCACGGCTCCCGGGTGCGTCTCAACGGTGAGGGTGACGCTGGAACGAAGGGTGGCCCCTCGGGCAATCTCTACCTTGACTTATCAGTCAAGGAACATAAGATTTTCGTGCGGGAAGATGACGATATTCTCTATGAGTTACCGATAAATTTTGTTCAGGCCGCCCTTGGCGCAGAATTGAAGGTGCCCACACTGGATGGTGATGTCAAGCTCAAGATTCCGGTCGGTAGTCAGACGGGGCAGGTCTTTAAGCTCAAGAACAAGGGTATTCTTCATCTTCATGGCCGAGGACAGGGTGACCAGTTGGTTAGCTTGAAGGTGGTTACCCCTAAATCACTGACCAAGAAACAGCGCCAGCTGTTTGAAGAGTTGGCGAAAGACTTGGGACCGGCGGAAAAATAATAAGAGAAGCTCTTTGAATGCCGGGTGTTCCCAGGGACTGGTTAGTTGGAGTCCTCGTGGGACTTTAGGTTGGAGAATAGCTTCCACTTCCTGCCTGCCAGCTCATGGGCAGCTCCGGCCCTCATTAGTTCAATCGTTGCCTGGTGCAAGTCGGCACCTTCATAAAGGACCCGATACAATGTTTCCGTGATGGGCATCTCCAGGCCCATTTGTTGAGCCAGATTCCAGACGACCAAGGTCGTGCTTACCCCTTCAGCCACGCCGGTCATCGAATCTGTTATCTCCTTCAGGGGACGCCCGTTGGCCAGTTCCACTCCCACGTAATGGTTGCGGCTGAGCGGACTGGCACAGGTGGCTATGAGGTCACCGAGACCAGCTAGGCCTGAAAAAGTCAATGGATTCGCTCCGAGAGCAACCCCGAGAGCCATTATCTCGGTCAGACCCCGGGTGATCAGGGCAGCCTTGGCATTGTTTCCGTACCCCAGTCCATCCGTTATGCCGGCCCCCAAGGCAATGATATTCTTCATGGCGCTACCTAGCTCGACTCCGATGACGTCGGTATTGGTGAAGATACAGAAGTTAGGCGTAGTCAATAGTTTCTGGGCCTTCCGGGCTACGGCTTCGTCCTTAGCGGCCACCACCGTAGCAGCTGGTAAGTCAGTAAGAATCTCTTGGGAGAGGTTGGGTCCGGAAAGAACGCAGATGTTAGACCTGAAATCGGGCTGTATCTCCTCGGCAATTACCTGTGACATTCGTTTGCCGCTGCTGATTTCCAGACCCTTGGAGGCGCTCACCACCAGCATTGACTGGCTAAGGTACCCGGCGACCAGTTTCATATTCTGCCGCATGCTCCGGGATGGCACTACCAGGATGACCGCTTTTGCTCCCGCCAGGGCTTCTTCCAGTGAACTGGTGATGGATAGCATAGCAGGAAAGCTCAGCCCGTTGGTCAGGTTTGGATTGGGTCCGACATTTGCCAGTTGAACGGCTTCCTGCTCGGTCCGGGCCCATAAGCTGACCTGGAGTTCGTTGCCGGCCAGCGCCATCGCCAGGGTTATTCCCCAGGAGCCAGTGCCGATTATGGCAATTTTAGGCATAGCTTACTCCGTGTTCTTTCCTGGCGGAGATGTACCTATTGCCTCGGCCTTTTCGCCCACTTTGCGTTCTTTTCCGGCCAGTAATCGGGCGATGTTGTCCCGGTGCATGATAATAATCACTATTGTGCCAATCAGGGTGTAGATCAGGTACTCGATCGGGAACCCGTTGAAGATGGTAAGCGGAATCAGGATACTGTAGGTGCCTACCACTCCTGCGATAGAGCCCAGCGAGGCAAATCTGGTTAAACCGATGCCGATAATGAAAACCTGACCGCCAAACAGGGCTACCACCGGAGAGAGAGCTATCAACCCGCCGAAAAAGGTGGCCACACCTCTCCCCCCCTTAAATTTCAGGAAAACAGACCAGTTGTGTCCCGCCATGGCCGCCAGCGCTGCCAGGCACTGGGCCACTAGTAGCCCCAGACCAAAGTTGCCCACTACCAGGTAGTTTCTGCCAAATATTAATGCGGCGAATAATACTGCCAGGGCTCCTTTTGAGGCGTCCAGAACCAAGGCCAGAATGGCAGCTTTTCTGCCGACAGCCCGGAGCACATTAGTCGTCCCTGTCTTGCCGCTACCGTATTTCCTGATATCCACCCTGGAATAATACTTTCCTATCAATAGCCCCACCGGAATGGATCCCAGGAGATAACCCACCAGCACGATGCTCAGTAGCTTGGTAATTATCATGATTCCCCTCTGGTCTTAAAGACTAAACGAAGCGGGGTGCCATCGAAACCAAACGCCTTGCGTAACTGGTTCTCAAGGTAACGCTGA